>JADEXV010000496.1 GCA_015206945.1 Nostocales cyanobacterium LEGE 12452 | reverse complement strand
TACCCCTCACAATGATTATCATTTTCATATTAAGTGAGATTTAATTTCCTCAAAGCCTTATGTAGTTTGAGCCTTGGTGTATTTCATCCTGATTCAGGCTCGTCAATATTTAGATGCGTTTGCCCTGCTCACCATCCCACATTCTCACGCTGCAACTAAAGTCATTTACTTGGCTGACAATTGCCCAACAGCCACCTTTGCCTCTAAGTTCGAGATTGTCTTTAGCAAGGATTTAGCAGACAGAAACTCACCTTAATCTCAGTAAGAGCTTGCTTGGCTAGCAGTTAGCAATCTTGAGACTATTATACTGAATAATAAGTAAATAAATATACTGATGTGTTATTGCAAATTGAGATAGTAAAGTATTTAATAGATTAAAAAAAAGCTAATGAAAAAACTATTTTTAACTATTAATATTTTGGTGTTGTTATTACCTCTAACTGCTGTAGCTAGCAACAAAAATGACGATTTGTCATTCTTTGAGAGCAATAACAATTTGATTATCGCACTCGATAACAAGACTAATACTGCATGTTCTTTCAATACAAAGACTAATTCAGTCGTTAAGATGTCTGGTGTTAAGTTTACTAATACCCGAATGGTCGGAGCTTCTTACTCGTGGGGAAAACTTGGCGGCAACTTGAACCATTTTCTTGATCCTAAAACATTAAAAATCAACGAAATTAAAGGTAAATGGAGCGATGACAACGTAATGTTAATTAAGATACAACATTACAAAGACTACGGTGATTACACTGAAAGCCTTGGTGCAACCTGTGTTAAAGAAGGAGGGTTAAACGAACTAGCTAAGAAGATGAGAAGGTAACTTAGCTTATATTTAATCTCAATTATCAGAATTTTCTAATGGGCGTTTATTTGCTTATGTCCAAGTAATTTAGCAATTGTTGCTTCCACTTATTCACACGGGAGCAAAACGAGCGCGTCCAATGTGAACTTCCCACTCCACAACTCTAGCAGAGTCTGCCAGCATACCATCTCGCACACGAGGACTACTGTTTACTACAGCTTGAGCCTGTTCAAGATTCTCTGCCTGGATTACCCAAAGCCCAGTTCCATCATGGGGAAAAAACGGCCCACAGCACAGTAGTGTTCCTTTCTCATGTTGCTCATTAAACCAAGCGAGTTGATTTTGGTCATGCTCTGGGTGAGCCGATTTATAGTCGTAATACTCTGGAACGGTTGCAACCATAACGGCAAAAAGTTTAGACATAATGCTCTAGCTGGTGATTTGAGATGATTTTCAGATTGTATGACCCAAGAAAGACAGGCAATGCCTGTCGTAATTCCTCTGACCTCATAGCGCGTACAGGGAAACGAGATTGTGTCCAATATGACTTAAAGACCGAATCTAAGAAACGGGGTTCAAAGTCAGAACGCAGAGTCAATACAATGGAAATTTGTTGATGATTAGCCTCTAAAATATTTGCAAGGAAATTTAAAAATAGTTCTTTTTCTTGTGGGTTACAGATTGTGATTAGCTCTTCAAATTGGTCGATGACTAATAAGAGCTTCACATTCTTCTGAAAAATTAGTTTTGACTCCTGTATTGTCTTAATAAAATCCTGTGGTTTTTCTTTTAGTGCCTTACTAAGAGAATTAATTGTTTTGAGGCTACTGCTATTTCAATACCTTAGCCAAAAAAAGAGTATGAAGAGAGAGGGCGCTCTGTAGTAGAGTTGTTGTCTTCCCAAACGACAACTCAAAAGCTACAATTCGCCCATGTTCGATATCCTATCACTGTTACAATGCC
>JADEXV010000245.1 GCA_015206945.1 Nostocales cyanobacterium LEGE 12452 | reverse complement strand
GATTGATGCTGATTGGCAAGCATTTGGTATGTAACTTGGAAATCATCATTTGTAATCTGAATCAAGCTGGAGTCACTCAATCCCTGGGCGCGGTATCGACGAATTGCACTCAAAGCAGCTTGATTGCTCAATAAAGCCAAGTCTGCTCCATTCCAACCTTCGGTAACTGTCGCCCAGGTTTCTAAATCGACATCAACCAGGGGACGATCTAGATTGTGAACTCGTAAAATCGCTAATCGGCTGGCCCGATCTGGTAGATCAATTTTTATTTGTAAGTCCAATCTTCCGGCTCTGAGCAAGGCAGGATCGAGCGCTTCTGGACGATTGGTTGCTCCTACTAACAGTACTTTCGGGCATTCATGCAACCCATCCAGTTCGGTGAGCAGTTGACCGACAACGCGATCGCTAACTCCAGAATCACCAGTGAATCGTCCTCGTGCTGGTGCCAGCGTATCAATTTCATCTATAAACACAACGCAAGGAGCTGCTTGCCGAGCTTTGCGAAAAAGTTCTCTGACTGCCTGTTCTGCGGCACCTACCCATCGGCTGAGTAATTCCGGGCCATTCACAGCAATAAAGTTGGCTCTAGCCTGGGAAGCGATCGCTTTTGCCAGTAACGTTTTTCCGGTTCCAGGCGGCCCCCACAATAGAATCCCACGGGGAGGCTTGGCTTTGGTTTGCTCGTATAGTTCGGGATAGAGAAGTGCGCCCTCTACAGATTCTTGAAGTTTTTGTTTCACATCATCCAAACCACCAATGTCATCCCAACTGACACTTGGTACTTCAACTGCTACATCCCTTAGAACTGAGGGTTTTATCTCCTTAATTGCTTCGAGAAAATCCTGCTGTACGATAGTCATGTTCTCAGGAACGGGACTGTTGAGCGAGGGGACTTGACGACGAAGGGCAATGTAGGCTGCTTTTTGGCAAAGAGCTTTGATATCGGCACCAACAAAACCGACAGCCAAATCGGCGATCGCTCCTAAATTAATTGAAGTCTCCAAGGGCATAGCACTTGTCAAAATCGTCAGAATTTCCAATCGTCCATTGCGATCGGGAACCCGAAACTGAACTTCGCGATCGAAGCGTCCCGGACGACGCAGCGCCGGATCGAGATAATCGGGACGATTTGTTGCCGCTAATACAAGTACGCCCTCGGTTTTGGCAAACCCATCCATTAACCCAAGCAACTGCGCCACTAGTCTTTTTTCAACTTCGCCTTCCACTTGGCTGCGATCTGGGGCAAGGCTGTCAATTTCGTCAATAAATATCAGGCAGGGAGCAGAACGAGTTGCTTTCTCAAAAATACTTCGTAAACGAGCTTCTGCTTCGCCGTAATACTTGCTCATCACCTCTGGACCATTGATGGCAATGTAGTTTAACTCTAACTCTTCTGCCAAAACACGGGCTGTTAAAGTTTTTCCCGTACCGGGTGGGCCAACGAGCAAAACCCCACGCGGAGGCTCTAACCCTAATTTCACCAATAAATCTGGACGTTTAAGTGGAATTTCAACTAACTCTCTGATTTCTTGGAGAACATCAGCCAAGCCGCCGATACCTTGCCAAGAAGCTTTTGAGTTCGTCCGATCTGATGGGGGGGTGACATCAGTATCATCCATTGGTGTAGTGCCAACGGTGGAATTGGATCTGGTTCGGCTGGAATTATTTGTTCTCGGAATATTGCCTTGCCGGGGAATACTACTGAGATTATGAGAGCGAATTTGAATAGAAGTTTTTAACTCGCCTTTCTCTACTTTTTCTTCTAAAGCTTTGGCAATTTCTAATAGGTGTTCAAATCCTTTAAATATGTCGTCCATTGATTTTAGTTAAATAAAAGACAGAGAAAATTTTATTTTCATAGGACTTACGCAAAATAATTAAAAAACGAACCGCAAAGGACGCAGAGAAATAAGAGTTTTAGAGAGTTATTGCGTAAGTCCTGTTACGAAAAATTAAAAGTTTCAATAATTTTTGATTCTCAATTTTTATTGCTGTTGAACAGAGAGAGGAATTAATCAGTTGGAAGTGGTTAATCGAAGACGAGCAAAGTTATACGGGGCAGTGAAATTGTTGTAGCGAATTCGCAAACGGTTTTCAAATTGACGATCGAGTGCTTCAACGTGTTCGCTAAATTGTGATTCTGTTTCCCAAGGAATTAGGTAGGCTGAATTGTAGATCATTGTGTCCACTTGGGGAGTATTTTCTACCACCTCGATCGCAATGGAGTTGAGCGTGCTTTTAAATACATCTATGATGCCTTGCTTGCGATCGCTCATTCCCTGTTCGATGGTTTGCCCTATTTGAATTACCCGCTCCATACTCAGGGGTTGACCCACTAGCTTATCCCTTTCGGTTTTGAGATTTGGGTGTTCTGCCAATAGTCCCTGAATTTCTGCCTCGGTATCCCAAAAAACTTTGACACTAACTTCTCGGCAACCCGATAACTTCGCAAGCATTTGCGTCAATTCTTCTTGATGAGGACGAATTAATTGCTGTGAAACCGTTTCCCAGCTTGAAACCAAAAGTCCAAATTGCACGGGCAGTAAATAGCGATCGCCTCCTTGCATGATCTCCTCAAGGACTTTTTCATGACTTAGCAGGTTACGACGGCTGGCCAAATAACGCTCTTGCTGTGCTTCCGAATAGATGACTGCAAAATCATCCAAAATTTTAATTTGTACGGGTTGCCGATCTAAGCCCTCAAAATTTAAATTTTGTGGAGCAGGCAAGGTCAAAATTCCATAAATGTAAAAACTCATATAAATGTCTTACCAAGAAGAATGTAGATAAAAAAGTTACAGGGGTTTAGAAGTGAGTACTAGTCTTAACTTGGCATGAACTAAGCTTAACTGAGCCAGTCCTAAGTCCAAGTCACCTTCAACCACAACACCGGTATTTAATAGGCGATCGAGAAGTTCTAGAATAGAGGGTTGACTAGAGGTTTCACCGGGGTAGTATCCTCCAGATTGGGGAAGTAAATTTCCCATTTCACCCAAGTTAATATTTAGATCGGCTGGATCAACATCAAATATCTCGCAAAGTTTAACAACCTGTTGTTCAAGCTGTTGCAGGCTTTCGGCAGCCCGATCTAACTCATTATCGTTGAGGGTGCCAGCATCCATTCGCCGAATCACCTGAGCTTCCATGAGTTGGCGTATTAGCTCAACAACCGTCAGTAATAACGGTGCTAAACCGGAATCGGAACCTTTTGATTTGCTAATCCCCTGCATTCTGATGATTAATAGGATTGAGTGTTTTAAGCGATTGCAGTTCTGTTTCTAGACTGGCAAGACGCTCTTGAAGTTGTTGATTAGTTGCTAATAAGGTGCGAGTTTGACTATTAAGATAGGGGTCGCTCTCCCACCAATTAATTCCAATCTCTTTGGCTTTATCAACAGAAGAAATCAACAAACGAATCCGAATGTTGAGCAGTTCTGTGGAGCCTACGGAAATAGAAATATCTCCTGCGATAACAATGCCTTTATCCAGAACCCGTTCTAGAATATCTGCCAAGGTAGAACCTTGAGTTGATGTGGTGATAGCTCCCCGGTTAGTATTAGTACTCATTTTTTTATTAAATGGCCAGAATCAAAAGGAACTGTCTGTGAGATGTTCGGCGACTCGGCATTGCTCTGCATTTGTACTAATACTCCCTGCTCTCTGAGAGACTTGAGTGCAGCGACAATTTGACTGCGATCGATCCCTAGTTCTACTGCCAATTCAGAGAAACGCCTTCCTGGAGAATTACACAGGTAGTTGTAGACTTCATGCTCGTAAGGTACTCGTTGTTCCAATACAAGCTGATTTTGGTTGTTTGGTATTATCTCTGACGACTGAATTTGGGTATTTATACTATGATGCAATTCACTTAAAACCTCTTCCAGTAGCCGAGTTGCTTCCATCAGAGGTTGATTCGTGCGAGAAAGCAGGATATCCGCACAAATATCTTGGAAGCTAGGATCTCCAGGGTTTACGGAAATTTCGTGTTCGTGGCAGATTTTGGCAATCATCAGACAGGAACGCAATCCACCGCCTTGTCCAGAGTCAGATCGACTCCAAAACGTCCGTACTATGCGGACAATTACTTCTGCTTTCTCAGAATCTATGCCTGTTTTATGAACTACAATTTCCTGCTGACTCAGTTCATCAGGTGTAGGCATATCAATGGTAATAACACGATCCATCAAAGCATCTTGAGTTGCATGAACTCCACAATACTCTTGAGGATTTGATGTTAAGATTGCCCGAAACTGAGGATGAACCCGGATATACTCGGCTCGATGTTGGTTTGTTGGTAATACTAACAACCTCTCCTCAAGTACGGAGAGTAAAACGTTATTTACCTCCGGGTGCGATCGATTGAATTCGTCGTAAACCAGCGTAAATCCTTCTTTACAAGCTAGGGTTAATCGTGCATCAACCCAATGTTGTCGGACTTCATCCTCAATTTTGACAACGCTGTGGATGAAGTTATCAACAACCTTTTTACGGGTATAACCTAATTGATTACCAATCAAGTCTGAGGTTTTAAACTCATCATCTCCAAATAAGAGGATGATCGGCTGGTTGAGCAAATCAGCTAGATGCATTGCCAGAGTAGTTTTTCCGACTCCGGCTGCACCACGTAAATGTATTGAAAAACCTGACTGTAGATAGCGCAAAGCACGTTGAGCGACGCGTTGAACAGCAGGTGTATTGACAAATCGTTGGGGAGATGCATTTAATACTGTTGTCAAACTCTAAGTACCTCCTAAATAGTAATGTGTCTATTAAAGTATTTTTTGTTACATTGTAAATATAAAATACAGATGTCAATCAGCTTTAACTGGACTCAAATCCAACGCATTTTGGCATCAACACAAGACTAGTAATGTTTAATATTTATGTCATCAGCATGATTACGGTGTTGAGAGGATACCTTTAAGAAGTCCACACAGGTGTAAAGCAATATGGTTCTGCGCTTCTTACTATTACCGATTACTGGCCCATTAATGGGGGTAACGTGGCTTGGGGAAAAAATTTTAGAACAGGCGAGTACTGAAATTGATGATAAAGAAAATCTGAGCAAGCAGCTTCTTGCACTCCAACTTGCTTTTGATATGGGGGAAATTCCTGAAGAAGAGTTCGAAATTCAGGAAGAAGCTCTTTTATTAGCGATTATGGAAGCAGAACAGGAGGAACGCGATCAAACACAAGAGTATTGAAATTCTTTCCTAGCTTGTGTGATTTATTGCTTTAACTAACGTGCGCCTCCGTTGGAGACTCACGTTAATTTTAAAAATATTGTTAGATATTATACTTAAATAAATTAAAGTCTTAGGTAAAGGTGGCGAGCGCCGATTTCATGCAAAATTCATTGATGGTATATTGCACTTCCCTGGTTTGGTAACAGAACATTAAACCCACATAACTATGGCAAGGCTCGAATTAAAAAATCATCAAGTTTGGCAAGATTTAACTGAAATATTACAAAGTTTAGATGCTAATCTTCTTGTTCAAGAACATCTTGACCAGTGTGATTATAAAGTGTGTGGCTATTGAGATGAACAAGATGAATATTATGAAAAAATTACGTTACCTCGTACCCTAGAAGCCGAATTAGTTAGCAGTTCAATAAGCGTTACTCACAAAGAACGTTTTTTACAACTAAAGTTTTTGCTGATAGCTGATGCTGTTGATAATACGAAAACTGCAAGTAGCAATGCTCAAAAACTTGGTAAATTGGTTCTTCTTTATGATGAAAATCTAGAATTTATTGATGATAATTGGCTTTTAGATGTCGATTCTTCATTCCTTATGAAGCGTGGCTAATTACGTTTTAGAAGGGGACTTTATCCAAAAATATTCTTATTACGTGATGTACCTCCTTTAGTTTGTACTTAATTCTTGATTTTCGACCTTTTAGCCCAATGTCGCCATTCCCCACAATTCCGACATCAGCCCAGGCGATCGCTCTTGTGAGTTAATATAGAACTCAGGACTTTACTGTAAATGCTTTTAACCCGATCTTATCTTCCATAAGTTTAAGGTTTTGTAAAATCAAAATATTAATAAATGAAAAGCCATGAATATTGTAAAAGGTTATTTTGATGATATTCATTTCCCCGAATGTAAAATAGAAAGCTTTGAAATTACGCAAGATTCTATTATAGTTAACATTCAAACAGGGCTAGAAATTTATCCTCCACATCCTTTAGCAGCTACAAGTAAGTTTGAGGAACCATGTAGGGCTATATTTAAAAGAGTAAAATATTCAAAAAGAATTTTTTATGAATATAATCAAGGGCAAAGCAAATATGTAAATAAGCACTTATTTACTAATAAATTTCCTATCAATAACGACTCTAATGTAGAATACTCAGAATATTTAATAGAGGGCTGGCTGATTAAGCCACAAGGCTGGATAGATTGGGAAATAACTGCGGTAGAGTTTTACGTTGATGATTTAAAAAATTAAACTTTACTTAGAAAAGATATTTAATAAAATTTAATTTCTTTTCCTACTCATAACATCGGTACATCCTTGTTGAGCTTACGAAACAGAGACTACTAATTTCATATTTAAATCTGGTCAAAATTTAAATATGGGAGTATTTTCAGCTTCGACCGCGCAACAAAGTTGCGAAGAATAGGCAAGCTGAAATCTTAGTACTTAGTATTCCAATGTTAAAGTTTTGAATTTTGGTGTATTGTCCTCTAAGCCAGTATTTGCTTGCTGATGGATGGTGTTCTCTTCAGCAATTGTTTGACTATTTAAAATAGCAAGACGCTGCTGAATCTGATGTCGGCGTGCTTCGAGTTTCTCTAGTTCCTCCTCTAAACGCTCCTTCTCTAACATCATTTTGTAAGCATTTAAGTAAACTGTTGCTTGAGAACGTTGAGGAGGCATGGTGCTAAGTTTGGCTTGAATTTGTCTGCGGGTTGGAGTGCGATGCATAATAAATTTCTCTTTGGGTATGGAAGTATTTAGTCTAATTAGCCGTTAAAATAAACAGCCTGCTGCTGCTTGGATGCGTTCTAAAGGCTGAACTGAGCGAGGAAGCATTGGTAAGCGAACCATTGTCAAACCTGGAAAATCGCAATTAATGGTTGCTGTAGAATTAAAACGGTTGAGAACAAGGTAATTCTGACTTACACCTATTTCTTGCAGAGATTTGAACAGGCGTTGTTGTTCGGCAAGTACGCTAGTCTGGTTAAGTGTAACTCCAATGAACTCTGCTTGTTGTGGGTCTTTTAGCACTTTTTGGGCTTTGATTACGCGCTGTCGCAAAGTTCGTAAACGCCCCATAAACTCTGTACGACCAAGGACATTCTGATACTTGATCCAGAGTTTGAAAATCCAAGCTAGCCAGTCTGCTAATGCAGTTGGCATTTCTAGAAAACGCAGAAGATGACCTGTAGGAGCAGTGTCTAAAATAATCAAGTCTTCTTCTTGTTGCTCTAGCAATTCCATTACTGTTAACAGGGAAAGTATTTCATCAATCCCTGGTAAGGCTTGATCGACAATTTTGCGCCAGGCAGCAGGAGCATAGGCCATTTCAATAGCTTCGCTTGTTTGGGTTTCGCCACTCATCATTTGGGCCAGTTCCCATAGGTAATCGGCTCTGAATTGATCGAGAATGCGATCGCCATCCACTTCCTGACCTCGAAGATTGGCAGTTATTTGATATGGTTCGTGTCCTAAACTCAGACCAAAGGCATCACCCAACGAGTGGGCTGGATCGATAGAAACCATGCGAATTTTGCGATCGGGATGTTGTTGAGCCATAGCCCAACCAATGGCAGCTGCTACTGTGGTTTTGCCTACTCCACCCTTACCGCCAATTAGTAACAGGCGACGACCTTTGGTGAGAAAATCTCCAAAGCTAGGAAGAATTGTTTCCGGCCATTGAACTGGGAGTAGCTCAATAGGAGATAGCGGTTCAAGCTGAGGAACATGGATTTGGTCGATGAGATGGCTGAGGGCTAGAATCCCTAAAGGCTCCTCATCTTGCTGTGGCACAATAAAAATCGGCTTTCCGTCAGCAAGATCCGCATACTGACCGATCAGCGGTTGTTGTTCTTGGTAACGATCTGGGTCAGTCGCACTGGCCAGGACTTGGTTAACAAACAACCCTCCGCAAGGAACCTGCAAAGTTTGTAAGGCTTCTAGGAACCGTTTTGATTCCAACCAACTCATTGGTTCGGCGATCGCAACTAACAAACAAGCTGTATGGGTGGGATCTTGAAGGAGACGACGGCCTTGCGACAGTTCAGCTTTCAGGGTTTGCAAAAAATCGTCAGCGCGATCGGGTGTGTAACTTCCAGCAAAGGTCTTGCTAATAATCCGATGCTTTTCTTGAAACAGTTCAAGAGAGTGGAGGAAAGTGTCTAAAAAATCCATCAATCCAAATAAGTTGAGAGTATGACCGCTAGGAGCCATATCAACTACTACTCGATCTACCCGCTGCTCCTTAAAAAGGCGTTGGATCTCTAACAAACCCATCAATTCGTCCAGTCCAGGCCAATTTAAATCCCAAACTGGAGACAAGTCTTCTCCTTCAACAAAACTACCCCGCTCCACTAACAGTTCTAACACCTGGCCGTAACGTTCTTTAAACTCTTGTAGCAGAAGCTTTGCATCCAACGCCCTTACTCGTAGATTTGGTAGTTCCGCTATGGGACGAGGAATGTCATCAACGCTAACTTGTAAGACATCTCCAAGAGAGTGAGCCGGATCGGTTGAGATTAAAAGAATTTGCTCATTGGCGAATTTCTGCGCCCAACGACATGCAAAGGTGCAGGAGATTGTCGTTTTTCCGACTCCACCTTTGCCGCTAAACATAGCAAGGTGTAGGTTATCAAAAAGTTCCATCCCGTTTGTCATTTCTGGCGTTTTAGGATAAAGTTACTACATATTTTTAAAGTTTGTTTAAGTAATTTCCCTGAATAAAGGTATTTAAAACCGAATTTAGCGACTTTAGACTTTTTTGGCAGAGAGCAAGAATTGTATTTTCTTCCTTCTGCCTCACTTCTCCTGTCGGAGACGCTGCGCGAACGACTACGCTCAGTGGCCACCTGCTTCTTGCCTTCTGTCTCCTAACTTCTGCCTTTCTTCGGTAATTAATTTTGTTGATTTACTTACAAAGATTAGCCGAGGAACTATAACTGAGGTAAAGATTTAGCCAGAGGTGTCTAAAGGTAAGGAGATAAGATGGTTAACAGTTCTGAAGGCGATATAAATATTGGGTGTAATGTCCAAGGTATTTCTGAATACGACTTTTTTTCTGACAGTAATTTTGAGGACATTCATTGTCGTCCACTTAAAACAGACTCTCCCTACTTAGGACTAAAAACTTTTGAAGTTAAAGATAAAGACAAATTGTTTGGTCGGGAGAAGTGGATTGCTAATCTGGGCGATCGCTTAAAAAAAGATAATGTACTCTTGCTTTTAGGAGCATCAAACACTGGCAAATCGTCATTGATTCGGGCAGGTTTAATTCCTTATTTAGGATCTCATAAAAAATCATTAATTAATATAAGTTTTCACCCAGATGAAAGTCCTTTTAAATCTCTTTATCAGTGTCTTGCTTCTACTTATGGTAAAAAATCGCAAATAGCGGATATTGCTAGAGAAATAAGAGAAAATATTCTAATTAAAATTGTTACATTCCTCAAACAAGATTATCAGTGCATTCTGATTTTTATTGACCAATTTGAAGAACTGTTTACGAAAAGTCAAAAGCCGGAACGCGATAAATTTATTGCTAGTCTCTTTCAATTGATCCAGCAGCAAGATAGCTCTGTCAAAATTGTTTTAACAATGCGGTCTGATTTTTTGGATAAATTTAGTGAGTATCCCCAACTTGCGAAGATCCACGATCGCCATAGTCGTATACTCACTAGAATGAGCGATGGAGAATTAAAGTTAGCGATCGCTGAACCTGCTGCTAGAAATGGCGTTACCTTTGAACAAGGATTAGTTGAGCAAATTATTCATGATTTTCACCAACAAAATGATTATTTACCACTTCTGGCATACACCCTGAATGTATTGTGGGAAAGAGAAGATGTTGCAAACGGGGTTCTGAAGATAAAGACTTATCAAGAACTAAAAGAGCAAACGTTTGGTTATTTAAACGAACAAGCTAATCAATTTATTAATCCTAGTCTTGAATGGCACGATCGCCATTTGAAAGAAAAGGAACAAGAGATTCAAAAGTTAAACCTTGCACTGACTGAATTAAAACTACGCGAGCAATCCGCCAGGGTTTTGAATTTACTTCCTGTCCAACCGCTAGAGGGTTTGGTGCTGGCAATTCAAACAATTGGTGAGAATCTAGAGAAATACCCAAACCAGCTTCTAGCTCCTGTTTTGGGAAGCTTAAAGGAGGCAATGAACACACCCACAGAGACGAATAGCTTGCGTGGACACGAGCAAGAGGTTAACTGTGTAGCCTTTAGCCCTCATGGCAAATTTATTGCCAGTGGCAGTAGCGATTCTACGGTGTGCTTGTGGAATATCATTGGCAATCCTACTGCTCAATTTTTGTGTGGACACGAGCAAGAGGTTAATTGTCTAGCTTTTAGTCCTGATGGCAAGTTTCTTGTTAGTGGCAGTATTGACGGAATTTTGTGTTTATGGGATTTACAAGGTAATCTCATTACTCAACCGTGGCAGGGACATGAGGAAGGAGTTATTTCTGTCGCTTTTAGCCCAAATAGCGATTCTATTGTCAGTGTCGGTTTTGACGGGACGGTGTGTTTGTGGGATTTACAAGGTAACGCCATTACTCAACCTTGGCGCGGACACAAGGAAGGAGTTATTTCCGTCGCCTTTAGCCCAAATGGCGATTGCATTGTCAGTATTGGTTTTGACGGAACGGTGTGTTTGTGGGATTTACAAGGTAACACCATCACTCAACCCTGGCACAAACATGAGGCGAAAATTATTTGCGTCGCCTTTAGCCCCGATCGCAAGTTTATTGTCAGTGGTGGTAGTGATTCTACAGTGCGCTTGTGGGACATCCAAGGTAATCCCATCGGTCAACCTTGGCACGGGCATGAAGGACATGTAAATTCTGTAGCGTTTAGCCCTGATGGCAAGTTTATTATTAGTGGAAGCTGCGATCAAACAATACGCTTATGGAATATCAATGGCAACCCCATCACACAACCTTGGCGGGGACATAAAGGACAGGTTAATTCCTTAGCCTTTAGCCCCGATGGTAATCTGATTATCAGTGGTGGCGATAAAACTGTGCGTTTGTGGGAGCTACATCAAATACTACAAGATCGGGTCATCGGGCGATCGCAGCGCAAATATGAGAATTGGGTCAATTCTGTCGCCTTTAGCCCTGATGGTCAGTGGATTGTCAGTGCCAGCAATGATTCGACAGTGCGCTTGTGGGATGTTGACGGCAACCCCATTGGTCAACCTTGGCACGGGCATGAAAAAGAAGTTAATTCTGTCGCCTTTAGCCCTGATGGTCAGTGGATTGTCAGTGCCAGCAATGATTCGACAGTGCGCTTGTGGGATGTTGAAGGCAACCCCATTGGTCAACCTTGGCACGGGCATGAAAAAGAAGTTAATTCTGTCGCCTTTAGCCCTGATGGTCAGTGGATTGTCAGTGCCAGCAATGATTCGACAGTGCGCTTGTGGGATGTTGACGGCAACCCCATTGGTCAACCTTGGCACGGGCATGAAAAAGAAGTTAATTCTGTCGCCTTTAGCCCTGATGGTCAGTGGATTGTCAGTGCCAGCAATGATTCGACAGTGCGCTTGTGGGATGTTGACGGCAACCCCATTGGTCAACCTTGGCACGGGCATGAAAAAGAAGTTA
>JADEXV010000495.1 GCA_015206945.1 Nostocales cyanobacterium LEGE 12452 | reverse complement strand
AAATTAGTGCAACTTTGGAACAGCTACATCACCATCGCATCATTCATAAAGATATTAAGCCTGCTAATATTTTGATTCATCCGATAACAGGTAAAACCAGGATCATTGATTTTAGTATTGCTACTCTATTACCAAAAGAAATTCAATTTCTCACAAATCCCAACGTTTTAGAAGGAACTCTAGCTTATATTTCTCCTGAACAAACAGGACGCATGAATCGAGGTATAGACTACCGTACCGACTTTTATTCCTTGGGTGTTACCTTCTTTGAACTCCTGACAGGACAGTTACCTTTTAGTACCACTGATCCGATGGAGTTAGTCTACTCTCACATTGCCAAAGAACCGCCAAAAGCTAGCTATATTAACTCCAATATTCCCACAATTTTATCTGATATTATCAACAAGCTGATGGCAAAAAATGCCGAAGACCGATATCAAAGTGCTTATGGACTTAGGTATGACTTGGAGAGATGTCAAAATCAATGGCGAGAGAAAGGAAATATTACAGCTTTTGAATTAGGAAGTCGGGATATCTCAAATCATTTTGCTATTCCTGAAAAACTTTATGGTCGTCAAAGAGAGATTGAAATTCTACTCACTACTTTTGACCGGGTGACAAAGGGAAACACAGAAATGATTTTAGTCTCTGGTTACTCAGGGATTGGTAAAACCGCTGTGGTGAATGAAGTCCAAAAACCTATTGCTAGACAGCGTAGTTACTTCATCAAAGGAAAATTTGACCAATTCCAACGTGATATTCCTTTGTCAGGATTGGTACAAGCTTTGCAGGATTTAATTGAGCAAATACTCTCCGAAACAGATGCCCAAATTCAACATTGGAAAACCAAAATATTATCGGCATTGAGTACGCAATCTCAGGTAATCATTAATGTAATTCCTGAACTGGAAATAATTATTGGCAAACAACCTGCATCTGCTGAACTGACTGGTAGCGCTGCTCAAAATCGCTTCAATTTATTATTCCAGAGATTTATCCAAGTTTTCTCTACTAAAGAGCATCCCCTGGTCATCTTTCTAGATGATTTGCAATGGGCAGATATGGCTTCCTTGAAGTTTATTCAATTATTAATGGATGGAACTTCTTCTCGCTTTGCTAAGGATACAGAGAATCTATCTGAAAATAAAGGTAGCTTACTACTAATTGGTGCCTATAGAGATAATGAAGTTTCAAATCTACATCCGCTAAATTTAACACTACAAGAAATTACTAAGATAGGAGGCGTAATTAATACAATTAAACTCTTACCTTTAAGCCAGATTGATTTAAATCATCTAATTGCTGATACGCTGCGCTGTCCAGAAGTCATTGCTGTGCCTCTGACTCAAATGGTGTTTTTCAAAACTAAAGGGAACCCCTTCTTTGCATCTCAATTTCTCAAGTTATTATATGATGACGGATTAATTGAATTAAATTTTGATGCTGGTTATTGGAAGTACGATATTACCAGAATCAAAACTTTATCTCTTACAGATGATGTAGTAGAGTTTATGGGCATACAAATAGAAAAGTTGCCCCAGAATGTACAAAATGTATTAAAAATCTCTGCTTGTATTGGTAATGAGTTTGACTTAAAAACATTGTCACTTGTTAATGAAAAATCTGTAATAGATACTGCATCTGACTTATGGCAAGCATTGCTTGAAGGACTAATTATTCCTCAAAAAGATGGTTGTAATTTTGCACCAGAAAATGATAGACAACTATTAAGTTTTTCAACTAGAGACTCAGAAAATTTTTCAGCAACTAATTC
>JADEXV010000494.1 GCA_015206945.1 Nostocales cyanobacterium LEGE 12452 | reverse complement strand
TTTGCCCCTCGATATAGCCTTGTAAATAAAGAAGAGATAATCTACAATGAAGCTCATTTTGCCCCTTGATATAGCCTTGTAAATAAAGAAGAGATAATCTACAATGAAGCTCATTTTGCCCCTCGATATAGCCTTGTAAATAAAGAAGAGATAATCTACAATGAAGCTCATTTTGCCCCTCGATCTAGTTGCTGACATTGAGCCACATCTACCACCCAATACAGAGATTGTAAGAGTAGATGTTGAAGGGAATTTAGATGGGGATACCAGCGATGCCGAAGTTTATTTCAGTTGGTTTTTATCGAGAAGTCCTATACTGCATAAGATACTAGAAGCAGCACCAGCACTACGTTGGCATCATGCACCAAATGCAGGGGTGAATCACATCCTGACACCAACTTAT
This sequence comes from Nostocales cyanobacterium LEGE 12452, assembly GCA_015206945.1. Taxonomy (GTDB): domain Bacteria; phylum Cyanobacteriota; class Cyanobacteriia; order Cyanobacteriales; family Nostocaceae; genus Nostoc. Next base: position 1,371 of record JADEXV010000494.1, on the reverse strand, counting down.
TTGCAAAGAGATATTATCCTCACTAATGGGGCGGGAGTGCATGGAATTCCGATCGCAGAATTTGTCATTACTTACATACTGGCTCATGCCAAACACCTGCCAGAATTATATGCTTTACAGGCTGAACGTCACTGGAAAAGAGGCTTTGCTATCCAAGAATTAACAGATGCAACCTTGCTAATTATTGGCGCTGGTGGTATTGGTCAAGAAATTGCCGCCCGTGCTAAACCCTTCGGCTTAAGAATTATTGGCAGTCGTCGTCATCCCCAAGAGCTAGCAAATTTTGATAAAGTAGTGGGTGCTGATGAATGGCGATCGCTCCTGCCAGAGGTAGACTATGTAGTTATTGCAACACCCCTAACTCCCGAAACCAAAGAATTTATTGATGAATCTGTATTGCGATCGCTCCCAAATCATGCCTACCTAATTAATATTGCTCGCGGTGGCGTAATCGATGAATCAGCATTAATAAAAGCGCTCACAGAAGGTTGGATTGCAGGTGCAGCATTAGACACAGTTAACTCAGAACCGTTACCACCAGAAAGTCCTTTGTGGTCACTTCCTAACATCTTTATCACCCCTCATACTTCCGGTCATTCACCTAAGAGTAAACAGCGTTCAATAGCTCTATTTATTGACAATCTAAAGCGTTACCAAGCTGGTCAGCCGTTACGAAATGTAGTAGATAAAAAAGCAGGATACTAAACAATTAAAAATTAAAAACTAAAAATGAAGAGGTGCTGCCGATTGGGTTGCACAATCCAAAATCCAAATCCAAAATGGAATTAGGGAGTAGCAAATTGTAAAATTAATTTTACCCGATCATCTCATTGCAGATATAGAGCCACACCTACCATCTAATATAGATGTTGTAGAGGTGGATAGTGAAGGTAATCTCGATGGTGATGCCAGTGATGCAGAGATTTATGTCAATGGATTTTACCTGAAAACCTCTACCCTTGACATTAACTCCAGAAACTAAAGGCTCGATCGATGAAGCTGCGTTGCGCTCTATGCGTCAGTCTGCTTACCTAATTAATATTGCTCATGGTGCGATCGTAGATGAAGCCGCATTGGTTACTGCACTACGTGAAGGCTGGATTGCGGGTGCTGGATTAGACACTGTTGCAACACAACCTCTGCCGCCAGAAAGTCCCTTATGGTCGCTACCGAATGCCTTTATCACTCCCATTGTTCAGCCTTATCCCCACGTCTCAGAGAGCGCATAGTACAACATATTTATCGACAATCTTCAACGCTACCAAAACGGTCAGCCCTTACGGAATGTCGTAGACAAGCAAGCTGGATACCAAATATTGGGCATTGGGCACAAGAGGCAGAGAGAGGTGCGGAGGGGCAGAGGAGCAGAGG
>JADEXV010000244.1 GCA_015206945.1 Nostocales cyanobacterium LEGE 12452 | reverse complement strand
ACAGGTATTGGTCTTGTAGTTCATTACGCTGTTGTCGGAGTTGTTGAAGATGTTGAGCAAGGGCGGAGGGATTATCTGCTGTGGCATTTTGGAGCTGGTACTGACCGCTAGCAATTTCGTCTCGAAACTTTTCTAGTTGACTAACTACTTGTGAGGGGAAAATATTTTTTAGATCGCGGGAGAGGATAAGTTCAACCAGGTTTCGGGTTTTGCTACGTTCGACGTACTCTATAGCTTCGATAGGTTTGTTCAGCTTCAGACTAACTTCCACTACGTGTTGATAAATTTGATGATAATTCTCAGCTATTTTTTGTTTAATCTTATCACCAGATATAATTTCTTCTCGTAAAAATTCTACTCCTTTTATTGACTCTACTAAATTATTATAACTAGCTGAGAAATTTCCATATTTTTTGTAACTTACAGCAAGATTTAATAAAGTTTCTGTATAAAATTTTGGATAGTTATTATATTGGTAGACAAGCAAGGCATTTTGAAACGATTTTATGGAATGTTCAAGATTTTCTTTCTGAGTCCCGTCAAGTCTATTCTGGTAAATCACTGCAAGGTTATTTTGAGTTCTAGCCCAATCTTCTGGAAAAATTTGTCTGGTCAAAACCTGCAAAGCACTCTCATAGCAAACAATAGAATCTTCGATGTTCTTAGCACGCTCTCCTTGGAGACGATTTGAATAACTGATTCCCAAAAGACATTGAGTTTCAGCCCATTCTCTTGCAAAAGTATCCCTTTGATAAACTTGTAATGCTTTCTTATAACCAAGAATGGCATTTTCCAAATTCTCTGCTCGTCCGATGCGACTATTGATATTTGCCATCAGGGCTTGAATCTTAGCCCATTGTTCTGGATGGTCGTTGCAGTTGTAAACTCGTAAGGCTTCTTGACAGCAAATCAGGGCACGTTGGAGATTTTCTTCTTGACTACCACTCAGTCGGTCCCTATAAGCAACTGCCAAGTTGAACTTGGTTATAGCCCAATTTTCTTGAAAATCCTGGTAAGTAAAAACTTGTAAAGATTTTTCATTGCAAGCAAGGGCAAATTCAAGGTTCTCTGCTGAATCGCCATAAATTCTTTCGCTATAAGCATTTGCCAAATTACTTTGGATTGTTGCCCATCTTTCTGGAAAACTATCACGAGTGAATATCTCTAAAGCTTTTTCATAACAGACGATTGCACTCTCAATATTTTCTGCCCGCTTTCCTTGAAGACGACTCCGATAAACAATTGCCAAATTATTGTGAATCGCTGCCCATTGTTCTGGGAGAGATTGACGATTTAAAACCCGTGACGCTATTTCATGGCAAGCAATTGTTACTTCAATATCATTTTTTCTTATATTATAAGAAAAATATTGGAGAAGTTGGCTGAAGCGGACAAGGGCTAACACAAAGTTTTGTGCTTGTTCGCCTTCTATATTATGTAGTACATTATTAGCCCAACTAGAAAATTTAGGAACAAAGCGCTCGTCGAGTTTATCCAAGTTTTGTTGTAGAAGTGGAAATATGACTTGTGGGTTACCGTTAGTATATATAATTGCTTGCAAGACTGGTATAAAGAAGTCTAATTGAGAGTCAGGATGGGGTAGTTTCTGGAAATCTATAGTAGGAGATGACTTAACCATTGCTTCAGCTAATTTGCGACCAATCCCAATCAAAAACTCAGCAGCGTTGTCATTCCCATTTTCTACCAACTCCTCCGCAACCTGCTGTATTATTTGCACTAAACCAATATCAATAAATTCTTCGTTAGTATTTAAAATCTGTTCTACTTCGCTATCGCTGCGAGAATTCAGCAGTCCCTGAATTATATTAAGATAGACATTTTGACGTTGCTCATTCATCACTACTTTTCCCTCCATTGCTCTCCTATTGCACAAAACGCTGCCCAGTAGAAAGGCGATTGAAATGGTTTAGCATCCTCCAACTGATAAACACGACGAAGCAGATTTATCTTAACTGTTGGGTTTAATGGTAACTGGTTTTCTTCAATCCATGTTTTCAAATCTTCCTTGGTCAAATCTTTTAACCAGAGTTGAGCCTGATTGAGTGCCAAAGCCACAGGCAAACCCTTTTGTAAGTTTTGATAAAATCGAATCATCAAAAATGCTGTAGATAAGTCATTTACTGTCCAAAGTGAACTGACCACACTGGAAGCACCCGCATAAAGAAAACCACTAGGTAAACCAATATATTCGTCGCTGATATTGCGAAAATCAATCAATCCGGTTTCGCAAGCAGATAAAGTGACGAGGCGACATTGTTCTAGATTTAAAGTAAAAATGCTATCTAAAGTCAGACACTTATTGAGGTCAAGTACGCCACTATTTTGCAAACTGAGATAGTTTTCGGCATCAATTTGTGTGGGTGCAGAATTTAGCTGGGCATTGGCAAGAATCAGGGCAGATTTGCGAGGTTCGGTTACGTTAAAGTAGCCGTGACAGCTAAAATGGGCGCAGTGGACAGTAGCAAGAGAAGTATCATCAACTGCTTCTTTAGTTGCTATTTTCTGTTTGAGCAGATTACTGGTGTTGAAATAGCTTTGAATGGTTTCAACTTCAATATCAGTATAGGTGAGGTCGCCTGTGGGATTTTGGACAGCAAATAGGTGAGTAAATTCCGGGCGTTGTCGAGTTTGGGCAAGTTGTAATAGTTGACAGCTAGGTGCATAGCTGACTCCTTCAGGAAATCTGTCAAAAAGACTGGAGTCTCTCGGCAGTGGCAAAGCATGAAGTGGTAGTAAGTGCAAGTAGCGATGGGGAATTAGAATTAACTGGTTACACTCTGTGGGAATTTGCTTAATAATTTCATCAACGTGCAGAATTTTGGCTAGCAGATGTAGGCGGGTAGTTAAACGACGCTGCCAGTGAGATTTTTTTTGACTATAAGCGTTCAGATAGTTGTTTGCCCAATTTTCTAATTTTTTTAGGTTGATTAAATCGGGGGATAAAACAATGGGTTGTTGGGTTTGGTTGGTAATAATGAAGACAAGCAGCTGATTGTTTGTAATGTAAAACTCAACAATTGCCGTGCGATGCGAGAGAGTTGACTGGAATGGCTGAAATTGAAAACCAGAACCGATGGGTAGATATCGGTCTTGCAATTCGTTGCGTTGCTGTCGCAGCTGTTGGAGATGTTGGACTAAAGCAGTTGGCTCTTCTGCTGTCGCATTTTGAAGTTGAGATTGACTGCTGGCGATTTCATCTCGAAGTCGATCTAGTTGAGCGACTACTTCTTGTGGGAAAATAGTGTGGCGATCTTTTGTGAGGATAAGTTCTACCAAGTTGCGGTTTTTGCTGCGTTCGACATATTCAATCGCTTGGTCGTTATAGCGTAGATTTAGGCAAACTTCCACCATGCGTTGATAGAGTTTGTTCCATTCTTCAGCTAGTTTTTGTTTTGTTTCATTCCCTGAAACAATTTCACTTCGCAGGGATTCTACTGTCTGAATTGCAGCCAAAAACGTAGTCTTTGCAAGCAACATCTGATTGCTGTCTCGGTAAGCAAGTCCAAGGTTAAATAAACTTTTGACATGATTTTCAGGCAAGGTAAAATGAGTGTAGATATTTAATGCATTTTGGTAAGATTGAATTGCTACTGCTAGATTTTCTAGCCTATTCCCTTTTATCCTATTACTGTATGCAAGAGCTAGATTATTTTGCGTTGCTGCCCAGTTATGAGGATCTGCCTCATAAGTACTAATTTGTAGTGCAGATTGAAAGCAGGTAATTGCTGCTTCTATATTTTCTTCCCTATTTCCTCGGATTCTGTGTAAGTAGCAATTACCTAAACTATCTTGAGTCTTTGCCCAGTCTAGGGGAAATGTCTCACGTGTGTATATTTGTAAAGCGTTTTGATCGTAGTGAATCGCGATTTCCAAATTTTCTGTCTTATCTCCTTGAATTCTTTTTCTGTAAACATTCGCCAAATTGTTGCGAGTGTTTGCCCATTCTTGAGGAAACGCCCCATGTGTGTAAACTTGTAGTGCTGCCTGATAGAATTGAATCGCTGTTTCCAAGTTTTCTGCTTCATCTCCCCGTATTCTGCAATTATATGCAAGAGCTAGGTTATTTTGTGTCGCCGCCCATTCATAGGGAAATGCTTTACGAACATGAACTTGCAGAGAAGCTTGGTAGTATTTAATAGACGTTTCTAGATTTTCTCCCTTATCTCCCCTAATTAGACCTCTTGCAAAATTATTTTATGGTAAGATGATGGATTTTGCCGTGTGAATCAATTTGGATATGCGATACGAGCAAACAAAAAAGTTATCTAACCGAGGGTTCAAACGTCTAGTTGGGGTGCAACGGCATACATTTGATGAGATGGTCAAAGTCATGCAGGATGCCGCCAGTCCCAAAAAAACTCGGGGTTGCCCAAATAAACTAGATTTGTCAGACCAAGTTTTGATCTGCTTGCAGTATTGGCGAGAATATCGAACTTACTTCCATATAGCTGGTGATTGGCAGATATCTGAATCAACTGTTTGTCGCATAGTTCATCGTGTTGAAAGCGTGTTAGTCAGTTCTGGAAGGTTTCGTCTACAAGGAAAAAAGTCATTGTTGACTCAGGAGCAGAAACCGAAAACAGTTGTGATGGATGTCACCGAAAGTCCCATTGAACGTCCAAAATCTGGGCAGAAACGTTTCTACAGTGGTAAACAAAGACGACATACCCTCAAATCTCAATTTGTAATTGATCTTGAAACTTCACAAGTGCGCTGTGTTGCTAACGATTCCGGTCGTAGGCATGATTACAAACTGTTTATTCACAGCAAAGTACGTTTTCATGCCGATACCGAAAGTTTAGAAGATAGCGGTTATCAAGGAATTGCTAAATTTCATACTAATTGCCATCTACCTAGAAAGAAACCTAGAGGTGGTAAGTTAACCAAACAAGACAAGCGCTTTAATCGAGATTTAGCTCGTCGTCGAGTTGTTATTGAACACGTCAACCGACGATTGAAGGTATTTCGGATTCTGAGTCAGCGCTACCGCAATCGTAGAAAACGCTTTGTATTGCGCTGCCATTTAATTGCTGGAATTTATAACTATGACCTTCAAAATTCTGCTTAAGTTGTTGGAAATTTTTTAATCTACTAATTTACCACAAAACTTTTTTGCAAGAGGTCTATTCTACAGAGGTACGTTAGAGCTAGATTATTTTGTGTTGCTGCCCAATCTTGAGGAAAAGCTTCACGAGTACGCACTTGTAGTGAGGCTTGATAATAGCGAATCGCCATTTCCAGATTTTCTGCTTTATCTCCTCTAATTCTGTGACTGTAAGCAGTCCCCAGATTATTTTGTGTTGCTGCCCAATCTTGAGGAAAAGCTTCACGAGTACGCACTTGTAGTGAGGCTTGATAATAGCGAATCGCCATTTCCAGATTTTCTGCCTTATCTCCTCTAATTCTGTCACGGTAAGCAAGAGCCAAATTATTTTGTGTTCTTGCCCAATCTTGAGGAAAAGCTTTACGAGTGCGTACTTGTAACGCAGCTTGATAGTAGCGAATCGCCATTTCCAGATTTTCTGCCTTATCTCCTCTAATTCTGCTACGGTAAGCAGTACCTATATTATTTTGAATTGCTGCTAAAATGTGGGGAAATAATTCATAGGTAAAAACAGTAGTAGCAATTTCGTAACCGTGAATAGCAATTTCCAGATTGCTGGCAATATTACCTAAAGGAAACTGCTGAATCAAGTTGCTGAACTCACCAATCACGCTAGCAATGACTTGTGCTTTTTCTGGATCTACCTCTAATAACACTTTCATTGCCCAGCTTTGCAAGACAGTGGCAAAGTTGTCATTCAATTTATCTATATTCGATTGCATTAGCGGGTATACCGCTTGCAGTTCGCCATTGCTGTCAAAAGTTGCCGACAATACTTCCTTCAAAAAGGTAAGTTGCGATTCTGAGTTTTGAGGTGAAGAAGAAGTTAGAGTTGATGATGTCAGTCCCAGATATTCAGATAGTTGACTGGCAATATTGATTAAAAAATCAGCAGCATTTTTGTCACCATCCTCTTCCAACACCTTTGCTACCTTTGTCATAGTCTGTACCAACCCAGCATCAATCAAATCCTGATTGGCATTCAAAATCTCATTGATTTCCTGCCTACTGCCACATTTGAGCAGTGCCTCAATTAATTTCCTATAGGTTTCCTGACTTTGTTCGTTCATCATGAACTGATCGCACAAAATGCCCCCCAATATCGGGGATTGTGAAATAGTTTGGCGTTATCATCTAACTGATGCAACCTTCGGCGTAGGTTAATTTTCAGCGTAGCATCAAAAAATCTCTCGTTAGTTTTTAGCCAAACTGACAATTCTGTTTTCGTAACTCCCAATAACCAACGTTGAGCCTCGTTGAGGGCGACGCTAGCTGCTACTCCCTGTTGAAAAATTTGGTAAAATTGCACCATCAATAAGGCAGTAGACAAATCGCCTACCGACCACAGAGACACAATTATGCTCTTTACCCCAGCAGCTATTAAACAACGGGATAATCCTACTACCCCATCTCCAGTGATTTTACCCTGTCCGGTACTGCAAGCACTTAGCACAACTAGTTCGGCGTTTAGTTTCATATCGTAGATTTCGCCAGCCGTGAGAAAACCATTATCGTCATCACTGGGAGCAAGAGCGATCGCCCCAGGGTCTCAAGAGAAGATAAGCAACACCTAAATAGCCCAGAGAAGTAGCTTCTAAAACGGGATTTCTTTTATATTGTTGGCGGTGGATACTCAGAGACTTCTGAATCTTCTCCATTCCTTGTTCAGCTTCTCCTAAGAAAAAGTCAACTAAGCCTAGCTCACTTAGAGTAATAGCTTCATCAATTTTTTTGTTGAGATTGTGAAATGTATTTAGGGCTTGATTATAATATTTTTTTGCCTCTCCATAAGGTTTTTTCACCTGCTCTAATTGCCCTAGCTCTAATTGTCCTAAAGACAAGTGAACTGTACCTAGATTTTTTAGAGAATGAGCTTCACGATAGTTTTCATTAAGGTTAGACCAAATATTTTTAGCCTTTTTGTAGTCATCTCTTGCTCGCTCATATTGCCCTAGAGAAAAATAGACATTGCCCAGATTGTGGAGGATTTCAGCTTCTCCAAACAAATTTCTGCTACTGTGATATATTTGTTGAGCGGTTTGATATAACTCTATCGCCTGCTGGTACTTCCCTTGAAGAGAGTAAGCAATGCCTATTTGCGTCAAAAAATCAGCTCCCCCAGACTGATTCATCATCCCTTGATAGAAGGATAAGAAACTATTTGCAAGAAATTTTTCTCCAAACAACTGCTTAATATATCTTAGTCTTTCTTGAATCTGCTCATAGCAATCTATTATCTGCTGGTTATTTCTTCTGGAATCAGAAGCAATATTTTGACCAATGGCAATTAGCAGAGAAACGACTTGTAACATAGATGACGCAAGTCCATCGTCTTGAGTATTTGTAGACTTCATCTTTTTCTGTCTCCTATAGTATTAGCTAATTACAGACCAATGGCACAAAATGCCGCCCAATAAAAGGGAGACTGAAATGGTTGAGCATTGTCTGGCATATTCTGAAACCGACGGCGTAGCTGCATCTTGAGTGTCAAATCCAACTTTAACTGATGCTTTGCAATCCACTCCTCTAACTGTATTTTAGTCACATCCCGCAGCCAGCACCGAGCTTGATTTAAACTGACTGCTACTGAAACACCTATATGTAGATTTTGATAAAACTTAATCATTAGTAAAGCTGTTGGTAGGTCATTTACTGTCCAAAGACTACTTACCACACTCGGACTTCCTGCATAAAGGAAACCACTGGGTAAACTAATATATTCATCACTAATACTGGTAGGATCTGCGATACCAGTCTCACAGGCAGATAGGGTAATTAAACGGCATTGATTTAAAGTTAATGCAAATATTTCTGCTAAAGTAAGTCGTTCATAGTCTGCCAATATTAATGCTGATTCTAAAGGTGATGCCAAGTTGAAATCACCATGACAAGAAAAGTGGCAACAGTGGGCTGATTTGAAATTATTATTGTTATTTAAAGCTGCTTTAGTCGCTTCTGGTTTAACTAAAACTTGACTTTCAGTAAAGAATGAGCCGATGGTTTCAACTTCTAAATTAGTGTAGCTTAAATCACCTGTCGGGTTTTGGATAGCAAACAGTTGACTAAAATTAGGACGTTGTTGGTTTTGGCTTAGTTGCAGTAATTGGCAGCTAGGGGCATATCCTACACCTCTAGTAAATTTATCCAACAGACAATTTTGTTTTCTCTGCCCATTATCTAATTGCTTGTTTCCTAATGGTAAAGCGTGAAGTGGTAATAAATGTAAGAAACGATGGGGAATGAGAATTAGGCGATCGCACTCTGCTGGTATGTGAGAGATTATTTCGTCTATATGCAAAATTTCGGCGAGATTTTGCAGGCGAAACTCTAACTGATTGCGCCACCATTTTTTGTTATCTTTGCGGTAATAGAGACGCAGATATGCACTGACACGTTTTAATAAGGTACTTAAATCTTCAGCAGAGGATTGGATAACTTTAGGTTGGGGACTGTGGCGAGTGATGATAAAAGTAAGAATCTTGTCGTCGGTGATATACCACTCGATGATAGCGCTACGGTCATCAATGAGAGATTGAACATCGCTAAAGGCGATGGTTTCAACTTGTTGAGTGAATTTGAAACTGGGGTCTACTTTGTTGATGTCTGCAAGGATGTTATCTCGCTGTTTTTGCAACCGATTTAACTCATTTTGCAATTGCTGGTAAGCTATATTTCTTGCTTCTGACTCCCGACTTCCGAGAATTATTTCTAATTGCCTTTGTTTTGCAGGTATTCCCTGCCTAAATTGGTCAATTTGGTCACATATTTTTTGATAATCTTCTGGCCTTGGATATAAATCGCTTTTTGGGTAAAGGTTTTTGTTGGCCAGTAGTTCGACAAGATTGCGGGTTTTACTACGCTCGATGTATTCTAAAGCACGGTTACATTGAGCAGTATTGATATGAACTTGCACTATCTTGGCGTAGACATCAATTGCTGCTCCCAAAACTTCCTGTCGGCGTTTGTCAGTGTTCACCCAGCTGCGACTTTGTTCCACAGCTTCGATCGCCACACTGTAGCCTTCAATTGCCCTATCCCAGTCTTTAATTGTATAAGCTATATTGCCAAGGTTGCGACCGGAAACAAGACATTCAACCGGAAAGGTAGTGGGAGTATAGACTTCCAAAGCTGACTGCAAACATGTAATTGCCTCGAAACTCTGTCCTCGATCGCGGTAAACTAGGGCTAAATTATTGTGAGTTTTTGCCCATTCCTGAGAGAAAGCTTCGCGGGTGTGGACTTGCAATGCTGCTTGATAGGCGCTGATTGCTAAGTCCAGGTTTTCTTCTCGACTACCAGATATTCTTTCGCTGTAAGCATTACCGAGATTATTTTGGGTTTCAGCCCAATTTTCAGGAAAATCAGTTTGAGTGCGAACTTGTAAGGCGTTATGATAGCAAGAAATTGCCTGTTCTAAGTTAAGAGCGCGATCGCCATCTTGAAGGCTGTAGTAAGCAATCCCTTGATTGTTCTGCACAATAGCCCACTGCTGGGGAAAGTTAGAGCGAGTGTAAACTTGTAATGCTGCTTCATAGGCAGAGATTGCTGTTAACAAATTTTCTGTAGGGTTGCCATTAATTCGGTCACGATAAGCTTCTCCCAGGTTGTTTTGGATCATCGCCCAATCCTGGGGATAGCTAGAGCGAGTGTAGATTTGTAACGCTGCTTGAAAGGCGGTAATTGCAGCTTCAATATTTTCTGCCCTGTCGCCCTTTATCCGTTCACCGTAAGCGTTGGCAAGGTTATTTTGGGTTTCTGCCCACTTTTCGGAAAAATCTGTCTGAGTACGAATTTGTAAGGCGTTCTGATAATAAACAATTGCTTGCTCTAGATTTTGGGCGCGATCGCCATTGAGTCGATTGTAGTAGCCAATACCAAGATTATTCTGGGTTGTTGCCCATTCCACCGGAAATGCAGTGCGGGTGCGAACTTTTAACGCTGCGAGTAAGCAGGTAATCGCTATTTCTACATTCTCTGCTCGCTCACCAAGAATTCGTTCATTGTACGCATTGCCGAGATTATTTTGGGTTTCTGCCCACAGTTCGGGGAAAGCTATCTGGGTACGGACTTGTAAAGCATTTTGATAGCAAGCGATCGCATGTTCTATGTTTTGGGCGCGATCGCCTGCGATCCGAATGCGGTAAATTGCACCCAGCATATTTTGAGTTATTGCCCAAAACTCTGGAAATGTCTCACGGGTTAAGATTGGGGCGACAACCTCGCAGCCTGCGATCGCTATCTCCAAATTGATAGCGATGTTCCCGTAGGGAAAACTCCGAATTAGATTACTAAAATTAACAATCGCTGCTGCAATGATTAATGCCTGTTCTGGCTGCACCTCAGACCAAGTGGTTGTTGCCCAATAACGCAATATATTGATGAAAGTGTCATCCAATTTGGTCAAATTTTCTTGCAACAGCGAGTAAACCCTTCGCAAATCGCTGTTACCATCTGCGATAATTTGCAAGAGCGACACTAGGAAGTCTAGATAATCTTGGGGGTTAGGGGGTACAGAAGCGTTGTTATTTCCATCTCCTGTCAAATTTAGCTCGCTCATCACTGACCGATTGCACAGAAAGCTGCCCAATAAAAAGGCGATTTAAAAGGTTTAGCATCATCCCTCTATTATGCTATGCAACGCCATATTTCACTATCGCTCATTTGGGCTTTGGCTCCTGGTTTTACCTTTGCTATTCCTTGTAGGCAACCCTTACACCAATCATCGACAAGTACAAATGTTGTTACAAGCGTTGGAAAGTCTATGCTAATCATGGGAGAAATTGAGATGAATTGCTGGTAACTTTCATCTTCTTACTTCTCGTGCCTCTTTTTTTGATTCACATTAGGCGTGACTTAGTATTTAGACAAAATCTTTTGAAGTTAATCCTAACCTTATAACTGGACTTAATCATGGATAACTTACATAAACAAACCTATTTAGAATTAGTTGAAACGTTAACTAATTGCCCAGTCGAAGAAATAGACAAGATTTTCAATCTTAGGTCAAATTTGATTGATGTTGACCTAATTCGGGCGATGAATGACGAGCTAGATAAACTTGAACATCAGAGAAATACCCATATTTCCCAATCAGCTCTAGAAAGTTGGGCGAGACTTCAACTTTGTTTAGCTTTATCTTATTCTTACTTTGGTCGAGAACAGGGCGAGAATTTTGAAAAGGCAATTATTTCTTGTGAAAAAGCTCTACAAGTTTATACGGTCGAAACCTTCCCACGGGAATGGGCAAAAACACACCAAACTTTAGGAGATGCTTTATCAAGCAAAACATTCTTTACTCATAACCAAAAAAAATCATCTTTACTAGAAGACTCTCTTCAACTACTTAATGCTCATAAATTCCGTCTTAGTCAAGAACGCGAAGATAACAACAGGCGCATAATTACTTGTTATGAGAATACTCTAAAAGTGTATACGTATGAAACAACTCCACAGGAATGGGCAAGAATGCAGTCTTTGCTAGGAGTTGCTTATCATACTCGTCATTATGATCAGCCTTTAGAAAATCAGGAACGGGCAATTATCTGTTTTGAGAATGCTCTCAAGGTCTTTAACCCAATACCATTGCCAATTTACGAGGGTTCAACGCCTGTAGAAACGGGATGAATGCGACCTAAAGCAGTAAGCTTGGCAAAAATCTGGGTTAATAAAATAGGCTCCGGGATTTCGGGAAGCATTTTTAA
>JADEXV010000243.1 GCA_015206945.1 Nostocales cyanobacterium LEGE 12452 | reverse complement strand
ACCAAATTTTGATTTAAATGGCGCAATTCCAGCACGATATTTAATGTCGAACCCGGAAGTTGTTGTTCAACTTATAGGTAGGCTTATTCATGGTGTGACGGCATAACTCATTCGAATGCAGATTTATCGTATTGCAAGTACCTCACACATTAGAGACTTATCAGGTTATGGTGCTGCGGCTTACGGAGGAAGGTGGAATGATGTTGGTCGCGCGGTAGTATATACAGGTAGTAGCATCGCTCTGAGTGCTTGGGAAGTTCGCGTTCACTTACACAATAACATTTTACCTCGGGATGATCTGTATTCTGTGGTTTTTTTAACCATCCCTGACTCTGCTGTAATTGACGTCGGGCTGTTAGAAAGTGATTGGAAGGTCAATCAGGCATACACCCGCTACTTGGGACATCAATGGCTTGATGAAGGAAAGCATTTATGTTTGCGAGTACCTTCATCTATCGTTCATTTTGAATATAATTATCTGCTCAACCCTGCTCATCCGATGATGAAGGATGTGGTCATTAATGGCGTGGAACCTTTTATTTTTGACCCACGGACTTTCTCATACTAATATTTAATGTACTAGAAATCTTAAAGTTTTTGACTGTCATCATCATATCTGAATTCACTCAGATAAATGATCCCTTATCAACTTGTGGATTTTCCCATCCTGTAAGCCGTTATGACCAGGATGTGTAATGGCAAGTACTCGGGCTTGTTTAGCCAGCTCGACTTCAAACTCGCAGTTTTCCAGTCTCCTCAAAGAGTCTGGCTATCAGGAAATCAACGTCCAATTTAACCAGTCCGTCATTTTTGATACCTCAATCCTTTCTGGGATGATGAACGACATTTCGACAATTGTGTCAAATTTTCGATATTTTTCTTAAAAATGATTTAATCTCGTCTTCATAGCGTTCAATTGGAAGCACGGCAGAAGGCAAGAATTCGATTTTAAAAGAGGCTGCCTTGTACATAAAATGGCCGTAGGCATGAGCCTGAGCAAGGTCAATACAGTCTTTTATGATGGCCGTGGCCCTTTTTGTCGCTCCGCGTGTAACAATGGACGGGTCAGGAAAATGAAATTGGGTAACCTGTTTTGAGGTTGCAGCAGTCAGGCTGCCATCTATCTGACTTATTATCAACGACACATCCGTTGTTATTGTCATTGAGCCCGCCTTGTACTTATTCCAGGCAGACCGGTATTGCATTGCGGCCAGAACTCCTTGTTTCTGCGAGAGATATCCCTCTAATACATTTTGATCAATGGACAGTTCAGATCCCGCTGTACCTATAATAACAAAATCCATATTACTGTTTGCTAATAAAGTCCATGCTCCATTCTCTAATTTTTTCAGCAGGTGTGGGTTCCATCAAAGGTGTTTTCAACCCGTGCTCGGTGGCTTGATCTGCCATCATTGCATAAGCATGCGCTTCGGCTATATGAAAACACTTTTCCAGTACAGAAAGCTTGATATCATCTGGTTCCGACTTAAAAAAGTCGGCATTGAAGAACTCGCAAATGGTCAGATAATAACTGGTTAATCCGGCATGTTGAACATCGTTCTCAATTCCAATATATTTGATTTGAGTAGACAGGTAAAGATGTCTTTTTTCAAAGCTTTCTATCCATGACATCACGTTAATGCCTGACATCCGGCCAAATTCTTTTCTTTGAAGCCGCTGCAAAATGCGGTCGTTTACCTCAAAATTACCGATAGAAGCATCGATAACCCTGAAAATGTGTTCCATTGATCTGTTAAGATTTATCCAGCTCGTAAGATACCATAAATCACTTGACAGGCAGCAATTCAAAAAACAAATCTCCTTTTTTCGCCAAACGGGCTTCAATTGTTTTGAGGTTGAACGCGTACCTGTCAAGGCCAGGTTTTACCTCTTTCCAATCCAGTGGCGTGCTGACCAGTGGCTCATGATATGGTCTGATGCAATAGGGCGCAGCAAGCGTGTCGGCATAATCATTCTGGTTGGCATCGATATACACTTTCCCTTTCCGGTTACTGATTCCTTCACTACGAGTACTGATATCTGGCACCAGCTCGTGGATCTGGTCAGCCAGCTCGTTGGCCCTTTCGCGCGCCTGATGGAAATCCAATCCTGAACATGGGATGTAAATGTGCAGGCCGGTCTTTCCGCTGGTCTTTGGAAAAGCTTTCAACTTGTTTTTGCTAAGCACCTGGTGGGCCGCCATCGCTACTTCCACGGCCATCTGAAAGCCCTTGTTTTCATCGACCCCTCCTTCGCCCACCGTTGGATCAAGGTCAAGCCACAAATAATCCGGAAGCAGCGGGCTAGAAATGCGTGACGACCAGGGATTGATGTCTACGCATCCCAAATCGACCATAAATAGTAGGGTTTCTTCATTGTTACATACCAGGTAGTCGATCTGACTCCGCTTGCCCGGCTTTTTAACCCGCCTTTGATCTGTAAAGACAGTGGCGCATTCCGGTGCACGGTTTTCCATGTCTTTGATAAACGTCCTTGGCCCGCCAGCATGGGTCAGCTTTAAACTCAGCGATTGCGGTCGATCTTTGATGTAAGGCAAAATAAAAGGCACCATGCGGTGATAGTACATTACAAGATTTGCCTTGGCGATCCCTTTCCAGAGCTCACGCTCAACGTCATGAAGTCGGATCGTGCAATGCTCTAACGGGAAATCATCCACCGGTTTGCCTGCCCAGGATTCATCGACACGCTTCCAGTTGCTGTCCTTATTCAAATACTTCGGCGCTTGCATGTGATCATCACTTAAAGCTTGCTCAGCACCACCACTTTCAGACATTAATTCTGCGGGCACTTCCCTAACAACTTGCGTCGGATTTTTATCGGAACGAAATCCAAGGAAGGTTGCTGGTTTTCGGATGCGGCCCGATTTTGTCCAAGTAGCAAATTCGAAGTTAGCCACCAGCTCAGGTTTGACCCAATGCAGTTTTGCGCCTTTCGCGTCGAGAACCGGGTTTGTAAATGGGGATTCACTGACTTCAAGCTCTTTCAACTGTTTGAGGATTGCCGGCATTTCTTTTTCCTTGTACCCACCGCCACTTCTACCAATCCATTCGAGCTGTCCATCCTTGTAAGCGCCGAAAAGCAATGATCGGAACGAGCGGCCCCGGTCAGATTCTGCCCAGCCACCGATGACAAACTCTTGTCGTTTACGTGTTGGTAATTTTAGCCAGGAACTTCCCCGGTCGCCGGGCTTGTAAGGGCTATACCGGTCCTTGGCGACAATCCCTTCCAGATTGTTGTCGATCGCGGATTGGTAAAGCTGATTACCGTCTTCAAAGCTTTCGCTGTACTGCAAGATGTCACTACCCTCACAAAGTGTTTTCAGTAGCTCTTTCCGGCTTTCAAGCGGCAGCTCCATCAAGTCATTTCCTTCAAGCCAAAGCAAATCAAATACACAATACCTGATCGGTGTCGAGTGTCCGTTGTACAGTTGAAGTGCGTCAAAATCGGGTTTACCTTCTTCATTCAAGACAACTACTTCCCCGTCAATAACAGCACCGTGACCCAGCTCGCGTAGGGCTTTCCCTATGAGGGGATACCTTTTGGTGTAGTCAAGCCCGGAGCGGGAAGCCATCTTTACGGATTCGCCATTTATGAATGATACGATCCGATATCCATCCCATTTGTTCTCAAAGATATACGCTGGATCTTTTGGGATCTCGGATATAAGCTTGCAAAGCATGGGTGAAACGCTCTGTGGCATTCGCGATGATTTCTTCTGCTTTTTGACCATTGGTGTCGCATTAATCCGCATCTTCGTTCTGTACGGATTATAAATTATGATTCGTCTATTGCAATGACTATGCCAGATGGCGTTGGCACAATCATTGCTAACCATACATAAAACGAGAAGGTTATGCAGCAGATGAAGATCGATCAGCAGGCGATGGTTCCAGTGGATTTCGAAAGCAGTAACCTTTCGAGAAATCTCAAATTATTTCGTCCGGCAGTATTTATGGAAGGAGATTCCTATTGTGCGCTGTTGGGACCCGACCCAACGAGTGGTATCTTCGGATGCGGTTCGACCCCAGAAGCGGCTATGCTGAGGTTTTTCTTACAAATGTCCGGAAAACGGCGTTAGTAAACTACGCTTTTAGTTTTGAGGCATAATTTATACACTGTTCTATACGAAATTTCCAGTTGCCTTGAAATAGGGTTCTTCTGGTCCGCCAACCCGGTCCCAACCGCAGCGGCGGCCAATGAGTTAGTTTACTCTGTTTGACTATTTGCACATAGTTTTTAATCTTCAAAAATATATTTAAGCAAATACTTAAATACTGTTATATTTGCCCAAATATTAGTGGCAGATATGGAAGATGTAGAAAAAGAGTCAGATCAAATTAGTAGCTGCATCCGTTTGTTCGCGGATCAAGAGCAGATCCAACTATGCAAGGAAACCTTAGACGAAAATGAAGACGCTTTTACCAGGTTAGCGCAGGTTTATGCGCTTGCTGGAAATGAGGCCCGGCTTAAAATACTTTATCTTATCCAGCAGCAGAACGAGCTTTGTCCTTGCGATTTGAGTGATATTTTGCAAATGACCGTCCCTGCTATTTCTCAGCACCTGCGAAAACTGAAAGATGCCAGTTTAGTACGTACCAGAAAAACTGGACAAACTATCTTTTATTCGATCATACCTGATCAGGCCAGTATCATCGGTCAACTATTTGTTGATATCCCCAGTCAAGAAAGTGTAGCCTTATGAAAGCGTCCAAAATCACCGCTAATGCCAGCATACTAACTGCATTGGCAAGTTCTGTTTGCTGTATCACACCATTATTGGCCATGGTGGCCGGGACAAGCAGCTTGGCAACCACTTTTGATTGGATTGCGCCTGCGCGTCCTTATTTTATTGCTGGAACCGTATTGATTTTGGGTTTTGCATGGTATCAGCAGTTAAAACCCGCTTCCGAAGACTCATGTAATTGTGGACCTGAAAACAAACCATTTATGCAAACCAAAAAGTTTTTAAGCCTGGTAACCCTTGCAGCAGTACTTCTGATTGCCGTCCCAAGTTATTCAGGACTGGCCTATCAGCAAAAGCAGGAAGCACAACAACCGGTTTCCAAAACAGACCAAACAGCCTATATAAAAATTAAGGGAATGACCTGTGAAGGGTGTGAACATCATGTTAAACAGGAAGTTAATAAGTTAAAAGGCATACGGCAGGTTCAGGTCTCGTATAAGAATGGCAATGCAACGGTTAGATATGATAGTAAGAAAACGTCACTGGCAGAAATTAAAAAGGCAGTCGACGCTACTGGTTATAAAGTTGTTGAAACAAACTAAGCAGTTATGAATTTAATATTGGAATCCATACTTACTTGTCCGCATTGCGGCACCCGACGCTTGGAAACAATGCCTGTTGATGCATGTATGTACTTTTACGAGTGTACAAATTGCAAAACATTGTTAAAGCCTGCTTCCGGTGACTGCTGTGTTTTTTGCACTTATGGAACCCAAAAATGTCCCCCGATACAATTGAATAAGTCGTGCTGTGCTTGAACTAAATGATATCAGTATCTATGAAAATGAAGAAAACGATCCCAGCTCTTCCTGTTAAAAACATTGACGAATCCGTTAAATTCTATTCTGAAAAGTTAGGTTTTACAGCACCTTATTATGACGATGGCTTTGCAAAAGTAGTCCGGGACGAAATTGAAATCCACTTGTGGGCATCTTCGGATGAAAGCTGGAAGAATAAAGGCTTATCCCTGGTAGCAGATCCAATTTGCAGTGGGGCTGAAAGCTTTCTGGCAGGCACGGCCAGTTGCCGGATTGAAGTCCAGGGTATTGATGAGTTGTACGAAGAATATAAAAAGCAAGGTGTAATTTATGATATTGACACTGTTGTACAAGAGCAGCCATGGGGAGACCGGGAATTTCCGGCACTAGACCACCATCGCAATCTGTTAACTTTTTATGAGGAGATTTAGAAAAGCCAAGATCATCATTGATGCTAAATTAACGCGGTTAAAGAGTATCCTTCGCTTTGGATAGGTAGTTGTAAACTGTTCCATAAGCTATTCCTAGTTGTTTAGAAATCTTGTTCATTGATAATCCTTGCTTTTGCAAATCAAAAATTTCATTCTGTCGATCCATTGATATAGTTGGCCGTGAAATACGTTTTCCTTGTGCTTTTGCCCTTGCCATACCGGCTTTAACCCTTTGGCTGATCAGTGAGCTCTCAAATTGGGCCAGAGAAGCCATCACATGAAATATCAGCTCACCAGTCGGCGTGGTGGTATCAATATTTTCCTGATAGGAGATAAAATCTATTCCCATACTCTGAAATTCCTTCATGGCATTGACCAGTGCCTGGGTTGAGCGGGCAAAGCGGTCATACCGCCAAACCAGGACTACATCCAGCTTTCTCTTTCTGGCCGCTTCCATCATCAATTTATACTGGACCCTGTCTTGGGTTGTTCCGGAAGCGTAGTCTATAAATTCTCCCATGACTTCAAAGTTTCGTCTTTGGGCGTAGTCCCGTAACTGGTCCAGCTGGGTCTGTGGATCCTGCCCTTTATCCAGAGTAGATACTCTGGCATATAGTGCTACCCGTTTGGCCCGATTGTTCTGTTTTTTCATTTAATTGCTTATCAAAAAGGAACTCCTTTACAAATATACTTTTTAACGCTTAAAAACAGGCTTTAAACCTATTGCAGACGGGGTGAATTTTGATACCCTTTTTGATAGCCCCATTTTCATATGGCATCACGATTTTTGAACCAATCCCAGCGTGAACGTTACGAAAAGGTCCCGACAGAAATATCAGAATATGACCTGATGCAATTTTTCCAAATCACGCGGCAGGACAATATTTTTCTTAAATCGTTCAGAGGGGAGCACAACCGGCTAGCGATCGCACTCCAGATTGGGATTGTCCGGTTCATGGGTTTTCTTCCAGACAAATGGCAGCAGCAGATCCCGGCAAATGTAGCTGCCATGGTAAGTAGGCAACTGGATTCTGATATTGAACTGTTATTAATATACGGGCAACGGGATAAGACCAGAACGGAGCATTTAAATGTAATCTTAAAATATTTGAAATTCCGCCGGTGGCAGCCCCTGGATGAAATCTGGCTTTTGCCCTGGCTGCTCGATAAGGGGATGGAACATGACAACCAGCCGATATTGCTCAGGCAAGTGTGTTTAAAACTGGGGCAGGAAAAAATTATGAGGCCGTCTATTGGGACATTGGAAAGGATTGTTGGTAGCCTGGATGAACAGCTGCACCAGGAAACCTATCGAAGGCTTAGTTTGCTGCTGACCGAGGAAATGAAGGCCAGGCTGACGCAAATAGTCGAATTGGACGATACCGGCGGCATCACTTTGCACCGTTGGCTTTGCCAAGTCCCCACCAGCAATACGCCCAGGGCTATTAACCAGACGTTGGAAAAGATCAATTTTTTAAAATCATTAAACGTCCATGAATGGGACTTATCGGTAATAAGCCTAAACCGCAGAAAAAGGCTGGCCCAAATAGCCAGGAATGTTTCTAACAAGTATCTACAGCGGATGAACGCTACAAGGCGGTACCCGATTTTAATTTGCTTCCTGTATGAGAGCCTGATAGATACCAATGACAAGGTGTTGGAAATGTTTGATGATTATTGGGAGCACATTGTCAACGGATCAAAAAAGCAACTCGACACATATCAGCAGACCTTGTTCAAATCACAGAACGAGGCGATGAAAACCCTGTCCCAGACTGTTAGTATTATCATCAATGACACCATTACAGACGATCAGCTCCGTACCTGTATTTTTGAAATATATCCAAAGGAAATGCTCAGGGAGGCATTACTGGTAACCGGGGCTGCTCTTCGCCCAGCCAGGCAAACTTACTTATACTATCTGAACAACTACTATACAACCTTAAAACAATTCACCCCTAACCTTCTTAAAACCATTGACTTTCAAATTGCCCATTCCAAAGATGGCTTTCTGGGTGTGCTTGATATTTTGACCGGGTTGCAAACGGGCAAAAGAAGAAAACTGCCTGATGACGCGCCGATTGATTTTATAACGCCTTCCTGGAACAAACTGATTTTTGAAAACGATCAGCAACAGCCGGAAGCCCTTCCACAACGCCAACCTTACGAATTATGTGCCCTGGCCAACTTGCGGGACCGGCTCCGTGCGGGCGATGTATTTATCAATATCTCCCGAAAATATGCCGACTTTAACTCGTTGCTTCTTTCAAATGTGCAGTGGGAACTGCTACGACAGGATTTTTGCAATCAAATGTCAATGCCAACTCTTCCCACCGAGCGTATCGACCAGCGCTTGCAAGAGCTGGAATCACTGTTGAAACCGCTGGATGAGCTCTTGAATGCGGGTGGAGAGATCCGGCTTGAAGAAGGCATCCTGGTAGTGCCTGCATTGCCGGCAGAAGATGTACCCTTTTCAGCAAAAGCACTCCGGGAACAAATCAATCAACGGCTCCCGAAAGTCAACATCACAGATATAATTAAAGAAGTGGATGCATGGATAAATTTTTCCGAACATCTTCATGGATTGGAAAATGAACCGCGTAACCAGGAACACCAGTCTATTTTATATGCGGCTGTTTTTGCATCCGGATGTAATATTCCTCTGTCGGATTTGGCTAGGTCTTGTGAGATTGATTATCAAACGCTTTGGTGGACAAGCAATAACTATCTCTCAGAAGAGAATCTTAAAAAAGCCAACGATGCACTTGTTAACTTTCATTATCAACAATGGTTGAGCGGCTATTGGGGCGGGGGCACACTTTCATCCTCGGACGGGCAGCGGTTCCCGACCAGCGGGAAAATCCGGAATGCGAAGGCGCTCCCCAATTATTTTGGTTACGGTAAGGGAATTACCTTTTATACACATACCTCGGATCAATATAGCCAGTATGGCAGCCGGAGCATTTCGTCCACCGAAAGGGACGCCACTTACGTACTTGATGAAATTATAGGCAATGAAACCGATTTGACAATACTCGAACATACAACCGATACGTCAGGATATTCGGACCTAATCTTTGCGCTGTTTGATCTGCTGGGTATGGATTTTTGTCCAAGGATCCGGGACATAAAAGATCAGCGGCTGTGTAAAATCAAGGATCGGGAATGGGAATACCCTGCTTTGAAATTCACCGGTCGTGTTAATCCTGATTATCTCAAACAACATTTTGACGAACTTCTCAAAGTCGCAGATACCATTAAATCAGCGCGTGTAACCGCTTCATTGCTAAGCTCTAAGCTTCACTCCTACCCGCGCCAAAATAACCTGATGTATGTTTTGCAGGCTTATGGCCAGCTGGTAAAAACCATTTTTATCCTTAAATACCTGCTTAGCATGCCTTTACGTAGAAAGATCAACACACAGCTGATCAAAGGAGAGCAGCTGCACAACCTAAGACTTTATCTTTGGTTTGGCGGCGATGGGATTGTACGCAGAAAACAAGAAGAACAACAGCAAAAAGTGGTCAGGAGCTTGAACCTGATCACCAATATTGTCCTGGTATGGAACACGGTTTATATACAAGAAATTATCAAAGAATTACACCAGGAAGGATATCCGATAGATGAAAATGACTTTGAATTTATCTCTCCTGCTCCATTTGCCCATATCAACCGGTTGGGAAAATACTCCTTCAACACAAACCCGGATCTTGGAGTCAATGGCTTACGGCCTTTGAGAAAGCCAAAACTAAATACATAGTTTACTAACGCCGTTTTCCGGCTATTTGTAAGAAGAACCTCATGCTTGACTGGGATAATCATTTGAACGATTTTGTACTGTCCCACGATCCTGACGATCCGATGGCTGAATATGTGCTGGCCACTTTGACTGCGTCACCAGGCAATGTCGGTTGAATCAGGTCAGATTGAGAGAAATTCTGGCTTGTTGTGTCCGTCGTGGTCGAACCGTAAACCACTCAGGTAGATAATTCCGTTAATCACCTTCTGCACCTTGGTATCTTCAATCGCATTGTGATTTGGATGGGTAAAGGCAAGGGCACGAACTCGTTTGGCCAAGTCAAGGTCAAACTCGCAGTTTTCGATAATTTCTTCAAAAAGACGAGCTTTTAAAAAATCAACGTCAAGCAAAATCTGACCATCGATCTCAGTGGTTGAATCCCTGTCGGACATCATAAATGACATTTCCCCAGACTCGCCGCTGGCAGTGGCCATAGCAAGCGGTGTCCACAGGCGCATGCTGTGATAAAGATGTGTCCAGGACGAGAAATGCTTTGGAAGCTGATTCTGATAAACGGGCGTCTGCATAGGCTGGTAGTCAATGGATTTCAATATAGCTTCTGCAGACAACATTTAAAAGTCCCTGATCTGTTGGCGAAGAAGGAAACGAGCGAAGGTAGGGGGCTCGAATAACCCACCAAGGTTGAACAAACTTCCCCCTACCCTATTGCCCTGAATACAAAACTAAGAATATCGCAGTTCTATTGGGTGAACGGAAAGATGTTTCGAAACGAACCGGTTATTGCTTGTCTGGATCGGATATGATGACAGAGGTTCGCGGGATAATTATGGCCGCGGGCTGAGGCTTGTAGATAAAAGCAACTTAACGTTGTAACAAGCATCTGTCAAATAACCATCAAATAAGAAAAGAGCCTTTAGGCACTCTATTAAGCAATCTGAACCCTGTGGTACCCGCAACATCAAATAACCATCAAATAAGAAAACTGATTCCTGGTTAGGCTGGAGACGATTCACTCGTAAGAAACGCCGACCTGTCACATAACCATCACATAAGAAAACTGCCATCTGGCTGGGCAAAACGTAGTTCACACGTGGTAGAACACTGATTTGTCACATAACCATCACATAAGATTTTTTAAGGAGATAACGGTACGGTCACATTGGGAAGGCAGTAAATGGTAGAAGGTTAAAATATCAGCTATTGTCAGAAAAGCTGTTTCTGATCAGGCATCAACTATTAGTTCCAGAGTCGATTCCTGCCCTCATTCTACTCGGCCGCGACCTGACTGGATAATTTTGCCGTCAACCAGATCCTGTATTCGGGTAGATGCCAACTTGCTGACAACAAAATCAGCTTTACAAATAAAAGGTATTTGAATACCAGATATTTCAATAACCTCACGGTTTGCAAATGCTGAGTTAAAATCAAGCTGGCCCAGACTCAGGTGTATATCCACCTCCGTTGGCTTTGTACCCAATCTTAAACTGATTTCGCCCGGATCATCATGCATCATGGCCTCCAAGCGGCGTTCACTATCAAGGCCGATAAGCGCTGTGGATAATAAGGACATATTCAGTTGAGATGGGTTAACCCATATGTCAAGATCATTGCTGTATCGTGGCAAACCGAAATATGCCATAGCGTACCCTCCTACCGTTAGGTATTCAACGTTATTATTATTGAGAGAATGAAATAAACTGTTGAACAAAGGATAGACTATCTCCTTGCCTTCGATGACCCGGTTTTTTAACTCTTGAAGACTGTCAGGTAGACTGTGAACCGTAAGATACGTTACAGCCGCCAAACGCTCAACGGGAGATTTACTCAACCAAAAATGCATGTCTTCTGCCGTTTGATCAGTGTCGCGCATGTTGACGGACCTCCCAACCAATTCAATTTTTCTTCTCATTTTGAGTTAAAGCTAAAATGCCTATTCAGAAAAGTACCATTGTTCGATCTGTTGTCGAACACAAAATAGTACTGCAATGAATTAGCCGTCAAGGTCATATTACAAAATTAGCTTAGAAAATATACAAACTAATGAGTTGGGAGTGAACTTTTACAGAGTGAGTAGAGAATCGAGCATTCCAACCAATGAATCACCCATTATCACATAACAATGCCGCTTCTATTGAAGTGTGCTTATAACTTGCTGATAATGAGATATGT
>JADEXV010000493.1 GCA_015206945.1 Nostocales cyanobacterium LEGE 12452 | reverse complement strand
TTTGCTACCACACCTAAACAAGCTAACCTGGAAGCGGCACGTACAGCTTGGAAGGCAGTGCGTGTAATATGGGAACAAAGTGAAGGTTTCCTGATAGGACCTGTT
Source organism: Nostocales cyanobacterium LEGE 12452 (assembly GCA_015206945.1). Classification (GTDB taxonomy): domain Bacteria; phylum Cyanobacteriota; class Cyanobacteriia; order Cyanobacteriales; family Nostocaceae; genus Nostoc. The sequence goes on along the minus strand of JADEXV010000493.1, from coordinate 1,676 downwards.
GATTATGATAACTATGATCCGTACATGGATACATGGCCTACTGACCATAATGCGATGGAAAGTCTGCTGGCCAGCGCCCAGACACTTGATGTAAACTTCCTGGCAGGTCTTGATGATCCGGATAGTGAAGCCGAATTGACATTAAGAGGGTTCCATCCATTGGAATATATGCTATGGGGTATAGGTGGTAACCGTCAAGCTTCCGATTTAACTGCAAGAGAAAAAGAATATATGGTAGCACTAGCTGCTGATGTATTGAATAACGTAACCAACCTGCAAACCAGTGGTAATACCTTTTTCACCAATGAACTGATGAAACCAGGCACAGGTACAGGAAGCCGCTATGAGAGCAAGCATGACGCACTGGAAGCTTTGGCCAATGCTTTGATCGACATTTGTTCCGAAGTAGGTGAGGGCAAAATGGTGGAACCATTTACTGCTCCCGGTGATTCTACCATTACAGAATCACCATATTCACACAATTCAATTGTTGATTTTAAAAACAACATTATGGGTGCGAGAAATGTGTACTTATGCACCTACGGTTCTGCCACAGGTAGAAGCCTGAGCGATCTCGTAAAAGTGAACAATACTGCATTGGATCAGGAAATCAAACAGAAATTTGAAGTAGCTATTAACTCTTTTGATGGTATTACCACAACGTTTGAACAAGCTATTTATACACAACGTAATCAGGTTCAGAATACGCTTACCGCCCTGGCTTCTTTAAAAGAATCTATTGACGGTAAACTAGTACCATACATTCAGCAGTATGTTAAAGATTAAAACTGCAGGCGCTTTCAAAGCGTTTCAAAAAAGATTATTTTAATACTATCCTGGCAGGTAAAATACCTGCCGGGATTTTTCACAAAAAGATGAAGAAGATAGGTGTAGTATGTTTGTTGCTTGTAATTGTAATTACAGGAACGCTGTGCCGCAAGCCGGAGCCCATTCCTGAAGAGCAATATGATCCACGCCTTTCGGGTGGGGCGGCTACCGTTTTTCTTACTAATGCCGGAGCCTTTGGTTCTGCTATACCAGGCCTTGTGGGTTACGATGTCTTTATGCATGAAGTTGGTGATGCATTTTTCAGCCAGACCTTCGTATCTGCACCCGCACCTTTATTCTCTGGTCTTGGTCCGGTGTACAATAATGTATCGTGTGTAAGTTGCCATCATAATGATGGAAAAGGTACGCCCACTATCGGTGCTATTACTTCTTCTTTACTTACCCGGATAAGCCTTTCCGGAACAGATGAATTTGGAGGGCCTTTAGCCATACCGGGCTATGGAGTGCAATTGCAGGATAAAGGAGTAGCTGGCAAAGCAGCAGAAGCCAGGATGAAGATTGACTATACAGAAATACCATTTACTTTTTCCGATGGAGAAGTAGCCTCTTTACGTAAGCCTGTTTATACTATGAACAGTCCTTACATGGCTATCCCAGCCAACTATATGATGTCTGTAAGGCTTGCCCCACCTGTATTTGGCTTAGGTCTGCTTGAACTGATACCGGAAGAGACCATAGTATCATTTGCAGATGAAAATGATGCAAACGGTGATGGCATTAGTGGAAGACCTAATTACGTTCATGATCCTTTGAGTAATAAAACGGTAATGGGCCGCTTTGGCCTGAAAGCAAATAATCCTAACCTTGCAGTACAGGTAGCAGGAGCA
>JADEXV010000242.1 GCA_015206945.1 Nostocales cyanobacterium LEGE 12452 | reverse complement strand
TTATTGCACAAGTCTCTCCCTTGTCTCATTCTCTTCATTGTCTGCCTTGTCTCTTCTCCATACTCAATGCTCAATTTCCAATTTCTAATGACTAAACCTGATCCTAATCGAGTTTTGCGGCGTCTACCCATTGTCGTAGGTGGGCTAGGCGCTGTACTTTTATTGATTAACCGTTTATTGACACCGGAATTAACCCAGTCTCAATCACGTGGTGATGTAGTGGGTGTGATTTTAAGTGCGGTGTTAATTTTGACGGGTTTAATTTGGCAGCAAGTTCAGCCGCGATCGCCTGATACTGTAAAACTAATTGGAGAAGAAGGTTTTGTACTCGCAGCAGATTTACCCGAAGCGGTGAAAACAGAGCTAGCCTGGGCATCTCATTTATTGTTGACTAATACAGTAACGCGATCGCTTGTGGTTTTTTATCAAGGTAAAGTTTTGTTGCGTCGCGGCATTCTGGGTACTAAATCTGAAGTTGTCCCAGGAGTAATCTTAAAACAGGTACTCGAAAAACAAAAGCCGATTTATCTAGTTGCTCTAAAAATATATCCAGGTAGGCTTGAATTTGATTATTTACCAGAAAATACTCAAGGTGTAATTTGTCAACCTATTGGCAACCAAGGTGCATTAATTTTGGGAGCAAATGCTCCTCGCAGTTACACCAAACAAGATGAAAACTGGATTGCAGGAATTGCTGATAAACTAGCCGTTACTCTTAGTACTTAAGTTATTCGTTAGTTTAGAAGTCAAACAATTTTGGTGAGATAAGGGGCTTAAGCCCCTTGTTCGAGAGCAAAATGACAGGTAATCGATATTAGCAAGTCATTGAGCGTCACGAGGGTATTTTAAATTTAAAAATGAAATCTAAAATCTAAAATTCAATCACCAAGAAGTCAAAAAATTCCACCCTTCCTTTTCCTCTGGTGTCTTTTCTTCTTTTTCTTGCGATTCTTCGGTTGTCTTTAAATTTGTTTGTTGAATTAAATTATCATAAGCTCCTGAATCAACCCATTTCAATAACTCGCCAGCCCGCATAACTACCCAAGAAAGCCCAGGCTCCGTATAGCTTAATATTTTAGTGACTTTATCCACACTATCAAAGTTATTGGATGCAAACTCACGGGCTTGGATGAGGAAATCTTCAATCACAGCAGTAGTCAAGTACTCATCTGGTAAACCCGCGAGTTTCATCAGTGTAGTAGTTGCTACGTCAATATCCTGACAAGCAAGCAAAGCAGCCCGATCGGCAGTGAACCTAGCCATCATCCGCCAATTATACAAACCTAGTTCCATTCCACCAGCTACTAAGCCACCGACTCCCAGTGTGGTACTGCTCAACAAATTTTTCAAAGTTGGCATAACAATTGCCATTTGGTGATAAACCATGTGCTGGCTTTTGATGCGAGCGATTTCGTGTCCGAAAACATAAAGCAACTCATCTACGCCAAGCCACTCCATTGCATCTAAATTGATACCGACAAGGGGTTTTTCCACGCCAACAATGTAGGTTTCAATGTGACCTGTGCCTCGAAATAGATACAATTCAGGAAGTGGAGCAACATCAAGAATTTGGCAGGTTTCTACAAATGCTTGATGTAATTCGGGAAAATTACGAGGCGAAATTCTGATTTCACTACCTAGGCTTTGTAGTCTGAGTAGGCGATCGATGCCGTACTCGTTAATTTTTTTGAGTAGCAAGGAGACACCTGGCATATTTTGCAAAGAAGCCAAGGCTTTGCGATCAAAGGGGTGTTCGTATGCTTCAGAACTTAGTCCAGTTAATATTTTTCTCGTCATGGGTTTTGAGCTTTTTAATAGCAGTTTAGAAGCATTAGGCAAACTTACACCACAGTGTACTAAGTATTTTTCGCTATCTTACCCAGATAGAATAAACAGTAGGGACGCACAGATGTGCGTCCCTATGAGAAAATTTGGAAATTTACAATTGATCTATGCAAATTATTTATTGGCTATTAGTTGCTGTAATGGTTGTGGGTATTATTGGTGCTGTAGTTCCCGCCATTCCCGGTAGCAGCTTAATTTTAATTGCAATTATTATCTGGGGAATCGTTAGTAGTTCCTTTGCAGCTATCAAAATTCCACTAATTGTGACAATTATAGTTTTACTGCTCAGTGTCGGAGTTGATTTTTTAGCTAGCTATGTGGGAGCAAAGCAAGCCGGAGCTAGCAAGTGGGGGCAAATTGGTGCAATTGTTGGTTTGGTAGTAGGATTTTTGGGATTATTGCCAACTTTACCTTTTGGGGGGCCACTGTTAGGAATTTTACTAGGCCCGCTTTTGGGAGCAATTATTGGTGAGTACCTTTACCGACGTGAATTTGGGTTAGCGGTTAAAGCAGGTATAGGAATTGTAGTCGGATCTTTGGTTGGAAATTTGATTCAAGGGTTGTTAGCGATCGCCGCAGTTGTAGTTTTTGTTGTAACAACCTGGCCACAGGTATTTGGCTCTTAGCATTTGAAAAATCTGACAGATTTCAGAACAGCGTTAATAGGTAGCAATTAGCCGTTTGTTACAAACATTCAATTTGATCGCAAAGATTATCCATAGTAAACAAATACAGCGGTTCCTCCCATTTATTCTATGAGAGGAACCGTTTCACTAAATATTGGCAACTAGAAAGATTAGATACACTGCATACTCCATTGATATAAAAATATGGTTGAGCAGCTTAAGTATAAAAAGATACTACCAATTTTTATTGCGTAAATAGTTTTTATTAAAGTCAGAGCTATTGTCAATAATTTAAACCCTAGAGACTTAAAAGATATACGAAGCGCAGATATGTAAGAAATTAAAATTTTATGAAGACTATTTGTTAGTTGAAGATGTGATGAAGACCACTCAGTAAATATTGCAGGTTCTAAGCCTGTGTGATTTTATGGAGATAAGAAATACATCACGCAAGTTTCGCTTTCACTGACAGTATTTTAAATAGATTACTGATAGTAAAGGTCAAGCAATCAATTTCTCTATTCCAGGTTATTATTAGGACTCTCAAACACTCATGATTAATTTTAAATCTAAATTACTAAACGCTACTCTTGCTGCTAGTTTTGCAATCCCCTTGGCTACCGCTGGGATGTTTACATCTGCTGGTTCGGCTCAAGCTGTAACCTTGAACGGAAGTATTGGTCTTACTGGTACATCTATCGTTCCTAGTGATGGAATCAATCCAGGCACTACCAGTATTAAATTTGTCGATGTTGATGGTGTTGATACTGATGGTGATTTTACAGCCTTCTCACCAAGCTTATCAGGCACAGGTATTAGCATTAACACTCTAAATTTAACCAAGATAGCTAATATATCAAGTACAACAGCTACATATTCTACAGGCGTTTACACTCCGTTCATTAATTTCGGATCGCGAACCTTGGGTAGTACTACTGCGCTTCTCACCTTTGATCTAGATGATTCTGTAGTTACCAGAACTCGAAAATCGGCTACTAACATTAATGACGTAATATTGGATGGGATTACGGGGAAATTTAATTTCAATGGAAAAACTATTGGGGTTGGCAATTTGGGTGCTTCTCTTAATGGAGCTACAAGCACTTACCATTTAACTCTCGAAGCAGTTAGTGTTCCTGAGCCAACCACAATGTTAGGCTTAGGTTTAGTTGGTGCTGGCATGATTATGTCTCGCCGTCGCAAAAGTATTCTTCAATAGTCCTATCCTAAATATAAAAAAGTTACTTTTAATTGCTAAAAGTAACTCTAATTTATCTATTCGATCTGGCTGGAATGCAAAATTTTCCCAACCAGGTCGAATTTTTTTATGCTGCCAGACAAATCTATATTGAAGGTGAATTTTCTTAACCTTAGATATAGTTAAACTGACTGCAAAGAATTTTTGGCTTCATTTGCGATCGCATCTACTTCATCATTAGCCAAAGTTTCTAATATAGATTTGGCTTCTGGATTACCCAAACGAGCCAAGGCTTGCACAAGTCTGTAACGAATTTGCCAATCTGGATTGGTAGCATAGGGAGCCAACAGAGGAACTGCTTGTACATCTCCCAAGTCACCCAAAGAACTAATAGCAGCAGTTTGGACTAATTCGTTTTCTGATGAGAGTGCCTCTTTAAGTAGTTCAAAGGCTCGTGGATCGCCCAACTCTCCTAATGTAGCAATAATACTGAATTGTATTAACCATTCCCCAGTTGTATGATAAAGCTGCTGTAAATCTTCAAAAGCTTCGCTTAACTTCAGAGCGCCCAAACAGTCTGCTGCTGCTGCTTGTACATCTACTTCGGAGTCATGAAGTAAGCGATCGCGCAAGATATCCAAGGATAATTGTAAATCTTGCGTTCCGAGTGTATCCATTTGACTCACCGCTGAGTAACGGACACGGGAATTGCGATCGCCAATAGCACTTTGAATTAATTCAAAGCCAACCGCAGGTTCCAATTCGCGGATTTGATTTACAGCACGTAAGCGATCGCCTAAATCCTCAGAACTGAGCAATTGCTTAACAGACTCCGGAGTAATACTCATTTAGTTATCCTTGATTTTCAAATGTATAAAAAAGACAGACGCGATTAATCGCGTCTCTACTTTTGGCTTTTGTACAGACGCGATTATCGCGTCTCTATTTTTGACTAATCTTGACTAGCAGCCATAGCCCGAATAATATCACCACGAGTGAGAATACCAATTACTTGAGCTGCACTGTCAAGTACTGGCAAGCGGTGAACGCTGCGATCGTGCATGATTGTAGCTGCTTCTCTTAAAGTTTTATCAGGGGAAATAGCGATCGGGTTTTTACTCATCACCTCCCCGACGGTTTGCCCTAGAGCCTTGTGCAAATCACGGTCATATGTAGCAGGATTTTTTAAATAGATAACACTATCAAGAAACATAATGTATGCAGGTGGAGTAACACCAGTTTCTTGCCACATCAAATCAGTTTCCGAGATAATGCCTACCAATTTACCGAGATCATCCACAACAGGTAGTCCGCTGATATGGCGTTCTGCGAGAATTTGGATAGCTTCCTTCAGTGGAGTTTCCTCCCGGACAACAATCGGATCGCGGCTCATTACATCGGCAACGGTTTTAGGCATTTATTTGCTGACACCTTAAATCAAAGTCCCTGCGCTTATTGTAGAAAATTGCGGGACTCAACCTGATGCAATTAATAGATTGTTACGGGATTAGTCATTTGTCATTTGTCATTTGTCATTTGTCATTTGTCATTTGTCATTTGTCATTTGTCATTGGGCACTTGTACTGAGTTTCGACTGCGCTCAACTACCGCGAAGCCGAAGTATTGGTTATTAATTATTCTCCTGTGCTCCCCTGCTCCCTTACTCCCTCTGCTTCTTTCCTAGCCCCCACTTCCTTTCAATGCAGCAATAATTTGGATATTTGCTTTCGGAAAAGTAAAATGCTCCAGTTCTTCCAAACTTACCCAGCGAATTTCATCGGATTCCAAAGGTTGGGGAACACCTGTAAGATGGCGGCAATGATGTACTGTGAGGGTAACGCGCAAATTTGTATAGCTGTGGTCAATAGTAATCAGATGCTTTCCCACTTCAATTACTATTCCCAGTTCTTCGGAAATTTCCCGTTGAATACATTCTTGGATGGTTTCACCAGGCTCTATTTTACCACCAGGAAATTCCCACAAACCACCCATCGCTCCCTCTGGACGACGGCGGTCAATTAAAATTTGCCTTTGGTCATTCCAAATTACTGCAACACCAATGATTTTATGGGGTGGGAAAGAACTGGTTTGACTCATAGTTGAATGGGGAGTAAGGAGTAAAGAGTAGGGAAAGAATTCGTGAATTTTGACTCTTGACTAATAACAAAACTCGGCAGACTAGTTGTAACTCTGCCGAGTTTTGATTTATTGCAAAGGTCATTTAGCACTGTTCGTTTATCCACAAATGTGCATTCATCATTTATTAATAAGCCTCTAATATCATATTCGGTTAAAGACTTATTATTCAGACTGCAAAAAGGTTTAGAGGCGAGGGATTTTTATGCTTTCTCCATAGGTTAAGAAGTTATAACTAACTAGGCTGACATCAGAGAAATTAAATTAATCACAAAATTACAGGAGTTCGCAGAGAAGCGAAATCAAAGACTCCGCGTTCGTCTGCGTTGAAATTTCAACCTGAATTCGTCACTATTTTGGATATTTTAAAAAACTTAGCTGATGTATAATTGGGAATTAGCAGCAAAAATTTTGCAGAGACTTATTTTCAATTTGTATCGCTGTAACTATAATTAGCTCTTAGCCCAACAATATTGATTGAAGTTCCCAAATTTACATTTCTAGTCAACTTCGCTGTTGTTGGTTTCAGATCCTTGTAAGGTCATTTCAAAATTCATTCTTTGTTCAGCGTTACGCAAGAAATAACCACTAATCATCGCAGAAGCAAGAAGCCTACCTAGATTTTCGCGATTTGTGGTTACAGTAACACCAAAGTGTTCTGAAGGTAGATTTCCTAATAGTCCTGTAATATTCCGTTCCATCACCTGAAACACTTCGGCAGATGTGGGTTTGGATAGCTGGGTAACTGTCTCTGGACTCAAGGATTTAACGTACTGCCAGAGTAAATCGTTAGTTTCTGCTTCGCTATTAAAAAATTCTGAGACACGATTGGATGGGTTACTCATTTTTTAGCTCCTTAACTACCACTATTAGCTGCGGTGCTTGTGATTTGAATATTAAATGTCTGTTTTGGATTTGACTTAGTTGTTTTGTCTTCCTGTCAACTAATGTAACAGCCTACCGTAAGAGTGGAAGTAGGTGTAACCGTACCAAAGTCAGCGTATTTTCTCACCAATTGGTCAGTAGTCATTGGTCTTTAGTCCTTTGTTAACAACTAATGACAAATGACTAATGACAAATGACTAACTTGCCAAATATTCATCCATGTTGGCTTTAGACTTGCGAAGTTTGCTTAACGCTTCCCGCTCAATTTGTCGGACTCGTTCTCGACTGATGTTCAAGATTTCACCAATTCTAGCCAGAGTCAGAGCTTGCCCATCAGTTAAGCCAAAGCGCAGTGTGATTACTTCCCTCTGTTGTGGCGTGAGATCGCCCATCAAGCGATCTAAGTCATAAGATAGGGAAGATTGCATAACAAACTCTTCGGGAGAAGCTCCTGGATCTTCCAGCATTTCTCCAAGTTCGGTGTCGTAATTATCACCCAGCCGCAAATCCAAAGAAAGGGGCAAACGCGCCTTTTCTAAATACTCTCGTACTTGTTTGGGGGTCAATTCTAATTCTTGAGCTAGCTCCCCAGCCGTAGGAGCGCGTCCCAATTTTTGAGATAATTGGCGCTGTGCCTTTTTAATCTTATTTAATTTTTCGGTGATATGGATCGGCAACCGAATGGTACGAGCTTTTTCGGCTATTGCACGAGTAATTGCTTGCCGAATCCACCAGTAGGCATAGGTAGAAAATCTGTACCCTTTGGTGGGGTCAAACTTTTCTACGCCCCGTTGCATACCAATACTACCTTCTTGGATCAAGTCCAGTAAATCGACGTTGCGCTTGATGTATTTTTTGGCAACGGACACTACCAGCCGCAAATTGGCTTCTACCATCTTGCGTTTGGCAATTTCACCATCTGCGATCGCTTCGTTCAGCTCTGCTGGTTCTAGGTTTGTTGCTTTGGCCCACTCTTCTAGAGTCGGTTGACGATCTAGCTGGGTGGCAAGAGATTCCCTTGATTCGTGCAAAACGCAAGAACGTTGCACCTGTTTACCATAGAAAATCTCTTCCTCGTGGGTTAATAGTGGCACACGGCCAATCTCACGCAGGTAAGTCCGCACGAGGTCTGTGGCTGTCTGAGCGGTCTTCATGGCGCTACTCTTTGGTAATGATGGGGTTGGCGGTAGGGTCATTAAGGGAATAGATGCTTTCTTTATTTATTACGGTGCTACCCAGTCAGACTGGGAACCCGTGCTATGGTTTGCAACTTACGCGCCTGAGAAACTCGGCTACTCATAATAATCAAATTTAGGCTTCTTAACTGCTAAAACTACAGTTATTTCCTACTTTTCACAAGTATCTACAGTTAGATAAAAGGTTGCTTTTTAAACATTTTTTATGAAAGTCCTATTAATAATTGTAACATTTATGAGAAGATTTTGGCTAGATGGTGACATGAAATTTCCTGGTTTTTCCAGTTCATGTAGCGTTTACCTATACCTGAAGGCTGACTAAAAGTCAATTTAAGAAATTATCTGGTTCAAATAATTTTCCTCATATTTGTTAAATTATCTCAATGAGAACTATATTCATTCTCTTCTAACAATTGTTTAATTTTTTCTGGGATTGGGAATTGTAAATCGGGAATTGGGCATGGAGCATTGGGTACAAGAGGCAGAGGGGCAGAGGGGCAGAGGGGAAAGACTTACTGCAACTTCCGCCCTGCTCCCCTACTCCCCTACTCCCCTACTCCCTAGAGAGGGCAGTACTCTTGGATAGTTTTTACATCCAAAGTCGTATTTTGTAAGGAACGGATGGCGGCGACGGTAGCTTTTGCACCGGCGATGGTAGTAATGATGGGAATTTTGTAAGCTAAGGCTGTGCGGCGGATTAACCTAGCATCAGTCTGGGCTTCTTCCCCTGAAGGTGTGTTGATAATCAGTTGGATCTTCTTGTTTTTGATCGCATCAAGGACGTGGGGACGACCTTCATGGAGTTTTAAGACTAATTCAATATTTAGCCCCTGTTCCAGAAGAACTCGGCGTGTACCAAGGGTAGCCATCACTGTAAAGCCCAAATCGATAAATTCCTTCACCACACCACTTGCAGCAGCTTTATCGCGATCGCTCATTGATACAAATACAGTTCCACTTAGTGGTAAACGCTCCCCAGCACCCATTTCCGCTTTGGCAAAGGCACGGCCAAAGTCGCTGTCAATCCCCATCACCTCACCAGTGGATCTCATTTCTGGGCCCAATATTGTATCAGTTCCTGGGAATTTATTAAAGGGTAATACAGCTTCTTTTACAGCAATATGTGTGGGAATGACTTCCTCGGTAAAGCCTAGCTCCTCTAAGGTTTTACCCGACATAATTAAGGATGCTAATTTCGCTAACTGTACACCCGTTGCTTTAGAAACAAAAGGCACTGTGCGGGAAGCGCGGGGATTAGCTTCCAGAATGTAAACTTGAGGAGAATAGCTGCTTGCGCCCACAACGGCAAACTGAATATTCATCAATCCCACGACTGACAGCGCTTGCGCTAGCTGCACCGTCCAAGTACGAATTTGATTGAGAACTGCTGGTGATAGGGAAATGGAAGGTAGAGAACAAGCGGAATCTCCTGAGTGAATCCCCGCTTGTTCAATGTGTTCCATAATACCACCAATCACCACCCGTCCCGTATGATCGGCGATCGCATCGACATCGACTTCAATCGCGTTTTCCAAAAACTTATCAATTAAAATTGGATGTTCTGGTTCCACTAGTACCGCAAAGGTCATGTAGCGTTCCAACTCAGCATCGGAATAAACGATTTCCATTGCTCGTCCCCCCAACACATAGCTAGGACGTACCACCACTGGATAGCCGATGCGTTTGGCGACAATCAGGGCATCTTCGTAACTCCGCGCGATACCATTGGGCGGTTGGGAAATATTCAACTGTTGGAGAATCTTTTCAAACCGTTCCCGGTTTTCTGCCATGTCGATGGAATCTGGCGATGTACCCCAGATTTTAGTCAGCAGTCCTGATGTGTCATTGTTAAGAAACTCTTGTAAAGGAATAGCCAACTTCAGCGGTGTTTGCCCGCCAAACTGGATAATTACCCCAACTGGATTTTCAGTTTCGATGATGTTGAGGACATCTTCTTTTGTTAAAGGCTCAAAGTAAAGGCGATCGCTGGTATCGTAATCTGTCGAAACTGTCTCTGGGTTGGAGTTGACCATAATTGTTTCATACCCCGCATCCTTCAAGGCATAAGCGGCGTGACAACAACAATAATCAAACTCAATTCCCTGTCCAATACGGTTAGGACCACCACCCAAAATTAAGACTTTGGGCTTGGTTGCGGGCATTACCTCTGTTTCTTCTTCGTAGGTAGAGTAATAGTAGGGGGTAAAGGCTTCAAACTCAGCCGCGCAAGTATCTACAGTTTTGTAAACTGGAATGATTCCTAATGACTTGCGGTAAGCGCGAACTTCATCTTCGGTGGTTTTGGTAGCATAAGCAATTTGGCGATCGCTATATCCGTCTCGTTTCACTTCATACAATTGCTCTTTTGTCAATTGCTGCAAGGGTGTCCGCTTCAGGAATTTTTCGACATCTAGCAATTGCTGAAATTTATCTAGGAACCAAGGGTCAATACCAGTCAGTTCGTAGATTTCCTCAGCACTAATCCCTAGTTGCAAGGCATGGCGCACGGAAAAAATGCGATCGGGGTTAGGTGTCCGCAGTTGGGCGCGGATTTGTTCACCACTGGGTAATTTCTCGGCTTTGTCGCAACCCCAACCAGCGCGTCCTGTTTCGAGCGATCGCAGCGCCTTTTGAAAGGATTCGTTGAATGTGCGCCCAATTGCCATTGCTTCCCCAACAGATTTCATTTGGGTTGTCAGAACTGGGTCGGAGCCGGGGAACTTTTCAAAGGCGAAGCGGGGAATTTTTGTCACCACATAGTCAATTGTCGGCTCAAAGGATGCGGGAGTTTTCTTGGTAATGTCATTTTTAATTTCATCCAAGGTGTAGCCCACAGCCAATTTTGCAGCCATTTTGGCGATGGGGAAACCCGTAGCTTTGGAAGATAAAGCTGAACTGCGGGAAACGCGCGGGTTCATTTCAATTACCACCACATCGCCATTAACTGGATTGACAGCAAACTGAATATTAGAACCACCAGTTTCCACACCGATCTCGCGGATGATTTTAATTGCCATATCCCGCAGCCTTTGATATTCTTTATCAGTGAGGGTTTGCGCGGGAGCGACGGTAATTGAGTCCCCGGTGTGAATGCCCATAGGGTCAAGGTTTTCGATAGAGCAGATAATCACCACGTTATCTGCCAGGTCGCGCATCACTTCAAGTTCGTATTCTTTCCAGCCGAGTAAAGACTGATCAATGAGAATTTGCGAAACGGGGCTGGCATCTATACCTACCTGTGCCATTTCTTCAAATTCTTCTTGGTTGTAAGCAATACCACCGCCACTTCCACCCATTGTGAAAGCTGGACGAATAATCAGGGGATAAGTACCAATTTCGCGGGCAACAGCTTTGGCTTCTTCCAAAGATTCGGCTGTGTCGCTGGGACACACAGCTACCCCAATTCTTGCCATTGCTTCACCAAACAGCTTTCGATCTTCGGCTTTTTCGATCGCTGGGAGTTTAGCGCCAATCAACTCAACGCCGTACTTTTCTAACACTCCATTTTTGGCTAAAGCAACGGCGAGATTGAGGGCAGTTTGTCCTCCCATCGTTGGTAGTAGAGCATCAGGGCGTTCTTTTTCGATGACTTTTTCGACCAATTCCGGCGTTAGCGGCTCAATGTAAGTGCGATCAGCCGTTTCCGGGTCGGTCATAATCGTTGCAGGGTTGGAGTTGACCAAAACCACTTCATAGCCTTCTTCTCGCAGCGCTTTGCAGGCTTGAGTGCCAGAGTAGTCAAACTCACAGGCTTGTCCGATCACAATTGGACCAGAACCTAACAGTAGAATCTTCTGGAGGTCGTCACGGCGGGGCATAGTCGTTGCCTTGGAATACGAAAATGGAAATCCTGATCATTTTAAGGGTCTTTACCCCCTCTGGTGCTTTTTATTATTAAGTTTTCTAAGTTTGATGACAGGAGGCAGTGGGGAGCAGGGGGGCAGAGGGAGAATAACTCTTAACCCCTAACTCAGCACTCAGCACTGTTTTGCCCAATGCC
>JADEXV010000241.1 GCA_015206945.1 Nostocales cyanobacterium LEGE 12452 | reverse complement strand
ACGCCACGCCGAACGCCATGCGAAAAGCTATATTTGCGATTGGTTCACCCAATGCCCACAGCACCAAGCCCAATAATAAGTTAGCCAGGATAGGTAAGATAAAGAATCCCTGGATGAACAGCCGCCACAGAGCAAGGTTTCGCCATCGCCCTTGTCTCAACAAGATAATTAGAGAGGAGTCAGAGTCTAAAGCAGGGTCAATGCGCTTGAGGTGGTTACGCCATGCTGAAGGGCGGAAGACAAGCCAGAAAAGTAGTTGCAAGCTACCGAGGATTAAGTTGGGGTGCTGTTGGGGTGCATCAGTGTAGGCGTTGGGGGGTAGTTGTGGTGAAGTCAACGTTTTTGCACTCCTTATTTAATACTCTGTGTCATTGCGATTGCTTCGCTCCACTTCGTTCCGCTCGCAATGACAAACTGTTTGTTAATATGTCATTGCGAATGTAGCACTAGCGGAATGAAGTAATCGCAATGGCTAGGATTACTCGGCTGCGATCGCAATCAAATCGCAAGGCTAGGATTGCTTCGCTTCGCTGGCAATGACAGATTATGTCATTGCGAATGTAGCAATAGCGGAATGAAGCAATCGCAATGACTAGGATTGCTATGCTTTACCTTGGTGTGTAGGCGTAGCCCGTCGTAGACATCGCAATTGACACCAGAAAAATTTACAACGCATCGTATAAATCTCTCCATTCTTGATTGATGCTATTCACTAAATCAATTTTCTTTTGTCTGGAACCTGCCTTAACCTGTTTTTCTCTGCTAATGGCTGTATAGGCATCTTCAAAAATATCGTAATAAACTAATTTAGTAATGTTGTATTTATTAGTAAATCCTTCTATCATTTTCTCTTTGTATTCATAAACTCTCCTTTGTAAATTGTTCGTTACTCCTGTATACAGCACAGTATTATAGTTATTCGTCATTATATATAGATAATATTGCTGGCTCATTTTCAATCCTTGTTTTGGATAAGAAATCAGTCATAGCAAATGTTTATTATATTTATCACTGCAAAATTATAAATAATAATCATGTCCTTGAAGACTTGTCATAGCGTAGTTCTTTAGAGAAGACATAGAGTACCAAGTGTTGGCATTTATGTAGCGTTCCCAAGGGAAGCGTGAAGTGAAGTGAAGTAAAGTGGTGCGTTAGCTGTGTCACGCCACTACCAAAACACTAAGGTGATTTCTCACAAAGAATATACCCAGGTTGACGAGTTTCGACAACTCTTGGAGACGCTACGCGAACGCTCAACTCTCGATCCCTTAGTTGGTGAGTTTCGACTACCCTCAACTACCGCGAAGTCGAAACCAACGGCGGCGGTGGATTTATTAACGGAAATTGCCTAAAGGAATAGAAATTAATAAGGAGTTAGGAATAAATAACTCCTAACTCCTAACTCTTATATAGATGCGATTAATCACTCTTGTACAGACGTGATTAATCGCGTATCTACTTTTTACAACGCACAAGTCAACTCGCCGGCTTTTTGACTAAAGCGGTGATTCTCCCGATAGTCTACGGGACAATCTATCACCGCAGGTACATCTTGAGCGAGGGCTTCTTTCAAAGTGGGAATCAAATCTAAAGCGGATTCAACTCGGTAGCCTTTTAAACCCATACTTTCGGCATATTTGACAAAATCAGGATTACTGAAATGTACAAAAGATGAGTTTCCTTTGCCAAAGTGATTTTCTTGCTTCCACTCAATTAATCCATAGCCACCATCATTGAAAATTATGGTGACAAAGGGTGTACCGACACGCAAGGCTGTTTCTAATTCCTGAGAATTCATCATAAAGCCGCCATCACCTGTGACAGCAACGACTTTGCGTTTGGGATGAACCAGTTTTGCTGCTAAAGCGCCAGGAATAGCAATACCCATAGCTGCGAAGCCATTGGAAATTATGCAAGTATTGGGACTATGGCAATGATAATGACGAGCCATCCACATTTTATGTGCGCCAACATCAGAGATAACGATATCATCTGGCCCCATCACTTTCCGTAAGTCATAAATTAACTTTTGCGGCTTAATGGGAAATCCGTCATCATTAGCATACTGTTCGTAATCAGCCCGAATCTCTGACCTTAAGCTGATAGCAAAAGGATCGGGTTTGCCTTGTCGGTCTGCTAATTTTAAAATTTCATAGAGGGAATCTGAAATATCTCCCACGACTTCGGCGTTGGGAATATAACTACTATCAATCTCTGCCGGACTTACCCCAATATGCACAATCGGAATTTCACCATTACGATTCCATTTCTTGGGGGAAAACTCAATCAAATCATAGCCGATCGCAATTACTAAATCTGTGTTATCAAAGGCACAGGTAATAAAGTCTCTTTGCTGTAATCCCACTGACCACAAAGCTAGTTGATGTGTGTAGGGAATCACACCTTTACCCATGAAGGTATTGGCAACTGGTATATTTAGCAAGGTAGCAAATTGCGTGACAGCATCACTTGCTTGAGCGCGGATTGCTCCATTTCCGACTAAGATTAATGGGTTAACTGCTTGGCAAATTGCAGCGGCTGCTGCCCGAATGCTAGCAAAAGATGCATAGGTTTTTTCGCTATTATCCTTACGCAAAGGTTTGCCTTCGACGGGCATGGCAGCAATATTTTCTGGCAAATCGATATGAACTGCACCAGGTTTTTCGGATTGCGATCGCTTAAATGCTTTCCGCACTACTTCTGGTGTAATACTCGGTCGCACAATCTGCTTATTCCACTTGGTAACAGGTGCAAACATTGCCACCAAATCTAAATATTGATGGGATTCAATGTGCATTCTATCTGTTCCCACTTGACCGGTAATCGCTACTAAGGGCGCACCATCGAGGTTAGCATCTGCTACTCCAGTCATCAAATTGGTTGCCCCAGGACCAAGAGTAGAAAGACACACTCCGGCTTTTCCTGTTAAGCGACCGTAGACATCGGCCATGAATGCTGCACCCTGTTCATGACGAGTCGTAATAAATTTAATCGAAGAATGTTTTAACGCTTCCAAAACGTGCAGGTTTTCTTCGCCGGGGAGTCCAAAAATATATTGCACTCCTTCATTTTCTAGGCACTGCACCAATAATTCTGCTGTATTCATTTTATTTCCTAACTATTTATTTTGTCATTTGTCCTACCCTGCGGGAAGCCGCAGAAGCGTCTATGTCATTAGTCATTTGTCATTTTTTTGGCTAATGACCAATGACCCTTCGGGTTCGCCAGTTGCTCATGGGGGAAACCCCCAAGACCGCACTGGCTCACCAATGACTAATGACTAATCATTTAACCCACACGGTTTTAACATTGACAAACTCATGTATACCTTGGATACTCAATTCTCTGCCATATCCAGAACGCTTGATGCCACCAAAGGGCAACCGAGGATCGGATTTGACCATACTGTTGATAAACACGGCACCTGCTTCGATTTCCTCAACCAAGCGATCGCTCTCTTGGTTGTTGGTTGTCCAAGCACTTGCACCTAAGCCAAAGGGTGAGTCATTAGCGAGTTTGATGGCAGCATCGATATCTGGAACCCGGAATAACAAGGCTACCGGGCCAAAGAATTCTTCTTTTGCGATTGGTGTGTCGGTGGGGATATCGATGATAATCGTTGGCGGATAAAAGTTTCCAGGACGATCTGATAAAGGATGTCCACCGGTGAGGACTTTACCACCGCTGCTAATAGCACCTTGCACTTGTTGGTCTAAATCCTGGAGAATCCCAGGTGTTGCCAGTGGCCCTAAATCGGTATCTGGTTGCATAGGATCGCCTACTTTTAGCGCCTCGAATTTTTCTAAAAGCAATTTTTCAAATTTGTCTGCGATCGCATCTGCGACAATAAAACGTTTCGCTGCAATACATGATTGCCCGTTATTTAACATCCGCGCTGTAGTAGCTGTGACAACTGCTGTCTCTAAGTCAGCACTTTCTAACACAATAAACGGGTCACTTCCTCCTAATTCCAAAACTGTTTTTTTAATTTGTTTGCCGGCGGCGACGGCGAGGGATGCGCCGGCTGGTTCGCTTCCGGTCAAGGTAGCAGCTTTTACGCGGTCATCAGCCATTAAATCGGCAACTTTGGCAGCGCCTATTAATAGAGTTTGAAACGCACCTTCAGGAAAACCTGCCCGTCGGATAATATCTTCAATTGCCAAGGCGCACTGCGGCACATTAGAAGCGTGTTTGAGTAAGCCGACATTTCCGGCCATGAGGGCTGGCGCGGCAAAACGAAAAACTTGCCAGAAGGGAAAATTCCACGGCATCACCGCGAGAATTGCACCTATTGGTTGATAACGTACAAAACTCTGGCTCGCATCAGTTTTTACACTGACATCAGCAAGAAAAGCAGGGGCGTGTTCGGCGTAGTAACGACAGACGACGGCGCATTTTTCGACTTCTGCGATCGCAGCTTTAAATGGTTTACCCATTTCTAGAGTCATTAACTTAGCAAAATCTGCTTTGTCTTGCTCTAAAATATCAGCAGCTTTTTGCAGCCAGTGCGATCGTTCAGAGAAACTTGTCTGACGATAGTGTTCAAAAGTCTGATTAGCTAAATCGAGTTTAGCGGCAATTTCTGCATCATTGAGCGCCTCAAAGGTTTTGAGCGTCTCCCCAGTGGCGGGATTAATGGTGGCGATCGCCATTACCTGACCTCCCGTTAAAAAATAGCTTCGGTAGGCTTCCTAGTGTTACACAGATCAATTTTGGAAGCTACTACCCAAATTCTAGTCTTTTAACCCTGAATTGATTGCTGAATATTACAATTTTGCAATTATTTATGAAATAAAATATACATCTTGACTATGTATTTATCTTGATAAATTTGTTATTTGTCATTAGTTATTCTCCCCCTGCCCCATGCCCAATACTCAATAACCTAAAGATTAATGATTGGAGCAATGATTGTTGGTACTGGTTGTAATTTTGTCTGATAAACCTTAACTAATCGCTCAATACCTTTGAAACGATAATCTCCCATTTCTTGGAAGTCTGAAGGTTCTGAAAGCATTTTATGGGTGGCTTCACTAATCACACATTCACTAGGGGGACAAACTGCTTCCATCCGAGCAGCAAGATTAATCGTTGCGCCTAATGCCGTATAGTCTACCCTTTGGGAACTACCGACATCTCCCACAACTGCTTTACCGCTATTAATCGCAATGCGTAATTGCAGGGGTTCGTGCCAAAAACCATTGGCATTCAGATGTTCGAGACGAGTAAGCATTCCCTTAGCAGCAGTAACGGCGCGATCGGCATGATCTGCTTGCGGTTCTGGAGCACCAAAAAATGCCATAATACAATCGCCAATATATTTATCTAAAGTGCCGCCGCAACCAAACACTTCTTTTAGCATTTCTTCAAATAAATTATTTAATAGTTGAGCGATCGCTGTTGGTGTTAACCTTTCAGAAATTGCCGTAAAGCCAACTAGATCAGCAAACAAAATACTGATTTCGCTCTCGGCGGGAGCTAAACGACCACCCGGTAATCCACCTACAGATATCAACTGCTGTACAACTGCTGGAGAATGATAGCGTTCTAGTCGGTGACGAATCATCTCTTCAGTTTTGAGTTTTTCTACTAATAACCAACGCTGCACGCTAGAAGCTACAAGATTTGCTAAAGCTGAGAAAAAGCTCAATTCTTCTTCACCTTCATTTGCCCAATGGTAAGAAGAAAAATTGGCATCGGCATACAGTACGCCCACAACTTTATTTTCATCCCATAAAGGCACCGCCATCGCGCTACGAATGCCTTTGACTAAAATACTCTGTTCGCTAGCAAACCGTTCATCTTGATGAGTATCACCAGTTTGAATGACGACTTTTTCTTCAAATACCTTTTGACAAATACTACGACTAATCCAACTACCATCAGAAGGGAGATGTTTCTGTTGGGAAAGATTTCTAGTGGCAGCATTCATTAATTCCAACTGGCCGCAACCATTGACATCAATTAATAATGCCAAGCGATCAATACTATCAAGATAACGAAAAACTACTTGCTGCACCTGAGAAAAAATCTCTTCTATAGACGCGGCTGCACAAAGATTTTTCGCTATGTCCACTAAGTCTTTGAGACGGGCAATAGTTTTGTCCTTATTATTGATGTTGCCATCGTTACTATCAGCTGCAATCCATTGCTGTTGTAATTGTTCAACATTGTGAAGGATTGTTCTTTGCTCATTAATGTCCGAAATTCCGGGATACTCAGGTGTCGGTTGAGAAACAGGGGTTGTGAGCAGCACTACCAGGCTAACATTGCCCAGCCAAACGATATCACCATGATGTAACTCTTGGGGATAGTTAACCAGATATTTATTGACTTGCGTCCCGTTTTTGCTGCCCATATCCTCAATAGTCCACACACCGTCAGCCGTTTTTACTAGGCGAGCATGGTTGCGGGATACTCCACCAAAAGGTAAGTACAAATTACATTCCGGCAAACGACCAATTGTAAATACATCTTGGTCAACTGCGATCGTGGTCTCGGTATCTCCCTCTTGTAGGCGTAGCGTCAGTTCAGTCATGAGTGTGATAGATCCATCGAAGCTAGAGGTCAAGCAACTCTAAGGTAAGTTATACCCTACAGGTTAACCTTCACCTTTTGTTTATGACACTGTTAACTGCATTTCGACAACTGTATTTCAGTAGTGCTGAGTACTGAGTGCTGTTAGCGGTAGCGGGGCGTTTAGCCCGTGCTGAGTATAACTTTTGTTAGCGATCGCGTTTAGCAGAACGGCGCGATCCCGATGAACGAGCGCCAGGTTTCTCGTTATTGGTGGCAGGTGGCGCTGCTTTACGTTTAGCCGATGTCTGTGGTAACGGTTTGGGAGTACGAGTCGAACGCTTCTCACTTCCCGGCTTGGCTCTTTGTTGCCGTACATTTGTGATTGGTTCGGGGTTGGTATCGGGGTTGGGCACAAAACCAGCAACCACTTCCTTCGGCAAGCGCTGCTCAATCAGTTTTTCGATATCTGTCAATAGATGCTGTTCATCGATACACACTAGCGATACGGCTTCACCTGATGCGCCAGCGCGACCGGTGCGACCAATACGATGAACATAATCTTCTGGTACATTGGGCAAATCAAAGTTAACAACATGGGGCAGTTCGCTGATGTCAAGACCCCTAGCAGCAATGTCTGTCGCCACCAATACTTGTAAGGTGCCATTTTTAAACTTTGCCAAAGCATTAGTACGCACAGGCTGGCTCTTATTCCCGTGGATTGCCAAGGCTTGAATGCGGTCTTCGCCCAACTGCTTCACCAAACGGTCAGCACCATACTTGGTGCGAGTGAATACTAGTACTTGATACCAATTATCTCGGCGAATCAGATGAGCAAGTAATTGGCGTTTCTTGTCACGGTCTACTTGGTAAACTTTCTGGGCGATCGTATCGGCGGTAACGTTGCGACGTGCTACCTCAATCATCGTCGGGTTATTTAGTAGTCCAGCGGCCAGTGCCTTAATTTTGTCTGAGAAAGTAGCGAAGAATAGCAAATTCTGTCGCTGTTTGGGCAGGAGTGAGAGGATGCGGCGGATATCATTAATAAAACCCATGTCCAGCATCCGATCGGCTTCATCCAGCACCAAAACCTCAATCTGCGATAAATTCAGCGTACCCTGCTGTACGTGGTCTAGCAATCGCCCTGGAGTAGCGACCAAAATATCCACTCGACTCCTCAAACGCTGTTTTTGCAGATTAATGCTGACTCCGCCAAACATCACCATTGAGTTAAGATTTAAGTACTTGCCGTACTCGCGCACGCTTTCTTCCACTTGGGCAGCGAGTTCGCGAGTTGGGGTGAGAATCAACGCCCGGATTGGTGGGTATCCATTAGGCGTACCTTTGCTCTTGTTAGACGACAACCGATGCAAAAGCGGCAGTGTAAAACTAGCGGTCTTTCCAGTGCCAGTTTGTGCCCCAGCTAATAAATCTTTACCTGACAAGACAGCAGGAATGGACTGCATCTGGATTGGCGTGGGTTCCGTGTAACCTCGTTCGGTAACAGCACGGATAATTTCATTGGACAAGCCGAGATCGGAAAAAGACATAAGACTCCAAAAATAACATCGGCCTGTCGCCAATGATGGCGTCAGTCTTAGGCGGACGGATAAAAATCATTGAAAAGCTGGATGGGCAGTAGCGCAAAGACTGAGAGCGAGTGCCGCAGTCCCTCATTCTATCAGATTGCCGTCTATTGTGTTGTTAAAGTTGCTCTGATTCAGTGTTGTGTTAAATTGGCATTACCTGCTTGTAAAGCAAAGTATTGAACAAATGGGAGAAATTCATTATCGCAATCCAAAAGCAACTGATTAATTCACAAATCAAATCACCTAGCGTCTTTTTGATTGACCATGAGAATAACAATCGTGGTCTGATCGACACCAATGAGGCGTTACAGCTAGCTGAAAGCTTAGAGCTTGACTTAGTTGTAGTCTCTCAAGGTAAAGACGCTCCAATCGCGAAGATTCTCAACTATGGGAAGCTTCAGTATCAAAAGAAAAAACGTCAGAGCCAGAGTGCTAGACCCACGGTAAAAGAAGTGCGATTCGGTCTAAACGTGGGTATGGCTGATTACAATTTACGCATCGAACAAGCAGGTCAGTGGTTGAGTAAAGGCGATTCTGTCAAGTTTGCCATTCGTTTACGAGGCCGAGAACATCAATATCGTGACAAAGCGGGAGAACTGCTAGACCGAATTGCAAACGATCTCAGTCAAGTAGGTAAAATCCAGTCGCTGGATAAACGCGCTCTAGTTGTTCAAGTTATTCCTGCTTAGTTATCTGGCGATCGCTAGAGGATGTATTGGTGGCAGCTTGTAAGGAACGAAAAAAGCCGGATACAGTACTGTAGCTTCTATGGAAAAAACAGTCAACTGTTATTCAAGGTAAATTTGACTTTCCGACCAAACAAGCGCCACGCGCCGGGATATAACCAATCAATCGGCGCATTTTGCGATTAGGTGTGTCAAGGCATCAATCAAGCGATCGCTTTCCATTGGAATAATATCCTGTCCATGCATCACATTTTGAGTAATATGAAAATGCACTAATGCTCCTAAGATAATTCTCGCTGTCGCCTCTGGGTCAGGTATCTTTAATTCTGGAGCCGCCAAGTAGTGAGTGAGAGTTTCCGCTACTGGCTTAATCATCACCCGAATACAAATTTGAGCTAACTCAGGAAAACGCCCAGATTCCCCGATTAAGACTCGCATAAATGCACTATGTTCTTTGTCGTTAAGCATCTGATCTAATGCTTTAGTTACTACCTGGCGCACTATAGTGGCTGGTTCTCCCTCAATCGGTTCTGTGCCAAAAATAGAGCTATTCTTTTTACTTGTCAGTTGCTCTAACAGTACTTTAAATAGTCCTTCTTTATCTTGAAAGTGGCTGTAGACTGTGG
Organism: Nostocales cyanobacterium LEGE 12452; assembly: GCA_015206945.1. Taxonomy (GTDB): domain Bacteria; phylum Cyanobacteriota; class Cyanobacteriia; order Cyanobacteriales; family Nostocaceae; genus Nostoc. The sequence continues at coordinate 2,585 of JADEXV010000241.1, read as the reverse complement.
CTTTAGAAACGCCTGCTGCTACTGCTACCCGATCCATGCTCGTACCAGCATAGCCATTTTGGAGAAACTCTTGCATTGCACCTTGCAGAATTTGCTCTACTTTATCAACAGAATTATCTCGATCGACTTCGTCAGTTTTGATGCGTACCATTTATTAATTATCCTTTCTTCTCAACAATATTAATAGATGCTGCAAAATGCTTTAGTACAAAATTGCGAAAATAAATATACCCTTTGATAAAGCCCCAAAGCCTCTATTATCAGCTTTCCTCTCCTCTACTTTTTTGTAGTAGACAATCAATCCCAATAAGGAATAGCATTCCGCAGCATAAGGGATTTCCACTTAAAAAAATATCTCGTCTAGGGACACAATACCTGTGCCCATACAAATCTAGAAATGATTGGGGATAATTTATTTTTTGCAAGTCTCTCTAATGCCAAGCAAATTGATTGACAAGTTTAGTTATGTAGCATTGACTAAACTAGTCCGTTTAGTTTAGCATAAATTGAACTGGACAGTTTAGTACAGGTTGCTACTGGTGGTAAGGGGGAATAGGATGAGGGAAAACAGGAATTCAGAGGGTTTAGGGTCTTCTCAGAATCTTTTGCGATCGCCACTTCTACTTGCAATACTTACATCTCTAGCAATAGGTGGAACCAGTGTTTATGCGGTCATGAAGCTTCAGGCTACAGCTAATGAAAAGCAAAAAGCACCAGTAGTAGTTCAGCCTGTGGTAAAAACAGTAACAGCATTAGGGCGGTTAGAACCAAAGGGAGAAATAATAAAACTGTCAGCGCCTTCTTCTAATGAAGGAAATCGGGTAGAGCAACTATTGGTGAAAGAAGGCGATCGCGTCAAAGCTGGGCAGGTAGTTGCAATTATGGACAACCGCGATCGCCTACAAGCTAATTTAGGTGAAGCACAAAAACAAGTTCAAGTTGCCAAATCCCGCTTTAACCAGGTAAAAGCTGGAGCCAAACAGGGAGAAATTGGAGCGCGTCAAGCAACTGTGAATCGTCTGCAAGTAGAACTAGAAGGAAACATCAAAACTCAGCAAGCCACAATTAATCGTATAGAAGCAGAACTCCTTGGGCAACAACGGAGCTTGCAAGCAACAGTGGCTCGTGTAGCAGCCGAAAGGCGTAATGCCCAAGCTGAGGTGCAGCGCTACGAAACTTTATATAGAGCAGGAGCAATTTCTAGCCAGGAAGTTGATAACAGACGCTTAAGCGCCGAAACTTCCACTCAAGCGTTAATTGAAAGCCAAGCCACTCAGACAAGAACTGTCGCAACCCTACAACAGCAGCTTAACGAAGCAAAAGCCAACCAGGAACAAACTCTCGCCAGCTTGCAACAGCAGATTAACGAAGCAAAAGCTAACCTGAATCAAACTGCTGAAGTTCGCCCAACAGATATAGCAAATGCACAAGCAGAGGTAGACAGCGCTCAAGCCACCGTGGAGAAAATTAGAGCAGAACTGGCACAGGCATACGTTGTAGCTCCAAAATCTGGTCGAATTTTGGAGATTAATACACGAGCCGGAGAAACTGTTGGCGATGAAGGAATTGTGGCTCTAGGCCAAACCGACCAGATGTATGCAGTGGTCGAAGTCTATCAAAGTGATATCAAGAAAGTGCGTCCGGGACAAGATGTGCAGGTAAGTAGTGACTCCCTACGCAATGAATTAGAGGGAAGAGTGGATTGGATTGGTATGCAGGTAAAGCGGCAAAATCTGATCAACGCTGACCCATCTAGCAATATTGATGCCAGAGTAGTGGAAGTTCATGTGCAACTGAACAAACTATCTAGCCAAAATGCTTCTAGCTTAACTAATTTGCAAGTCAAGGCGGTAATTGTACTGTGATTGGATTTATCCAGCAACTGCGGCGGCGAACGCCTTTAGGATGGCTGCAACTAAGTCATGAAAAAGGCCGTCTTTTGGTAGCATTGTCAGGCATTGCCTTTGCCGATGTTCTGATGTTCATGCAGCTAGGGTTTCAGAATGCTCTGTTTGAAAGTAATACAATCCTGCATCGGAGTATGCAGGCTGATATGTTTGTCATCAGTCCCCAAGCACGTAATTTAGCAAATATGTCTAGCTTTACGCGGCGACGGCTGTATCAAGTAATGGATATACCAGGTGTAAAGTCAGCAGAAGGAATGTATATCAACATTGTTGATTGGAAAAATCCCCAAACACAACAGAAGACGACAATATTAGTTATGGGATTCAATCCCGATCAGCAAGTGTTTAACTTAGCGGATGTGAATCGCCAGATAGATGCTATTAAGCTGCCAGATACCGTTTTGTTCGATCGCGCCTCTAGAGGAGATTATAACGATGCGATCGCCCAAATTGACCAAGGTAAAACTGTCACAACCGAAATAGAACGCCGGACAATTACCATTAGCGGCTTATTTTCAGTTGGGGCTTCCTTCATAGCCGATGGTACTTTAATCACCAACGACCAGAACTTTCTGCGACTATTTCCCAGACGAGAAGCCAGCGGTGTCAGTCTAGGTTTGGTACAACTACAACCAGGCTACGATCCAAAGCAAATGAAAACAATTTTAGAAACTTATT
>JADEXV010000009.1 GCA_015206945.1 Nostocales cyanobacterium LEGE 12452 | reverse complement strand
GTGTCATTTGGCTATGGTTTACCAAAGCCACAAAAAATTCTCGTACCAGTTGGGTGTCATAGGTTCCTACCCGCTGAGTAGGAATTTGCAAGCCGTAGCTGAGGTGAGGCCGTCCAGAAAAGTCTAGCGCTACCTGAACTAAGGCTTCATCCAGTGGTGCAAGAAAATTACCAAAGCGGACAATACCTTTTCTGTCGCCTAATGCTTGGTTAAAAGCTTGCCCTAAAGTAATGCCTACATCTTCATTGGTGTGATGGTCGTCAATTTCCCAGTCTCCCTTGGCTTGGACATCTATATCAATCAGCCCGTGGGAGGCAATTTGATGCAACATGTGATCCAAAAACGGAATACCTGTTGCTGCTGTACAAGTTCCTCTACCATCCAGGTTGATGGTAACTTGCACATTAGTTTCACCAGTGGTGCGGTGAACAGTAGCAATCCGAGGGGCTTGGGTTAAGCGATCGTAGTTTGAATTAACTTGGCGATTGGTTGTTTGCATGGGGAGTGGAAAGAGTTAAAAGTTAGGAGTTATGAGTTATGAGTTAAAAATTTATAACTCTTAACTCCTCACTCCTAACTTCTAACTTTATCGCGTCACATTCCCATAATTTCATATCCTGCATCTACATAGAGAATTTGTCCGGTAATGCCGCTGGACAAATCACTACATAAGAAAGCCGCAGCGTTGCCTACTTCTAGCTGACTGACGGTGCGTCGTAGGGGAGCTACTTCTTCTACATGATGAATCATATCCAAAATCCCACCCACTGCTGAAGATGCCAAAGTGCGGATGGGGCCTGCGGAGATGGCATTCACACGAATATTTTGCGGCCCTAGTTCAGCAGCTAGGTAACGCACACTCATTTCTAACCCCGCCTTGGCAACTCCCATAACGTTGTAGTTGGGGATTGCTCTGACACCGCCTAAATATGTCAGGGTGACGATGCTACCTCCCTCTGTCATCAAAGGTTTGGCTGCGCCACTTAACTGCACCAGCGAGTAAGTACTAATTTCTAAAGCGGTGTTGAACCCAGAACGAGAGGTTTGGCTAAAATCTCCACTTAAATCGTCTTTGCTAGCAAAGGCTAGACAATGGATGAGGATATCTAGCTTTCCCCACTGTTCGCGGATTGTCTCAAAGGTAGATTTAATTTGTTCGTCATCTTGGACATTACAGGGTAGAAATAAGCTGGGCTTAAGAGGTTCTACTAACTCGGCGACTTTTTTCTCCATCTTGCCGCGTTCATCCGGCAGGTAGGTAATACCCAGGTTTGCTCCGGCTTTGTGCAGCTGTTGGGCTATTCCCCAGGCGATCGAGCGGTTATTGGCAATACCTGTAACAAGGGCATTTTTTCCAGTCAGATTTAGCATATAAATTGTTAATGCGATCGATCATTAGGAGCATACTAGAATCTGAGGCACGTTTAGTCTTTGTTTTATACAGGATTGACAAAAATGAATATTGATAAGGGTGTTTGCTGTGACAAAAATCTTGATTTTTTATAAAGATATTCTCAAGATATCTTTATTTGTTCTTCAAAAAACCTTTTGAATACAGCTATTGGAACTACTTATCAACAAGTTGTAGCTGAAAGGATCAACAATTATGTATCATTATAAACAAAGAGTTATGAAGAGATTAGTTTGAGTATAGGAAAGTACAGAAAGGTTGACGGTGCTTTATTCATTTTTCGGGTGTATTCTTAGGTAATCAGTTTTTGTTTTTCCGGCATTGGGTAGGGGAAGGGAGATGATCGTGACACAAGATAAAGCCCTAGCAAATGTTTTTCGTCAGATGGCGACCGGGGCGTTTCCGCCAGTTGTGGAAACGTTTGAACGCAATAAAACGATCTTTTTTCCTGGCGATCCTGCCGAACGAGTTTATTTTCTTTTGAAAGGTGCTGTTAAACTTTCCAGGGTGTACGAGGCAGGAGAGGAAATAACGGTAGCGTTGCTGCGGGAAAATAGTGTTTTTGGTGTATTGTCATTGCTGACAGGAAATAAGTCGGATCGGTTTTACCATGCGGTTGCATTTACACCTGCAGAATTACTGTCAGCACCAATTGAACAAGTAGAACAAGCACTCAAGGAAAATCCAGAATTATCAATGTTAATGCTGCGAGGTCTGTCTTCGCGCATTTTACAAACAGAGATGATGATTGAAACTCTTGCTCACCGAGATATGGGTTCTAGGTTGGTGAGTTTTTTACTAATTCTTTGCCGGGATTTTGGCGTTCCTTGTGCAGATGGGATCACTATTGATTTGAAATTATCTCATCAAGCGATCGCAGAGGCAATCGGTTCAACTCGTGTTACCGTTACTAGGCTACTAGGAGATTTGCGTGAGAAAAAGATGATTTCTATCCACAAAAAGAAGATTACTGTGCATAAACCTGTTACCTTAAGTAGGCAGTTCACATAAAAACAATTGGAGAAAGGGGAATCGGCGCGTGTTCTATTTTGAAAAATGACACTAATAGCTAGAGGTAAATCTAAAATTGAATAATTTCAGCTATTGCCAATTCCCACTTCTTTCCAGACAATGCTTAAAAGTAGTAGGCTGTATCTGGAAGGATTTCGGTAGCTAAAGATGACCACCGGATACATCCTCATCGCAGCAATTTTGATTCTGGGAGGCGTAATTGCCACCGTGGGCGATCGCATCGGCACACGAGTTGGCAAAGCCCGCCTCTCACTTTTTAAGCTTCGTCCGAAAAACACTGCTGTACTAGTAACAATTTTTACTGGTGGTTTGATTTCAGCATCAACTTTAGGGATTTTATTCGCTGCCGACGAAGGCTTGCGCAAAGGAGTTTTTGAATTAGAAGATATTCAAACAGACCTCAGACAGAAGCGGGAACAGCTAAAAACCGCAGAAACTCAGAAAAGTCAGGTAGAGAGCGAGCTAAACCAAGCAAGAATCGCCCAAGCAAAAGCACAACAAGACTTACAGGCAATTAATCAATCGTTGCAGGCTGCAAATGCCAAACAGAGGGAAACGCAAGCCCAGCTGAACCGCACCATTAGTCAACAAGCCCAAACCCAAACTCAACTCCAACGCACTCAAGGTCAGCTAGATCGGGTTGTAACTCAATACCAAAAAGCCATAGCTGAATTACAAAGTGTTTATAACCAGAGAAAGGAACTACAGGCGGCTGTTGAACTACTAAAGACAGAACGTCAAAGACTTTATGCGGAAGCGAAAAAAGCCATTGACGAAGCCAAAACAGCAATTGAAAAACGCGATCGCGAACTTGCTAACCGTCAAGAAGCCATAGAAGCGCGCGATCAAAAAATTGCTCAACTGGATCAACTAATTCAAAAACGTAATGTAGAAGTTGCAGCACGAGAGCAAGTGATTGCCAAACGGGAATCGCGCCTCAAAGAATTGGAAACACAACAGGAGCAACTAGAACAGGAAGTTGCCAGGCTGGAAAAATATTATCAGTCCTACCGCGACCTGCGTTTGGGTAAGCTGGCCTTAGTTCGCGGTCAAGTTTTGTCCGCTGCTGTAATTCGTGTTACTCAGCCTGCTGCTGCTCGTCAAGCAGTGGTACAACTTTTACAAGAAGCGAATCGCAACGCCAACCTCGAATTAAGCGAGCCTGGTGCAAATCCGGCAAATTTAGAGTTGCTACGCGTCACCCAGGATAGGGTCGATCAATTGAGCAAGCAGATTGAGGATGGTAAAGAATACGTTGTGCGAATTTTCTCTGCTGGTAATTACGTCAGAGGAGAAAAGCAGATAGAATTTTTCGCGGATACAGCCCAGAATCAACTGGTTTTTTCGGGAGGTGCGGTGTTAGCCACCACTACTGCTGATTCCAAAACCATGACATCTTATCAGTTACAGCAGCGGCTAGAAATACTGATTTCTGCTTCACAATTTCGTGCCCGTAATGCCGGAATTGTCGAAAATGTGCAAGTAGAGGGGACTTTTCTGCGCTTTGTCAGCCAATTAAGACAGTATAATCAACCCTTAGAGATCAAAGCGATCGCAGCAGACGACACTTATACAGCCGGGCCATTGAGAGTAAAATTGGTGGCAATAGTTAACGGAAAAATTATTTTTAGTACTTAAAAAAGTATTTGCACACTGTTATTAGTAAGATTTAAACATATTGAACAGCAGTCAAAATAGTTGCTGTAGCTGCATTTTTTATTTAGCAGACACTACGAGTAGCAAGATCCCTGTAAGGGTACATTTGTAATTTTTTATTTTTAATTTATTATGAATTTCCGTGAATTTTCACCAACGCAACCAGTCATCTTGGGGTTTGATCCAGGTCGAGATAAGTGTGGTTTAGCGGTGATGGGACTGGATCGGCAACTGTATTATCATCAGGTCGTGTTAGCAAAAGAGGCGATCACTACCATTGAGACATTGCGTCAAAAGTTTCCGATCTCTTTGATGGTCATGGGCGACCAAACTACAGCCAAAGAGTGGAGACAGAAATTATACCAAGAATTGACAGAACCGTTGAGTATTATTTTAGTGGATGAGCGCTACACAACCTTAGAAGCACGCGATCGCTATTGGCAAATGTTTCCGCCCAAAGGGCTAATAAAGCTATTGCCACAAGGTCTGCGGCAGCCACCAAGACCTATAGATGACATTGTTGCCATCCTCTTAATCGAAAGATACTTAAATCGCCTCACAGAATCAACACTAAGCAGTCAGGAGTGAGGAATTAGATCATTAACTCCTAACTCTTAACTCCTAACTCTTAACTCCTAACTTTTAAAGTTCCGCCCGAATCGTAAAAGCGTAGTCTCCTCCAGGCTCTAGCTGATAATCTTGTTGCTCCAAAAATCGACCGAGGGGTTCTTTAATTAAAGCGCGGCCTTGGGAAGGCTTGACGGCAAGTTCTCCCCGGCGAAAATGCCACTGGAAATGCCACTCAAACTCACCCGCATTCACTTCGCCTTCTAGGAAGCCGTGTTGCCAGGATTGGCGGGTAATTCTGACATGGGCAATGGTTTCTGGCAGACGTTTTGCACTCACAATGCTTTATGTCAAGTGTGGAATAACAGCCGATGATGTAGGCTACTTATTTTATTTACCAAACATATCTCAATTAGACAAACTGACAAAGTGGGTATTTGTAGTTGACTAGGTTGTGTTTATAAGCAAGATGACTTCAGCATCCTGAAGTTGCGTCACCGATAGCGTAAGCAAGCTATGCGTAGCGTCTCCTAGAGAAGCATTAGCCAGTTTTACTTCGAAGATCATAGTTCGTCATAGAGATTGAAAAATAAATCAAACAAGAAATGCTAATTTTTTCGTTGCTTCTAGCGATCGCACTTTAATTACTGACACATTTCAGGAATCGTTCCCATTCGCAAAGTGAAGCAGTTTCTATCGTCACTATCCAAATTAGCAGTGTCCAACACTTCTATCATAATTGTGTCACTGAAAGTCTTTCTTGCGAAGCCCATAGTATATTTATGTCGCAAGATAGCTGTTTTTTGAATCTATATGTACTCCAAATGTTGGGCAAAAGCATCTGAAGCATACAATAAATTAAAAACTACAGATAAAAAGGTTTTGTGAATTACGCATAGGCGCTTGTACGATTGGACAGTGCTATAAGAACAAGTACGTCAAACAGCAACGCCTAGAAAAACAGAGCGAATGTCTGGTGGAGTCTTCAGAATAAACTAAACAAGCGGCTTTTTATAACTTAGTAGTACTAAGTGCATTTTCATAAAAAATTTTATATATTTTGGTATTTTATTTTGGTTTTGCTGCCTAAATATTTTGTCAATAACGATTTAGATATAACTATTAGTTATTACTATTTCTGTGACGATCAATTCCCTAACTCAAGTAAGATGTGCGTTCACTCTTAAAATCGATATTATATTTCTTAAATGTAAATTTTAGTTTACGTAATGAGGTAAGTAATGGCAATTCAATTGAAAGTTCCAGATATTAAAGGTGATGAGTGCGCCAAGAAAATAACTAAATCTATTCTGACTATGGAGTCTGATGCCAAAATAGATGTAAACGTTGATACTAAAACTGTAACTGTAGATGCTGCGGCTTCTGAAGAGTCAATTAAACAGATGGTTCAATCTGCTGGTTATACTATAGAGGGCTATTAATTAAATTTCTAAATTTTCTAATAAATTTAGAGAAAATAATTTAGCCAGCAGAACTACTTAATAATATTTACGCCCTTAAAACGGACGTAAATATTATTAAGTACTTTGCTTGCTCGCAACTATTGTTCCTCTAATAAGATGGCAAACTGATCTAAGTATTGGCAAGCTTGAATAAGAATTAAATTTACCAAAATTACAATCAAACATGACTTGAATAAAATTAAATACTAAATCTTATATTAGTACTCATTATTAGATAGAAGTTAGAGGCAACGACGGTTGTCTGTCAAATAATGTGGTATTCTCGCACCTAGCAGAAAGAAGAATTAAATTCACTTATCCTCAAGTCTAAGTACTAGGGAGGATTTATAAGGAATAACTATCTGATAGATAATTGGGGCAGAAAGCTATAGCTAGAAGCATGGAAACCAAACAACTAGGAAAAACTGGTATCTTTGTAAGTGCGATCGGTTTGGGTGGTATGCCCATGTCAATTTCTAATCGTCCTCCCGAATCGGAATCAATCCAAGTTATTCATCGTGCCTTGGATCTGGGTATTACATTTATTGACACTGCGGACTCTTACTGCAAAGATGAGTCAGATAAGCACCACAACGAGCGATTAATTCACAAAGCACTTACTAGTTACAAAGGCGATGTTAGCCAAGTAATTGTGGCAACGAAGGGCGGATTGATGCGTCCAGATGGCAACTGGACAAGCAATGGCAACCCAGAACATTTGCGCCAAACAATTCGCGACAGTTTTGAAGCGTTGGGTGGTGCTAAACCCATCGATGTTTGGCAATACCATTCTCCCGATACTAATTACACTATTGAAGAATCCCTTGCGCCAGTTAAAGAAGCAGTAGAGGCTGGTTTGATTCGGTTTGTGGGAGTTTCTAACTTTTCCGTTGAACAAATTAAGCGGGCGCGGGATGTGGTGGATATTGTCTCGGTGCAGAATCAATACAGCCCTTGGCAACGACAGCCAGAAAATGATGGCGTATTAAAATATTGCGAAGAGCAAGGATTGACTTTTTTACCTTGGAGTCCATTTGGTGGTAGGCGTCGCCATCAGGGCTTGCAAGATATTCCTGCGATCGCTAAGTTAGCTAAAGAAAAAGGCGTGTCAGTGTACAATATCGTTCTGGCGTGGTTGCGTTCCAAATCGCCCGTTATTTTGCCAATTCCTGGCGCTAGCAAGGTCTCTAGCATTGAAGACTCAGTACAAGCTATCAATGTGAAACTATCTGATGAAGAAGTGCAAAAAATTGATGGGGCAACTTAATCAGGACTTACGCGACTGGCATATTATTTTCAGTTCGTAGTGCTTTAGTCCTCAAAATAAGGGCTTTAGCCCTTACTACAAACTACGAATCCGATTTTTTGATACTTACGTAAGTCCTGTTAATGATTCATTAACTAACATAGATTTAATGAAAGTTGCCAAAAATTAACGTGCCACGTTTAGTTAGCTTAAGACAGCGTAATCAATAATTTCAAATTCCAAGCCAACAGACTTTTAAATAACTTTATCAACCCGGGTTATTAAAAAAACCGGGTTTTTTATAAAGTATGCTATCCCTTAAATTAAACTTGATGTAGTATTCCCATCTGAGTAATTCATCTAAAATTTATGCAGCCAAATTCTCTAACCAAGAAGTCAAAGCAGATGATAAATTTGTTTGTTTTTTTGCTACTGGTTTCTTCATTTTGCTGGCAAAATTCAATGAAGGGTCAGGCTCAGTCAAATACGCAACTTCTGCCGTTTTTTGATAATGTCGATAACCCGGTTCCTGTTCGCTTTCCCGCAGGGCAACAGGTAGATATCACGCCACCTCCACCGCTGCTCAATCCTTTTGACAAGGCTGTACTAAAACTCTGCGGCCCTATTGGTACAAGAGTTAGTCCTAATAATTTTAAACAATTGTTATCTTATTACCCAGATGTCTTGCAGAAAATTCAGCAAGTTAGCGGCGGTGAACTGCGTCCTGGACGTAGGAATAAAGCACAATTCCTTGAAGATTTAACAAATATTTGGTTCCAACGTCAGGGGTTTGAACATATATTTTGTGGCGAAATATATAATGCCAAAGATATTGGTGGTTTGCATTTTTACGGCAGATATTTACAGTTACAAAATGAAGGCATAGGCGGACGTTTGCCAGATAATCAAGGACGAGAGGAAGTTATTCCTAATGTAATTTATACAATGGGTGTAGTAATTAAACAGAAAAATCGCACAGTAACAGATGTCATTAAAGGCTATGGCTACCTCAGCAATGCCGAAGAAATGCTTTTAGATGCCACCAAAATATTTAAACTCCAAGGTAATAATCAGGGAGCATGTATTTATAATGTACGTGACCAGGAAACGGGAAAATCCTTCCCTACGGTTTTTGTAAGTAAAGAAAAAGCGATCGTTACCTATTATCCCGATGCTACTCCTCAAGGTGCAAAATGTAAAAGTTACAATTATTAGATTGCTTCTACTAAGCCCATAGAGGAAATACATAATGTTAGAAACACACCGCTTGCTAATGCGTGATTTTATAGAGGCAGACTGGCAGGCGGTTTTTACTTATCAATCCGATCCTTTGTACTTGCGTTATAGCTACTGGACACAACGCACACAGAAGGATGTTTGTGAGTTTATCCAGATGTTTATCGAACAGCAAAAAGAGCAACCTCGGACTAAGTTTCAGTTAGCTGTTGTTCTCAAAGAAGAAAATCGGCTGATTGGCAATTGTGGTATCCGTGTAAATGACCCGGAAATGCGAGAAGCAAATATCGGCTATGAACTAAATACTCAATATTGGGGACAAGGTTATGCAACAGAAGCGGCACAGGCAATTTTAAAATTTGGCTTTGAAGAACTGGAAATGCATCGGATCTGGTCTTGGTGTGTTGCAGAGAATGTTGCTTCTGTAAGGGTATTAGAAAAAATTGGTATGCGTCGTGAGGGTCATCTGCGGGAAAAAGAGTTAATCAAAGGCAGATGGTATGACAACTTTCTTTACGCTATCCTTGACCACGAATGGAAAGCAAAGTAATCCTGCTTCTATGAGCTACCTCAGAGACAATATCATAAATTACTGAGAAATTGAGGGTAAGACAAGTTCAGCGGGTAACAGACATGACCAACACTATCCTCAATTTTCAAACAGCTACTGGACACGAAGTATTAGCAGCAGCGGGTAAAAAATATTTACGTCCTGGTGGACGAATTGCCACCGATAAATTATTTCAGTGGGCAAACTTTCAGCCTGGAGAGACAGTTTTAGAGCTAGGTTCTAGCTTTGGATATAGTGCGATCGCTTTAGCAAAAAGCTACCATGTGAAAGTAGTAGGCATTGAAAAAAATCCTGAGAGTGTAGCTAGTGCTCGTGCTAATATATGCGCTGCTGGGTTAGAAAATAAAGTTGAAATTATTGAAGGTAATATTTTCAACCTAGAGGCGATTTCAGGAAAGTTTGATTATGTATTGGCAGAAGCTATTCTCACAATGCAATCTCCATCCGGAAAAGCCAAGATTTTAGCTGAAATTCATAATCGACTCAAACCGGGAGGTAAATTTCTCTCCCATGAATTGTTAGCCAGTGATAAAGAAGAACAAATTCATGCTGACTTAGCAAGAGTAGTTCGAGTTAATTCTACGCCACTATCAGAATCCAACTGGATTACGGCTTTTGCAACAGCAGGATTGCAAGTACAGAAATGCCAAACTGACTCAATGGATTTATTGAATTTAGGGCGGATATTTCAAGATGAAGGTTTTTTTAACGCAACTCGAATTTTGTGGAATATTTTGACGCAGAAAGATATCCGCAACCGGGTTTTAGAAATCCACCAAGTTTTTCATAAATACCAACACGAATTAGGCTACATCATTTTGTGTGCTGTTGCCCAGTAACATAATTTATTCACTAAAACTATCGCCTGATAAATACTGATAATCATTCAAGGATTATTAGGCTTGCTTACGGTTCATCATCCCAAAATACTATGACCAAAATCATAACTAGCGCATCTTTCATTACTCAACTACGAGAACAAATTGAATATCCCAGTGCGGGAGTTTTCAGCAAAGTACTGCTGAAAGATAACGCTTGTCAATACACTTTATTTTGCCTAACAGCTAACACTGATATTTCTGAGCATACCTCTATTCGGAATGCCACCATCAACGTAATTGAAGGCAGAGGTCTACTCACTTTATCTGGAGAAGATATTGTACTTGAACATGGTATTTTTGTCTTTACAGCACTTACGGCAGCTATGAGGTACATCCTAAAAGCTGAAAGCAATGATAGGAGAGGGGCAAGGAGAAAACTATATCGCATAACAGCCGGAAGCGCTGTATGCCTGCTAACGCACCTCATGCCTTAAAAGCGGAACAAAATTTGACCTTTTTGCTCACACTTTCTGAGAAAGTCACAGATAAAAATTAGTTAATTATGGAGTCTAAAAAAATGCGATCGCTAATTTTAACTTTTGCTGAAAATTTAAATTTCTCTGAAACTCAGTTGGAAGAAATACTATCAAAATCTTTAACTGAAGTTCTCAATTCGCCTGGATTGCAACAAGAATTAAACAGCTTAGATACCAATTTGCTTAAGGAAACTTTACCCACAGCAGGAGGAGTTTTAGCTAAGGAATTACCACCTTTTTACAACTGGCTAAAAAATGAATTAGGAGTAAAGCGGGTTCCTGATAGTCCCGATCACACAACAACATGGGTAATTGGTTTTCTCCATAATCAAGAAAGTCTAACTCATTTGGTTGAGTTGCACCGTCCAGTACGTCGTCTGGCTTTAGAAGCTTCTATTCCCCGCTTAATAGGTATGTTTGAAGGTGTCGAAGACGCGCAAGTTCGGCAAGAATGGCAAAAAGCGATCGCAGCTCTATGTCTAGTTTTAGTTGTTGCTGCACGCGAACAAGATAGAGTCGCTGTAGCAGTCTGAATTGCTGGGCGTACATCTGTGCGCCCCGACTAATCTATATCTCCAGAAGCGATCGCATCCAATTTCTCAACATCAAGGATCGTAATCGTCCCACCACGGTGATAAGCGATTACTGACTTGAGACTTTTAATTAATCGCACACATTCTTCGTAAGTAATGCCGCTACTTCGAGCCATCCGATAATAAGATAATTTGACTTTTAAACGTTCGCCTTGTGGACTAGATTCAGTTCCCGATTCAGCAGCAAAATATTGAATCAATCTCGCAAGGCGAACAATCGCTCTTTCAGAAACTAATCCGTGGACTGTTTCATGTAATTGCTGAATCCGACTGTTAAAAACCATCAGCATTCGTAAGGCGATTTCAGGATTTTCGCCAATAGCTTTTAATAAAGCATCTCGCTCTACAGTGAGGATTTCACAATCAGATTCAGCAGTGACAGTTGCCGGAGAAATTCCATTTCCCAACAAAGCAGGAGCCGCAAAAATTTCCCCAGCAGCTAAGGCGCGAAGAATTGTTTCTTTCCCCGTTGTTGCTGTTTTGGTAACTTGAATCGATCCACTGACAACAGCGTAGAGTTTTGCTGGTAAGCGATCGCCTTCATGGAGAATAATCTCTCCTTTGCGATAGCCTTGCACCTGAGTATAAGGTTGCAAACCGATCTGCTCTGCTGTTTTTAAACCTGCAAACACAATAATCTGCGAAAGTTGTTCCAGGGATGCCTGCATGATTAGCCTGATATTGCAAAGGCTGGACGATGATGAATCCAAGGGTTAGCCGCTTCTAATTGTGCTGCTAGGCTGATGATTGTGGCTTCAGCGGCAGGTTTACCAATTAGCTGCACACTGATGGGTAAACCCTTACTATCAAAGCCGACAGGAATTGCGATCGCAGGTTGTCCAGTTGCATTCGCGGGCGGACAAGGGGCAACCCACTCAATAATATTTTGGAATGTCTCTTCTGGACTGAGCGAAGCCCATTCTCCAACGCGGATAGGTGAATGTAAATAAACTGGCAATACCAGCACATCCACGGTATCGAAAAACGCCACAATTTGCCGTGCCACTATCTGCATTTGAGAAACTGCTTGCAGGTATTCTCCAACGGAACCTGTACGTGCAAATAACCAGCGATTCAATGGCTGCAAAGCTTCAGCAGGAAGTCCCGATGCGGCTACTCCAGCTTGCCAAACGATTTGAAATGGTTCAACTAAACCACTAAAATCTGGGGATTTTTGTTCAACGTGGTGTCCGAGTTTTTCTAATAACTGGGCTGTTTGGTGGACACCTTGCTGACAGTTCGCGTCAGCTTCTCCCAAAGGAGAAATACTAGTGTCAAAGGCAATTCGCAAAGCACCGAGTTTTGTCTGAGTTGCGGCGAGAAATGATGGTTCGGGATCTGGCAACCAGTAAGGATCGCCTGTCATGTAACCAGATATGGCATCCAAAAGGGCAGCAGCATCAGCAACAGTCCGGGCGATTGGCCCGTTGACGGCAATTCCAGCGAGGCGTTCGCCTACGGGTGCTTTACTTACCCTGCCCCTAGATGGTTTAAGTCCCACCAAACCACAACAAGCCGCAGGCCCCCGAATTGAACCACCACCATCAGAACCTTGAGCGATCGCACACAATCCCGCTGCTACCGCCGCTGCCGCGCCACCACTGGAACCGCCAGGAGTGTATTCTAAATTCCACGGATTTCTGGCTGGGGGAAAACCCGCAGGTTCGCTGTAGGGAAAAGAACCTAATTCGGAAGTGGCTGTTTTACCAAGAATAGTAAATCCAGCTTGCTTAATCCGCGTTACAACCCCATCATCATAGTTAGGGATATTGTTTAGTAATGCCGGATTTCCATAAGTACAGGTAATATATGCTACAGCATTGAGGTCTTTAATGGAAATCGGCACGCCAAAAAATGGCGGTAGTTCTGAGGTAGTTGTTAATAATTCTGTTTTGGCTTTGGCATCTGCGATCGCTAATTCTGCCGTTACCGTAAAATAACTTCCTAATTGAGGATTTAATTGCCCAATCCGTTCTAAATATATTTCTACCAACTCTAGCGGTGATATCTCCCGGCGACGAATTAATTGCGCCAACTCTAGTGCTGGGGTAAATGCTAAATCAACTTCATTCATAGGTTAGTGAATGGGTAATTTTGTCTTTCTCTGGGATTTTTAAACTGAAATTGTTACTTTAGCAGGATTTCCGGGAACTATACATTTTATAGCTCCTAAGATTTGTGACTTGTTTAGGATGCTCAGATGCAATAGGCATGGTTGTATTCTTACTCAAGCCATTTTAATTGTTCCGCATAAACTTTCGACAAATCCCTAAGGGGTATTTATGGCTAACCTAGAAATACTTGTTAGTGAATTGCCAACAATAATTCAGAATTTAAAACTGACTATTGGCGATTCTAATGAGATCATGGAACAAATTATCCTGATCAATGATGCTCAGAAACAGCTACGAAATATTAAAAAATTAATAAATCAAGAATTGAAATTCGATCGGATCAATAATTCTGCGATCGCTACACTTCCTCGATTGAGCGCAGCTACTTTATTTATACCTAATTTGGGATTAGTAGATCCAGCGATCGCAGAAAAGTTTGGAAACTCAGAAACTAAAATTTCATTGACTGATTTACAATCAAAAATTGATGATTGGATTGAATGGGGTTATTTTTTGCAAGCGATCGCCGCTGATATTCTTAGCGATATTCAATTAGTAAATCAATTAAATTCTGATATTATTAATTTAAGTATATCGAATGAATTTCAAACCTTGCATGACAGCTTAAAAATTGACTTAGCTTTGGCTAAATCTAATATTTTAAGACATCAAATTGAAAAAATTAGCGATTCTCAAAAACAACTATTACAGTTACAGCAAAAATTAAATTATATTTTTGATACTATTAAAAATAGTCGAAGCTTATTAAATATTTTATTAGGTGTCTCAGCTTTTTATGGTAAATCTAGTTTCGCTTTAGAGTGGTTAGATGATGACCACGAATTAATTATATCGAGTGAGGGAAAATTTAAAGAATTGACAGATATTCTCAATGATTGTGATTCTTTCCAAGGACAAATTGCTGCTTTAATTATTCAGGGTAATGCTTTAACTCAACAGGGGGAACAAGCCCTGAAAAAGATTGAACAGGAAAGTAGTAAAGAAGCAATTAGTAGCCAGAAACTAAAAATAGTACCAAAATTTTCAACACCAAAAATAGTAAGTTCAGCTTTGATTATCGCTTCAAGTTTATTAATATTAACTTTTGCTGGTTTGAAAATTAGAGAGCAAAATCTAAGTTCAACTCAAGAAACAAGTGCGTTCGTCACAGACGAAGACTCCGCCATCGCCAACTTTAAATCTGCTCAAAAACTCGGTATGGAAGCTGCTTCTCTAGTTCAAAAGCCACCGCATCCTTTAAAAGTCTGGCAACAAGCAGAAACTAAATGGTATCAGGCAATAATTTTATTAGATAAAATTCCTGCTAAAACATCAGTTTATGACCGGGCAAAGAAGAAATTAGCTTACTATGAAATTAACTATAAATCTATCAGCCAAAGAGTGCTAATTGAAAAGAAAGCTGTAGGAAACTTAGAATCAGCCCACAAGCTAGCAACAGAAGCTAATTTATTTGTCCAAAATTCACCTCATTCACAACTAAGTCGAAAGCAAGCACATGATAAATGGCAGCAAGCAATTAATTTATTAGAAGCTATTCCAGAGAGTACGTCTGTCTCTATACAGGCTAAAGAGATGCTTTTTATTTATAAAACTAATTATGCGGCGACTAGTCAGCATTCCTAAATCATTTGTGAAAAATTCGATAGGATTACTATATAGCACTTATTGAATATTTGACAAATTGCGTTAAAAAAGTAAAGAGGTAAATCGTCCTCTTTCAACGCTTTACCTCTCTCAACAACAGATAATTACAACTGACAATTACACCTTAGAACGGTCAGTCAAAATCTCATAACCAGTCTCCGTTACCAAAACTGTATGTTCAAACTGAGCAGACAAAGAATTATCCATAGTGACTGCTGTCCAACGGTCAGATAATGTCCGCGTGTGTCTGGAACCGGCGTTTAAAATTGGCTCAATTGCCAGCGTCATCCCTGCTCGGAGCTTAACATTTGGCATCTCACGAGTACGATAGTTGAATACTGAAGGTTCTTCATGCAGGTTACGACCGACACCGTGTCCAGTAAACTCTTCAACTATACTAAAGCCGTTAGATTTCACATGATCTTCAATTGCTCCAGCTAAGTCAAGTAGGTATACACCAGCCTTAACTTGCTCAATTCCTTTATATAAAGCTTCTTCTGCTACGCGAATTAATTTAGCAGCTTCTTGCGTCACTTCACCGACAGCAATTGAAATGCAAGAATCACCATGAAAACCTTGGTAATAAGCGCCTGTATCTACTTTTAATACATCCCCGACGCGAATCACTTTCTTGGGACTAGGAATGCCATGTACTGCTTCATTATTAATACTGGAACAGATAGAACCTGGAAAACCGTGATATCCTTTAAAACTCGGTGTTGCACCCATTTCGCGGATACGTTTTTCTGCATAAGCATCCAAATCAGCCGTGGTCATTCCTGGCTTTACTAGCTCGGCAATTTCTTTTAGGACAGTTGCTACAATTGCCGATGATTGCCGCATGATTTCTATTTCACGCGGCGATTTAATCTCAATTCCTCGGCGCTGTTTTTTCGCTGGCGCTGGTTGAGTAGCTTGAGAAAGTAAGTTACTGAAAATGTTCATGGTAAATTAATAATTACTGGTGGCTTTGACGCTGAAGTATGAGTGCTTTCTCTAGATTAATTGAGAAATAATATCTATAATTTAACACTATGGAAGTTAGTGCAGTTTGGTCTAAAATTGTGATGAATTGAGGGTTGAAATTTAAACGCAGAGGGGCGCGAAGTTAAGCGCAGAGCTACGCAGAGAATTTAATCACCTTAATGAGATGTTGTCTTTAGCTCAATTATTTTTAATTTTTGATGGCAATCTCTCCAGTCATACCTGCTTCTGTATGTCCTGGTATTGTACAACGTAAACCATAAGTACCAGATTTCAAGGGCACAAATACCCATTCGGCTTCAGCACCGGGCTTGAGTTCTAGTTCGTGAATGGCTCCTTTGATTTCTACTTTGCCTGCTTCAACTTTTTGTGTCCAGATGCCATCGGCAAAATCTTTAGCGGTAAAATAGTGCTTCAGTTGGCTGGGATTAGTAAGCTGTAGTTGATAGCGTTTGCCAACCTCAAATTCCAAATGATTTGGTTCAAATTTGAGTTCGTTAGCCGCATTACCCAAGCTAACTGTAATTTCCGTAGCTGGTTGCTTGAGCAAATCGCCAGACAAATTCGCCGCCATTGCTGGAGTAGCAGCGATGAAATTTAGAGGTAGGAGTAACGTTAATATCACGTAGTTACGCCGTAATATTTGTACCAAAGCAGGAATTGTGAAACTAAGGGATTTAATTACAATTTCGTAAAAACAGTTATAAATTTTCATCACTAATTCTCAAAAGGCAATGCTGATGAGCAATAACAATTAATAGGTAGCGGGAAAAACCACTTTACCTATTCTTTATATTATCCATGCCCAGTGCCTTATCTCTACCTAATACTTTTCTCTGCTAACACAGATGGCCCAGCAGTAACAACTACGATTTGATCTGGGTGGAGTAACTCACGAGCTGCTTGATTAACTTGGGTAAGGGTAACTTTCTGGATTTTATCAGTGAAGGAGTGTAATTCTACTTTATCTAATCCGTATACCTCATTCATCAGAATTCTATCTGTTAATTCCTCTGGGTTTGCTAAGGAAACGTTGTAGTTGCTGATGAGGGTGCGTTTAGCTGTTTCTACTTCTAGTGCAGTTACGCCTTGTTGATGGATTTGCTGTAGCATCTGGCGGGTACTAGCGATCGCTTTACTGCTATCTTCAGGACTAGTCTGCATCTCAATCAAAAATGTCCCTACATTCTTCCCGGCTTGGAAGGAGCTATAAATTCCATAGCTCAAACCTTGGCGATCGCGCACTTCTGCACCTAGTCTACTAGATAAGGTATCGCCTCCCAATATCTGGTTCAATACTAAAGCTGCATGAAACCGAGGATCGTAACGGTTAATACCTGTGTAACCCATATAAGTTACAGCTTGGGCTTTATCTGGTAAAACTGGGTTGACACTGACAATTTTCTCCGGCATTGCCACCGGGGGATATTTTAATGTGGGTGCTTTTCCGCTAACTTCCCAGTCTCCAAACTTATTTTTAATCAGCGATCGCACTTTGTCTAGATCGAAATCTCCCACCAGCGCTAGCACTGTTGTATCTGGGCGATAATGTTTGGTTTTGAAATCAATCACATCCTGGTGCTGAATCTGCTGTAAACTCTCCTCTGTCGGGAAGGTATGTAAGGGATGTTTTTTCGGATAAATTGACTGAACAAATACTCTCCTGGCTACTTCTGATGGCTCATCTAATTCCTGTTGCAAATCAGTTAAAGTTTGTTGGCGATGCAGTTCTAACTCTTTGCTGGGAAAGCTACTATTTTTAACAACATCTGCCAATATCTCCAGGAGTATCGGCAAATCATCTGCTAGACTATCACCTTCGATATGCACGCCTTCACGGTAGGTTTGAAAGTCTAGACTTGCGCCTCGTTCTCCTAAGACTTTAGCAATAGTTAAAACATCCTTGCTCTTAGTACCATTTAGCAAATTATCTGCCACAAAAGCAGCCAATCCAGCTTTATTCTCTGGATCGAATTCTGTCCCAGCTTGAATATAACCGCTCAAGGTAACGGTGGGAGTACTGCGATCGGGTAACAGTAATATCCGCAATCCGTTAGTCAATTTAAATTCCTGGGGTAAGACTTGAGAAATCGCATCTGTAGCCAAATCCACAGGTGGTAAGTATTTTATCACCTCAGAAAAAAGCACAGGTGCGCCAGGAGAGAAATTTTCTGTAGTTTGGGCTGAGTCTGGTTTGCCAGCAACTTCTGTTATCCGCTTCTGGGTTGGTTCAAAAAAACCTACTGTCCGCGCTTCTTTTGTCAAGTATTTGTTAATCACAGCAACAACATCCGTCGGCTTCACCAGACTAACAGCTGCCAAATAGCGGTCTGTGTAGCGATAATCACCAACGGTTGTCTCATCAGTCCCCAATCGCATTGCTTGAGAGGTGATATCACGGTTACTCAAAATTACATCTGCTGCTAATTGAGTTTTGGCTTGTTCAACTTCCTCAGATGTCACACCTTTTTCTGCTACATTAGCGATCGCACTACTCAACATTGAGTCAATTTTTTTCAAATCTTGTTTAGCTCCAGCCGTCACCAACACTTCATACCAGCCAGATTCTCGCAAACTGGTGACGGATGCTGTAACTTCACTAGCTAAACCTGATTCCACCAATGCCTGATAAAGTCTAGAATTCCGTCCCTCTGTCAAGATGTAATCCATTACATCCAGCGCCGGGACATCCGGTTGATTTGCATCCGGTAGCGGATACACAACTTGTAACAGCCGCCCTGCTCCCGGTTCTCGCAATATGATGGGAGTGCTGAGTGCTGAGTGATGAGTGCTGAGTGATGGAGATGAGGGAGAAATAACTTCTGCCTCCTGCCTGGATAATTTGCCAAACACTTCTTTAATTGTTTCAAGAGTATTTGCAGTTTGAAAGTCTCCAACAATCACTAAGACGGCATTATCGGGACTGTAAAAATTGCGGTAATATTTTTCTACCTGCTCAACTTCAAACTTCTCGACATCAGCTTTAGTGCCACCTACAGGCAACCCATAAGCATGATTGGGAAACACCGCTTGCATGACAGCGCGGTTGAGACGATATTCTGGACTGTTTTCGTAACCTTGCAACTCCGAAATTACTACCCGCTTTTCACTCGCTAATTGCTCTGGCTCAATCTGGGAATTTCGCATTCTGTCTGCTTCCAGCACCAAGAGCGCTTTCAGCTTGTTTCGTTCCACAGTACCGTAATATGCAGTTTGATCGTAGCTGGTGAAAGCATTGGAATCACTACCTAAAGCACTAAACAAACGTCCAAATTGAATTGGACGGTTTTTTGTACCTTTAAACATCATGTGTTCCAACTGGTGGGCAATGCCGTTCACACCTGGTTCTTCGTTACGCGAGCCAACCTTGTACCACACCTGCACCGTCACCACTGGCGCAGTATGCACTTCCTTTGTCAGGACAGTTAGACCATTCTCCAGCACTGTCTTGCGGACATTTTCTGTCAGTGTTGAGGGCATTATTCTTTTTGCTAGCAAGGTTGACTGATATTTTTCTTTGTTAGTAGATATCACTGGATGTTGGCTATGAGCAGGTCGATCGCTCAACAAAAAAACAGCTACTAGCCATAAACTTAAAAGTAATAACGGCAAGGGATATTTATAAAATTTAGAATAAAATTTGGGAAATCCATACATGTATTTAGCAGATTTATCTGTAAATTAAGTTACATAATTGTTTTTGTGAGTGACTACACTTTAATCTGGCAAAAAAATCTGTGACTTCAGTAACAATACAGAAAAACAATATATTAGCAACAAAGGTAATAAAAAAGCTAAATTATGGGAGTTTTGCTAAAATCCGAATGAATTCCAGAGGTAAGCCATCAGTATCGGCGATGAAAGCTACTTCGTAAATGCGATCGCCTATTTGCTGTTGTGTCGGTTCTAAAAGCACCTTCAATGGTTCTAATCCTTCGGGTTGACTCTCAGCAGCTAGTGATGCACGTTCTTGTAAACTTGTCAACCAGCTAGGTAAATCTGGTGTAATTTCAGTTAAATCGAACGAGAGATGATAATACCCTACATAATGCTCATCAGCAAACGCATCTGGGGCTGGTTTTGGTTCGGGAATTTGGATCAGTTCAATTCTGCCGCCCAATCCTTCCATCCAGCAAGCTAGGGTGTAGCCTGTGGTAAAGCGTTCTGAGATTGTAAACCCTAAAAGTTCGTAGAAAGCGATCGCTTGATGAATATTCGCAGTCCGAATAGAGGCGTGGTGCATAAGACAGTAGTGCTGAGTGCTGAGTAACGAGTGCTGAGTAAGACCTTAAACTTAAATTCTAAGGATGAACAACTTTTGAATTGAGTGCAATTAAAACTTCTTCTCCCTCAGAACTCAGCACTCAGCACTCAGCACTAATTATTGACCATTATTCAAACAACCTGAAATAAGGGTAGCGTACAGGGACACCAGGCTCTTTTTCCAAGTCAAAATTAATCACTTCCCAACAGTCATCTTCTGAAGTCTCAGGGCTAAACTCCACGGGTAAACCGTACAAACGCGCCGCAGTAGCTTCTGGTTGTCCAGAACGCCAAGGCGTGCTGCGTTCTAAGTAGCCACTCATCAATTCCTGATAGCGTCGAGCAATAATTACTCGTGTTGCTCGAAAACCTTGGGTATAGAGCTTGTCTAATGCTTCGTGAATTTCAAAGCGAATACCATCAGGATGAGTATGTTGTCTATACCATTCATTATTCCACCTCCGCCAATGACGCCCCGATTGCAAATGGATTAACTCTCCATTTTTAGGATTAGCTTCAAACGCGCCATGACGCGAACACAGATAGGTATCTGTTAGTGTCAACGCCGGAATAGTCTGGCGACAATGGGGACACTGTATTTCCGGCCCAAACATCGGGTACTGCAAACCTGGATTCATCATGAAGTGCGTACAAACATAATTTTGTCTTCACCAGCACTAGTGGGTTGGATTATACACTTCGGCTCAACCACTTTGAGTTACTTGCTCACTGCTGCATAGACACGGTGTTGCGGCAGGAACATTGTTCACTAGTGTTTTCCTCAGCGTAGAGGCTTGACGCTGTGATATCCTGGTTGTGCAACCAGCCTCAAAGGTTGGAGTTTCTCCAGTGTTCCTGGGTACCATATTCATATTCTATCGTGTCTACCGCTTCTTACTGGACATCTCCTGATTTTTCTCAAGCTGCCTTCATTGCGAACAATGCTGTTGTTATGGGTTCGGTAAATATAGCAACAGGAGTGAGCATTTGGTATGGAGCAGTGGTTAGGGGAGATGTAGAACAAATTGAAATTGGCGAATGCACAAATATTCAGGATGGTGCAATTCTACATGGTGATGCTGGTTTTCCAACAATCTTAGAAGATCATGTTACCGTAGGGCATCGCGCTGTAGTACATTCTGCTTACATTGAGCGTGGAAGTTTGATTGGCATTGGCGCAGTGATTTTAGATGGGGTACGAGTGGGCGCTGGTAGCATTATTGGTGCTGGCGCAGTGGTAACTAAAAATGTACCGCCTTTGTCTTTAGTTGTCGGTATTCCAGGTAAAGTATTACGGCAAGTAACAGATGTTGAAGCCGCAGAACTGATTCAACACGCTAAACGTTACCAAAAGTTAGCTTTAGTTCATGCTGGGAAGGGTACTGATATTGGTTTTAGCAAGGCTTAGAGAGTAGGGAGTGGGGACAAGGGCAGGGGAGCAGGACTTCGGCTACGCTCAGTGACCGAGGAGAAGTTGCAGTCAGTTTTTCCCCTCTGTACTCTGCCTCTTATGCCCAATAACCAATGCTCAATAGCCCATAAATTAAACATTCTTTACATTTGTATTTGGAAAAATTGCCCACTTCAGCTAAAAATAAAAATGAGAGCTGTTGACAAAACTTTAATTTCTACTTAAAAGAGGGGTTCTAGATATGGATATCGATTACCGTATAGCGATCGTTTTAGCACCAGTTGTTATTGCCGCTAGCTGGGCAGTGTTCAATATTGGCGCTGCGGCTTTAAGACAAATTCAAGGCTTTTTGGATCGGGAAGCCTAATTTAGGCTCAATATCATCATTTTTTAACCGACTGTTTATCTTCACAGAGGCAGTCGGTTTTGTTCATATCGATTAATGGGACATGGGGTAGAAGAGGCAGAGGGGAAAAACTTACTGCAACTTCTCCCTTACTCCTCTGCTCCTTGGTCACTGAGCGTAGCCGAAGTGCTGCTCCCCTGCTCCCTCATCCCCCATTTCCCTACCTTGGATATTGATTCTGTAATACAACCCCTGCAACGCTTTGGTGTCCATTTAGGACTCGATCGCATTGTCAATCTGTTGGCAAATCTTGGCAATCCCCATCATCAAGTCCCGGTAATTCATGTTGCTGGCACTAATGGCAAAGGTTCAGTCTGTGCCTATATTTCCTCAGTACTCACTGAGGCTGGTTATCGTACAGGACGCTACACTTCACCCCATTTAGTTGATTGGACGGAACGTATTTGTCTGAATGAACAGCCAATTTCCTCTGAGGAATTAAGCCAATTATTAGAAAAAGTCCAAGCGGTTGTTCGTGCTGGTGACGAATCGGCAACTCAGTTTGAAGTAATTACGGCAGCTGCTTGGTTATATTTTGCCCAGCAACAAGTTGATGTGGCTGTAGTAGAAGTCGGACTGGGAGGGCGCTTAGATGCAACTAACGTCTGCTTGGAACCTTTGGTTACGCTCATCACTTCCATTAGCCGGGAACACTGGCAACAACTTGGCCCTACCGTCGCTGATATTGCTAGAGAAAAAGCAGGTATTCTTAAACCTGGATGCCCTGTTGTGGTTGGGCCATTACCACCAGAGGCAGAGAAAGTGGTGCGATCGCGTGCCTTAGAATTACAATGCCCAATTTTTACACCTCAACCCGCCCGTGAAATCGCTACAGGATGGGCAGAGTATATATGTGAAGCAGAGGGGCAGAAGGGCAGAGGGGCAGAGGGGGAAATTAAAAAATCAGCCCATCACTCTATTAAATATCCGTTGCCCTTAGCGGGACAAATTCAGTTAACTAATTCAGCTTTGGCAATAGCCGCTTTAGAAATTCTCCAACAACAGGGTTGGCAGATTTCAGAAGAAGCCATAACTAACGGCATGGCTAAAACTAAATGGCCGGGGCGGATGCAATGGACTACTTGGAAAAACCATAAATTATTACTTGATGGCGCTCATAATACCGCCGCCGCCCAAGTTCTGCGCCAATATGTTGATAGCTTAGATGCAGTTAACTCCAAACCCGCAAATTGGGTTATAGGAATGTTTGCCGATAAGGATCATACTGATATTTTTACCGCATTACTGCGACCAGGCGATCGCCTTTATTTAGTGCCAATACCAGTAGAACCCTGGCCCGGTAGAACTTCCGCTGACTTAAACTACTTATCAAACCTAGCTTACAACCTCTGTCCCGAATTAAGCGATCGCCAAATCCATCCAAATTTATTCACAGCACTAGAAGCCGCAACCTCAACCGCTACCACAGACGATTTAATCGTTTTGTGTGGTTCCCTTTATTTAGTAGGCGATTTTTTATCAACCACCAATATAATTCGTAAATCATAATTACGAATTACGAACTTGTACTGAGTTTCGACTGCGCGGTAATCGAGCGAAGTCGAGATTCAACTACCGCGTAGCTGTTGGCGCAGCCTCTCGTAGAGAAGTATTACGAATTTATTTGTTGTTCCACTCTTGCGCCGCATCTTCTACGGCTTTATCTACAGTTTTTTGATCTAACATTGCTGCTTGCAAGTTTTCGTAAACTGCCTTTTGCAGTTTATTAAAATCCTTCAAAGTAGGGGTTAATATTTCTGCCTGTTGCAGTTGTTGGGCAGTAATAACTCGCGCTTTTTCTACTGTTGAAGCATTAGCTGGAACATCTTTAAAGTAAGTATCAGACAATGCTTTGATTGTAGAAGGTAGGACATTTGCAGCTTTAGCAAAGGCTAGCTGATTTTCGTCATTGGTGACAAATAAAGCAAATTTCACAGCGCCATCTGGTTGTTTGCTGTCGCGGGGAATAACTATGTTCATTACCGCGACATTTTTCTTACCTGTGTCACCAGTGAGTTGAGGTGCTATTTGCGAAGCTTGAGCAATTTTTGGCGCATTATTAGCGATCGTTTTCAGGAACTCTGGCCCAGAAGCTAGAAACGCAGTCTCTCCAGATTGGTATAAATCGATCGCATGGCGATGTCCTTGGGTTAAAGCCTCTTTAGGAAGCAAACCTTTTTTATACAAGTCTACCCAATACTGAAACGCGGCTTTTCCTGGTGCTGAATTAAACGCCGCTTTACCCTCAGCATCTATTAAGGTGACTCCCATTTGCACGAATGATTCCAGCACTTCACCGGAATCTTGCGGTACGAAAGTCACAAAAAAGGCATACTTACCCGTCTTGTCTTTAATTTGTTGCGCGACTTGTGCCAATTCTGCGTAGGTTGCAGGGACTTTATTGATACCTGCCTGTTTTAATAAATCAGTGTTATAAATGGTTAACCGTGTGGTGAGATACCAGGGAATCCCAAAACTCTTGCCATTAAGCGTGCTTGCTTTCCAGATATTCGGCAGATAGGAGGAACGTACATCATTTGGGACTTTCGCATCTAAATCTAACCAGGCATTTCGTCCGGCAAGCTGAGAAGCAAAACCCGGATTTAAGTTGACTACATCAGGTGGCGTTTTTGCGGAGACAGCTGTTAATATTTTG
Source organism: Nostocales cyanobacterium LEGE 12452 (assembly GCA_015206945.1). Classification (GTDB taxonomy): domain Bacteria; phylum Cyanobacteriota; class Cyanobacteriia; order Cyanobacteriales; family Nostocaceae; genus Nostoc. The sequence goes on along the minus strand of JADEXV010000009.1, from coordinate 46,176 downwards.
TTCTCCATTGCTGCCCAAGGTACATCAACCCAGTTAATCTTTATACCTGGATTTTGCGATTCAAAATTCGCAATTAGGCTTTTGAAGTAGTCGGTAAATTGAGGTTGGAGTTGCATTGTCCAAAACTCAACAGTTCCCACTCCTGAAGTAGCTTGTTTTGTACTTGTATTAACATTACCTGTACTGCAACTTACAATCCAACTGGTTAATAAGCCAAGCAGTACAAAAGCAACAAGTTGTTTAAATTTTCGCAATTGAATCATTTTCCCAGTATTTTTACGCTTGATCGGTGTGAAAAGCTTAGACAGAATTGTTGAGATTATAGGCTAAATAAATTACCCGTAAAGACGTAATATATAACGCCTTTACTGCAACTAATTTAAATTTTCAATTTAGTAGTCCAGCGGGCACAACTGTGGTAAAAAGCTTCAATAGTCTGTTTGGCAAATCGAAAAAAGGGGTAGGCATTGAACTTGCTCCCGAACGGGTGAATGTTGTTCAGCTACGCAAGCAGGGTCAAGGCTTGAAACTAGAAATCTATACATCGGTAGCAGTTCCAGAAGGGATAGTTACCGATGGTCAAATCAACGACCCGCCAGCAATGGCGCAATTAATCCAGCAGGCGCTAGCTGAGAGCAAAATCAAAACTTCTCACGTTGCTACTGGTGTACCAGGACGAGATTCTATCGTTCGGATTATACCAGTGCCAGCAGAGTTAGATGATAAAGAACTGCGAGAAATGGTGCTGAACCATGAAGCAGGTTTGTACTTACCCTATCCTCGTGAAGAGGCTGATGTAGATTATCAGAAACTTGGGTATTTTGTAGATGAAGATGGCATTGAAAAAGTACACGTCCTCCTAGTTGCCACCCGCAAGGAGATAACGGATACCTATATAAGTACATTTGAGCAGGCAGGATTACAAATTGATGTTTTAGAAATTAACAGTTTTGCTCTGATTCGGACTATTCGCGAACAACTGCGACAATTTGGCCCGCAAGAAGCAGCAGTACTAGTTGATATCGAGTTCGACAGTACAGAAATCGCCATCATCGTTAACGGAGTACCGCAATTTTCACGCACAGTCCCAATCGGGACTTATCAAATGCAAACTGCCTTAGCAAGGGCAATGAGCTTACCTACATCACGAGATATGGAAATGTTGCACGGAATGGTTATTCCTGCAACTCCTATAGACGGCGGGAAAACTGGCGTTACCGAACTCGATCCTGGCATGGCTGCCATATTGAGAGTCTTGGGAGAACTAACTGATGAACTGCGCCGTTCCATCGATTTTTACCTAAATCAAAGTGAAAATTTGGAGGTAGCGCAGATTTTATTAGCTGGGCCAGGAGGTGGACTTCAACAGCTAGATGAATTTTTTACTCAACGATTGAGTTTGCCAACTACCCAAATAGATCCAATCGGGTCTTTAGCTTTGGAAGTGGACACTGATAAATATCCACAGGTACAACGCTCTGGTTTGGCGATCGTACTCGGTCTAGGAATGCGGGAGGTGTAATCAAATGTACAGCCTAGATGTTAATTTTCTTAAAGACCGCCCAGCATACCAGAAAAAGCCTGAGAAAAAGGGAGGAATAACCTTCAAATTTCCTACAGGAGATTTAACACTACTGTATGTGGGAGTTGCAGTAGGTGTAGGTCTTCCAGCTTTATTGGGAGTTGGTTGGTGGTTGTTACAAGGGAAGATTGTTGAATTAGATGGTCAAATTGCACAACTAGATCAAGAAAGCAAAAGATTAGATACAGAAATAGGAAATCTGAACAAAATCAAAGCCGAGACAAATGCAATTAAAGGGGAAACCCAAGCTTTAGTAACTGTATTTGACCAGATTCGTCCTTGGTCAGCCATGCTGCAAGATTTGCGCGATCGCATCCCAAGCGCAGTGCAAATCGAGAATATCAAGCAAATCCCACCCGTTGCGGTAGCGGCAGGTCAGCCACCAAATAATCCCGCAGGGGGATTAGAAATTAACGGATTGGCTCGTTCTTTTAATGATGTCAATGATTTCTTATTGAGTTTACAACAGTCTCAGTTTTTGAAGTCCACAGAAACCAGAATTTTGACAGCAGCGTTAGTAGAGGCTCCCTTAACAGCAAGTGCGAGTCAATCTTCTACTGATGTAATTATTAAGCCACCTCAAGTAGTTAAATACACTATTCAATCGAGCATGAACGACGTTCCAGCGTCGGAATTAATTCGAGAGTTAGAAAAAAAAGGCACAGTGGGGTTAGTAACTCGAATTCGTAATATGCAACAAACAGGAGTCATTTCAAAATGACGCTGAGTGATGATTTAAATTTTGCCGAACAAGGTGGGGAATTCGATCAGGCAACGCCAGCCTCACCTGTAGTATTTGGTATTGCTTTCACACCAAAAATTATTGGGATCTTGGTGGGGGTAGCTGGTTTAGCGGCAGCAGGTTATATAGTTTTAAACCTGCTGATGCCAGCTTGGGAAAGCTATCAGCAGCAGCAAGCCAAAAGCACAGAACTGCAAGCGCAAATTGAGCAAAAAAAAGCCAATATCAAACAGATTGACAAAGTTAAAGACGAATTAGCACAGGCAAAGCAGCAAAAAGTTCAGGTTTTAAGTTTATTTGCTAACCAAAAAACCTTAGATACATTGCTATTGGATTTGAACCGCTTAGTTGAGTCTGGCAATACTCCAACTTCTATTAATGCAGTCAGAGCCAAACTGAAGAAATTTGTGCCAATTTCCCAAAAACCAGAACCGATTACCGATGGCAGTCTAGGACTACTGGTTGACGGCAAGCTGCAACGCAGTAGTATCAATGCCGAGATTACTGCAACTTATGAACAAACACAATCGATAATTCGTAACATTGAGCGGTTACAGCCTTTGTTAATAGTTAAAGATTATCAAGCAACTTTGGCTCCAGTAGAGTCAAGATCCCCATTAGACAAAACGCCGATGCAGGTAGGCCCAGCAGCGATTAATACATCATTCCAGTTACAGGTATTGATGCCACTTAGTCCAGAAGAAATAGCCGCAGCAGCTAAAGCTGCTCCGAAAAAGTAGTCAAATTAGAGCTAGGACGAATTATAGAATTCGCGGCTACACAAGCGTAGACAAACCCTTTCCGCAGACTAAGGAAAAATTGAGGGTTTTGAAACTCACGTTCGCCGTTGACGTTCCCGCAGGGTAGGTGGGTAAAGTCTCGTGTAGTCAAAGCGCGGTCTTCTCCCACAGGAAGAGGCTAGCACCAATGGGGTTTCCCCATAAGCAATTGGCGTGCGGTTTCTAACCGCCTACTCAAAATTGTATGTAAACAGGGTTTTATAAGGTGAGGAATGAACTGTGAAACAGCTTCACGGTAATAGTTTTATTTTAGGTACTGCCGCTTTTGTATTTTTGGCGGCTCAACCAGTTTGGGCACAAATTAGTCAAGTTACTAATGTCCAGTTAAATCCCGTTAATGGTGGAATTAGCGTTGCTTTGAAAACTTCTTCTGGGTCGCGCCCCCAAGTTTTCACTACAAAAAGAGGCAAGGCTTTAGTCGCTGATGTTATCAATACTCAATTACGATTACCACAAGGTAATAGCTTTCGTCAAGATAACCCAGCACCAGGAATTGCATCTGTCGAGGTTAATCAGCTTGATGCTAATAGTGTTCGGGTGACAGTAACGGGCAGCAACGATGCACCTGGCAGTCAACCTGTGGTGCGATCGCAAAATGGGATTACACTCAGCTTTAGCCCATCCACAGGCACTACAGCATCAGCGCCAACAGCCCCCACATCCACAGCACCACCTGTTACAACTCCAGCCCCAGCCCAACCTGGTCAAAAGCCAAGTGTTCTCGTTCCTAACCCGCAAGTCACCATTGACGGACAACCTGCACAAGCTGCTGGCCCAGGTCAACCTCTGAGTCAGGCTCCACCTTTCTTACCTAGAGCCGTCGCCCCACCAGTGGGAGATATTGCTATTTCGGCTACCGATGCTTCTCCTAGCAGCGTTGACTTAGCAACTCAGGAACGTGTACCTCGTCTAGTACTGCGAGATGCTCCAATACGTGAGGTTTTGTCATTGCTGGCTCGTGCTGCTGGTATGAACTTGGCTTATGCAGGAGGAGAAGATAAGGGATCTACTGTAACTTCATCTCAGGGTGCTGGTGATACTGAAAAGCAAGTATATCAAACAATCTCCCTCGATATAGAAAACGAGCCAGTGCAAGATGTATTTAACTACGTTTTGCGCTTGAGTGGACTAGAAGCTAATCGCAGTGGACGCACGATTTTTGTGGCACCTAAACTGCCTAATTCAACTCGTGATGTAGTAATACGGAACCTGAGAATTAACCAAGCAAAAGTGAAAGAAATCTTAAGGGTTTTAGTTAACCTGGGAGCAGAGAGTGCTGTCAATGCTGAACCAAAGATAACTAGGGTCACTACACAAGTAGCGGGTACAGCAGACGGAAAGCAAACAAATACAGCTGAAGACTCGGATTTAACGGCTCAACGTATTAAATTTACCGACTCAATTCCCCTACTTAGAGGTTTACAAGTATTAGGAGACGAGCGAACCAGTACTATTACTCTGATTGGTACTCCTAGGTTAGTTGAGATTGCGTTAGCTCAAATTACTCCTCTTGATATCCGCCGACGTCAAGTAGCAGTTAACGTCAGAATTATCGACGTCAACCTCTTGGCAGCTAATGATTTCAACACTAGCTTTTCCTTTGGGGTTGGTAATAACTTCTTTACTAATGAAGGCGGTGTCGCATCTCTGAATTTTGGCGGTTCTAGACCAGCTGCTACTACTGAAGCGAGAAACAGCTTGACTAGTACACCGATTATCAATAATTTCGCTGGCACTCTTGCATCGCCATACCAGTTCCCCAAGCGTCTTCTGGCTAGTTTGCAGGCTCAGGTTACAAATGGCAATGCCAAGATTTTGACTGACCCAACCCTAATTGTGCAAGAAGGACAGACGGCTGATGTCCAACTAACTCAGCAAGTTGTAGGAGATATAACAGTAACTATAACTGACACACCTGGTGGCTCTAGAGAAGTGCGAAATGCACAAAAAGAAACTGTAGGGTTAATTCTTGCTGTCCAAGTAGAAAAAATTGATGACAACGGTTTTGTTTCTCTACAAGTTGCTCCCCAAGTCAAATCTCCAGCAGGTGTAGCAGATACAGGTAATGGTCAAATCATTTTAATTTCTCAACGCTCCCTAACTTCCGGCACAATTCGCCTGCGAGATGGTCAGACACTAATTCTCAGCGGCATCATTCAAGATCAAGATCGAGTTTCAGTAACTAAGATTCCTATCTTGGGTGATCTTCCGCTGATTGGTTCGCTGTTTAGAAGTACAAACAAAACCAACCAGCGTCAAGAGGTGATTGTGTTACTCACACCTCAAATTATCGATGACTCTGAAAACTCCTCCTACGGCTATAACTATGCGCCCAGCCCAGAGGTGCGGCAAATCCTTGAGCGTCGTGGGTTGAAGGTTCCTGGCAGGCAATAGAGATAATGAGTAGATGAGTCACCTCTACTAAAGGCTCAGATCCCCAACTTCTTAAAGAAGTTGGGGATCTTCTTGTTCACAGAATTCTCCGCGCAGAGCAGATAAGTAACTGAGGCGTTGCAGGAAAATGCTGTAATTTAGTCCCGTGCTTTTCGGGCTTGGGTGCAACAGAAAATTCCTGCTAGGGATTGGCTCACTCCGGCATTTTACTTATAAGGGTTTGCGTTCATCATACTCCTATGTCGAAGCAAGCTACACGTAACGAACGCACTAGAAGAAGTTGTCGCAGCGTAGTTTACTGCCGTAGGCATCGCTACACAAATGTTAAGAAAGATGTGACTAATGGATAGCCTTGTAGAAGAGAAGCTTTGATTTTTACCCTTTCTTGACTAAAGAAGCTTGTTAGGGAGTTAAATTTTGCGTTGGATTTTTCAGAAGACATGAAAAGTGAGCAAAATATCAGATTTTTTAGAGAAATCGGGAATCTGAGCTTTCAATTTCCATAAAAATTGGTTAATTTCAGCAATAACTCTTCAACATCGGTAATGAATGCCAACAAACGTTGACCATCTCCCGCCTTCCTACCCCCCTGTTTTCTTTGCAATTGCGGGATTTACTAGGTATTTTTTCCTACTTTTGGGGTGGTTTTTAGTGAAACAAGTACTCTAAAATTACAAAAAATCCTGAAATCTATATAAATTAATGGTTTCATCTATCCACATCAGGCTACAACACCTTAGAATGATTCATTGAAAAGTCGAGCCGATGGGATGTACAGGCGTTTTGAGTAAAAATACTCCCAAAGGATGATTTTTGTATTTCCGCAAGCAAATATTTCAGTACAAATGTATTAATGCACGTCCGTACTGAAATCTCAAGTAAACCTTCAGGAGTTTGATATGAACAAGGGTGAATTAGTTGATGCCGTAGCTGAAAAGGCTAGTGTTACCAAGAAACAAGCGGATGCAGTCTTAACTGCCGCTTTGGAAACGATTATTGAAGCGGTTTCCTCTGGTGATAAGGTAACGTTGGTGGGATTTGGCTCATTTGAATCACGGGAACGTAAAGCTCGTGAAGGTCGCAACCCGAAAACAAATGAAAAAATGGAAATTCCAGCGACGAGGGTTCCTGCCTTCTCCGCAGGAAAACTGTTTAGAGAAAAGGTAGCACCCCCAAAAGCATAGGTTCTGTCTTCGGGAACCCTTTTTTAATGCGGCAACCTGCACACGGGGGAAATTTAGCCTGGGCAGCAGCACTGGCTGGCTGTCCCCCTGATGCTATTCTGGATTTTTCTGCTAGCATCAGCCCGTTGGGGCCTCCAAATAGCGCGATCGCTGCTATTAAGTCCCAAATTGGTAATCTTAAGCACTATCCAGACCCAAACTATAGTGAACTGAGACTAGCTCTCAGTCACTTCCATCAATTGCCGCCTGAGTGGGTTCTGCCGGGTAACGGCTCCGCGGAATTACTTACTCTAATCGGTAGGGAATTAGCTCAATTAGCCGCGACAATTTTAATCACTCCAGCCTTTGGCGACTACTACCGAACCTTGGCAGCGTACAACGCTAATGTGCTGGAGTGTCCCCTAATTAGTTATGAGCAACGAGTGCCGAGTGCTGAGTTACTGGTTTTACTCAATACTCAGTACTTAGCACTCAGCACTCACTGCGGACTATTGCTAAATAACCCTCATAACCCAAGCGGAAAGCTATTTTCACGGGAGTCTATTTTGCCCTACCTGGAGCAATTTGCTTTGGTTGTGGTGGATGAAGCATTTATGGATTTTGTGCCGCCCAATGAGGAACAAAGCCTGATTCCGGTGGTGCAGGAATATCCGAATTTAGTAGTATTGCGATCGCTGACCAAATTTTACAGTCTCCCAGGACTGCGATTAGGATATGCGATCGCACACCCTGACTGCCTAGCTAAATGGCAGCTATGGCGCGATCCTTGGCCTGTAAACACACTAGCGGCAGCGGCGGCAATTGCAGCACTCCAAGATACGGAGTTTCAGCAGCAAACTTGGGCATGGCTAACACCTGCGCGAAACCAACTGTTTCAGGGTTTAGCTGAAATCCCAGGATTACAACCCCAACCAAGTGCTGCTAACTTTTTACTGGTTGAGTCCCAAGAATCTACTTCCCAGTTACAGCAACAATTACTCAAGTATCACCAGATTTTAATCCGCGATTGCCTTAGTTTTAAAGAACTAGGCGATCGCTTTTTCCGGGTTGCTGTACGTGAAGAGTCAGATAACCAACGCTTACTAACAGCGCTAAACTCAGTGCTGAGTGGGCAGTGAGTGGAGAGTAAGGAAGATGAGGTAATCTTTCATTCTCTCCCATACCCAATGCCCAATGACAAATGACAAATGACAAATGACAATTGACTACGATGTTGTAATTATTGGCGGCAGTCTTGCTGGATACTATGCTGCACTTGCTGCAACCCAACTACGTGCTACAGTTGCCCTGGTACAACCCAAAGCAGACTATGGGTTTACTCATCACTATGCTCTTACCGAAATTGGTAAACTAGCGCAGAAGTTGAAGGATGCGGCTGGTTTTGGTATTCATGCCACACACACTGATACCTCAGAAGAATGCCATATATCTATGGCATGGCAAGAAGCGATGCTGTATGCTCAATGCGTCGCTTCAAATCTCCAAGAACAGCATTCCCCAGCTATCCTAGCCGCGCAGGGAGTCGATGTCATTGTTGGCAGTGGTCAATTTCAATCTTCACCCCAACTGGCTTTTGCCGTAAACAATCGCCTACTACGTGCCCGTACTTATTTGCTGGCTAGTGGTTCGCGTCCAGAAATTCCTGAGATTGAAGGATTGCAAACCACTGGCTATCTAACCCTTTCTAATATTTGGCAATCTTTCCAGGGAACGACATTACCCAAAAATTGGGTAATTATCGGTGGAATTCCCCAAAGCGTTGAAATTGCCCAAACTTTAGCAAGGTTTGGTTGCAACGTGACGCTGGTAGTCAAGCATCCTTATGTTCTTCCATATCTAGACCCTGAGATAGCCATATTGCTTCAGGCGCAGTTGGAAGTAGAAGGTGTGCGCGTCCTCACCGAAAAACCAGTAACTCAGGTGAGGCTAATTGAAAATAAAAAGTGGGTTCAAGCAGGAGATAAGGCGATTGAAACTGATGAAATTCTAGTGGCGACTGGACAACAGCCAAATCTTGAACCTCTAAATCTGGCAGCAGTCGGTGTGAAATGGCATCGTCGTAGCTTAGTGGTGAATGATAAACTGCAAACCACTAACCAGCGCATTTATGCTTGTGGTGATGTAATTGGTGGTTATGACTTTGCCAATGTTGCTAATTATGAAGCAAAAATTGCTCTGAACAATGCACTATTTTTCCCTAGATTACGAGTAAATTATTCCTCAATTCCTTGGGCAATATTTTCTGTGCCGATGTTGGCGCAAGTGGGTTTGACAGAGGCACAGGCAAAACGCCTATTTAGCCGAGATAAAATTTTAGTTTTGCGGCAATATTTTAAAACAGTGGCAGCAGCCCAACTTCGGGATGAAACCACTGGTATGTGTAAATTAATTGTGCTACGCAATGGGGAAATTTTAGGAGCTTCGATATTGGGGGCAGAAGCTGGCGAATTAATTAATTTGATTGCCTTGGCAATATCACAAAAAATTAAAGTCAAACATTTAGCATATTTATCTCCTGCCTATCCTAGTTTCTCAGAAATTCTGGAACGAACTGCAAGAGAGTGGAGTAAACAGAGGTTAAATAGCAATATTGCTTTGCAAGAGCTTTTAGAAGGCTTCTTCCATTTCCGCCGCAATTGGAATTAGAACTTACGTATGGAGTTGTCACTATAATAACTTAACAAGGTACTGACTTTGCAGTTATCGCTGCCTTTGCCAATATTGACAGCACCTTGATTGCAAACGCAACGTCATCAGAATTGGGGAGCATCGCTCAAAATTGAGCTTATTATTGTTGTTGAAGTGCAAACTTCATATCTGTCAACTCTAATTCTCCTCCGGTTGTTGTTAATACTAAATTAACGCCTAAAACACTTTTTCCTGTAGTTGTATAGTTAGTTGGAAGTATTTGCTTGGTCAAATCAAAATTTCTAGCATTTCCATATGTTATTTGATATGGTGTTGCTTTATCCCCAAGTAAAAATGATGTGATAGCTATTCGTGCTGATCCTTTCTTTACTACACCTTTTACAGCTAAAGGCACGAGCCTAAATTGCTTTTGAGTATTAGAGGTATCAATTCTAATGATACATCTAGCCCTTGGCGATTGTGCATTTACAGTTATAGGAGAGCGAAGTGTAAACTGATTTATTTGCGGATCGAAACTTATATTACATCTCCTATTAACCAAAAATTTTGGCTGGTTGTCTATTGGAGCAGCAGCGCTAGATGAATTGGCATCATAACAATAGAAAAAAAACAAGCACATTAATATGAAAAAATTACGTGCATTACTTAATCTCAACATAACTTTCTCTCCATCAATAGAAATTTGTAATTTTAAAGAAGAATACATTCGGTAGATTCAATGAGTGGGGATTTAGACCCACCACTCATTGAAGACCACTAAATTTGGAATTCGGTGCGGTGTATCACCATCTATCCTCAGAATCGCTAAAAGCAACTACTAGCAACGCTTTAGGTCAAAACGAAGTATCACATCCCCAGCATTGAGATCGGCTGTATCAAGGTAAATAGAACTTCCTGGTGAGGATTGTGCAACCAGATTAATACCTAATAGTCCTTGCCCACCACCACTACATAAACCTGTAGCAGCTAGAACAGTAATCTCATCTTGCTCTGCAAATGCCTTAGTCGCTGCAAAATTGGTAGTTTGAGGGCGAGCTACGGCTTGCCCAAAAGCACCACCACTAAAGCTATAAGTTCTGCTTAAGCTGGTACCTCTACTCCCTCTATTAATATCAGTATTTCCTTGGTATAGTGCTTGTACATTTTGGATGATGAAACCACTTGGAATAAAAGTTTGAACGCGTAAAATACATCTTTTACGGGCACCACTGAATGCACTAAAGTTATCCAAGATGAGCGATAAGGTTCTACCATCCTCTCCAGCAAGCTGATCGGCAACCTTACATGCACTACCCCTAGCCGCGATTGCATCTCCAAAAGTAATACTAGGCTCGTCAGCCAAAACCTTGGTTCCAATCACGTTGAGTCCAAGAATTGTAGACAGAGATAGTAATACACCAAATTGTTTAAAGTTCATATTGATTGTACCTATGTTGTTAAAGTTGTTTTTTCATGGAAAATGCAGTCAAAATGCATCTCCCCCAACTATTTAACTAGTGCAGGATAAATCACTAGAAGGTTTACTTTATTTAGAAACTAAATCGCTTTTAACTGTGGCAGGAATTAACTTAGTGTAGGTATAGTATCACCTACGTAGGACTCACCTGTAATAGTCTAAAGTCTTGAGATTAAAAAATGGCACTTTCTCTGTAAAATCCATGAGAGAACTCTCCTACAGATGCAAAAGTAGAATTAAGCCTTAATACCTTTGCTAAAAAAAGAGGTTGTCTAGCTTTTGCCGAAAGACCCCAACGCAAGAAGGCTGTAAACTCTCAAGCTAATTAATTGCAATAGTTGAGTGTCTCTATATTGAAGGTATAAAAATAATCTGAGGAACTTGTGAGGAAACGTGGTGCTTATTAAAACTTAAATTTTGTCAGAATTCAGACTGGAGTTTGCTGAAATATCAACAAAACTAATATTAAAAGTACAGAGTTTGTCCTTATATAAGATCTCTGATTAAAAAGAATGTGAGGAACTTGTGAGGAAAGGCGGTGCTTATTAAAACTTAAGTATTGACGGAACTCTCAAATTTGAATAATTTTTAGGTAAGGACAATACCCTGCGGGAGGCCGTTTCTATATGAAACGCTTTGCTAATGCGTCTACATGAATTGCCCCTACCTAAAAAGCTGTTTCAACTCAATAGTTCCAAAATTTTAGGGGTAGTTATAAAACCACCCCTTTATTCTCCTAATATTTAGAATTTACTTGCAGATCCCTTAATGGGAAGTTAATTTACTCAGAAATGTTAATCGAACTTTCAACTTGAGAAGTAGCCAATGTTGGTGCAGAGAAAATACGCGAGTACAGACTTGATGGTTGTTGATGAGCAACAACTGGTAGAACTTGGCGAGCATGGGCGGCTAATTCTACTGCTTTCACATCATAAGTCTGCGTTGCTAACTTGGGATAAAACCCGATTCCGATGATTGGCAGTAACAAACAAGCGGTAATAAATATTTCGCGGGGTTTGACATCAGATATTACAGCATCTAAGTGTAACTCCTGATTTTGCTCCCCGTAGAACACTTGACGCAGCATCGACAGTAAATAAATCGGTGTCAAAATCACACCAACCGCCGACAGCAGAACGACTACAACTTTGAAACTGGAACTGTAAACATCACTGCTGGCGATACCCAGAAACACCATCAACTCACCCACAAAACCACTCATTCCGGGTAAAGCGAGAGAAGCCATTGAACCAATGGTAAACAGAGCAAAGGTTTTGGGCATTACCTTAGCCATACCGCCCATTTTATCCATCATCAAGGTGTGGGTGCGATCGTAAGTCACACCAGAGAGGAAGAACAAGCTAGCAGCAATCAAGCCGTGAGAAACCATCTGTAACACTGCACCACTGATACCCAGTTCTGTGTAAGAGGCAATCCCAATCAGCACAAACCCCATGTGGGCAATTGAAGAGTAAGCCAAGCGGCGTTTGAGATTGGTTTGGGCAAAAGCACAGCAAGCACCGTAGACAATATTAACCACACCCAAAACTGCTAACACTGGGGCAAAAGTCACATGGGCATTGGGTAACATTTCCACATTGAAGCGGATGAGGGCATAACCACCCATTTTTAACAGTACACCAGCCAAAATCATTGAACCGGGTGCTGATGCTTCACCGTGGGCATCAGGCAGCCAAGTGTGTAAAGGGAAAATCGGCAACTTCACACCAAAGGCTATTAAGAAACCTGCATAAACTAGCAATTCTAAGGTTTTGGGGTATTCTTTCATTCCTAGAGTCGCCATATCGAAAGTGACGGTATCTCCAGAGAATGCCATTGCAAAACCAGCAATCAAGATAAATATTGATGCAGCAGCGGTGTAAAGAATGAACTTAGTAGCGGCATAACGGCGGTTTTGTCCTCCCCAGATGGAAATCAGCAGGTAAACCGGCACTAACTCGATTTCCCACATTAGGAAGAACAACAGCAAATCTTGGGCAACAAATACGCCAAGCTGGGCGCTGTACATTGCTAACATCAAACCATAAAATAATCGCGGCTTGGTGGTAACTTTCCAAGCCGCGAATATTGCGAGGGTATTTATTAAGCCTGTCAGAAGCAGTAAGGGCATCGATAAACCATCAACCCCCACAGCCCAATGCAAACCTAACTGCGGTATCCAAGGATAGTTTTCTACAAGTTGGAGTGTTGAGCTTTGGAAGTCGTACTTATACCAAAAGGCATAAATCATCAGTGCAAAGTCGGCAAAAGCAACTCCCAGACCATACCACCGAACAGTTCTACCTTCCTTGTCTGGGATTAGGGGGATGGCTAAGGCAGCCACCAAGGGTAAGAGGATTATGGCTGTTAGCCAGGGAAATTCAATAGCATTCATCACTTCTGACAATCAATTTGGCTTATCGCTTTTGATTTCATTATATTAAGGAATCAATACTTTTGTAAACATTCTTTAACTATAGAATATTAAATTTTTGGTATAGACAAGAATATATACTCATTGAATGTCAAATTATCAGGATAGATAAGAATAAATACTTATTGGTTTTTGACGATTCCATTCTAAATGTAAACTTTTGCAACGTCAACAAAAAACGGTAGCTTTAGCTACCGTTACAATACAGTTATATTTCCTGGTTTAGCCCAATTGTCAGGGCTATCTGGTCTACGCGAGCTTGATTGAACTGTTAAATCTAGATGTGACAATCAACTTTCTATCAGATTCTTCATTTTGACGAGTACCGAAAATCGACTGTTTTCAGCCACTAACAGACTTAATTTTTTAATTGCACATCGGTTTTTGTTCCACCAATACCAGGAGAACGTTTGGCAATAGATGGGTATTGCGCATTCGTTGCACAGTCAAAGATTGCAGTCAGTCTTACCAAAACTTTATCAGTACAGTATCAGTTTATTTACCCTTACGATAGATTCTAGTAATTTGACTAGATATAAGTTTTTAAATTAACCAAGTATACTTAATCTCAAGTATAAATTAATATTGACTTATTATATTATGGCTAATGTTTTCAGGACTTACGCAACTGGCACAATGTGATCGCCAGTTGATAGTACATGAGTATTAACTAAATCTGAATTTGAAAGCCTTGTCTTCGTAATAGAAGTCTGTCTCGTGGAAGCAAAGCATGAAATATTCATGAGAAAATAAGTAGAAGTTGTATTAGATAAATTTGCTAACGGTAATGAGATTTACTAAGCTTAGTTACTGCCAATACTTATTAAGTAGTCAAATTAATTATACAATTACCAATTTGGCAGAGCATTTAGAGAGTATTAGTCATGATGCCATTAACTATGATTTGAAAAGAGAGAAATTAACACCTCGTTTAGTATGGGATAACGGGAAAGAGCTAGTTGAACCTGATGACAATGGTTACATAATATTTGATGATAGCGTTTTAGATAAAAGGTATTCTGAAGAAATAGAAATAGTCAGCTATACTATATAGTGGTAATGAGCATGGTGTCCTTAAAGGCATTGGTGTAGTTAGCTGCGTGTATGTCAACCCTACACTTCAAAGATTTTGGGTCATAGATTATCGAATTTTTAATCCTGATGTCGATGGCAAAACTAAGATAGACCATGTGAAAGACATGCTCCAAAGCCTTGTGTATTATAAGCTTTTACCATTTGATACTGTTTTGATGGATACATGGTATGCGGTACACAGTTTAATGCTATATATTGATAGCTTAGACAAAATTTATTATTGCCCTTTAAAAAATAATCGTTTAGTTGATGATAAATTTGATCAAGAAAAGTATAAACGGATTGAATTATTAGAATGGAAGCAATAAGAATTAGACTGTGGTAAAATAATAAAAATTAAAGGGTTCCCAGCTAATAAAAAAGTGAAACTATTCCGGGTTACTGTTTCTACCAACAGAAGGGATTATGTCGCCACTAACGATTTATCTCAAAGTTCCACGGATGTTGTACTGTCTTGTGTGTAAAATTAGTTGGAACATAGAGGAGTTTCACAGGGAAATTAAACAACTAACTGGCATTGAATCAAGGCATGTGCCGGAAAGCTAGGCTTCACAGAAATCATATTGCTTGTGCAATGTTGGTTTGGGTTAGGTTAAAGAATTTAGCCTATAGAACTGGCTAAACTATCTATCAAATCAAGCATAACTTGCTTTCTAATTATTTAATTCAGCAACTGAAACGCCCAAGTATTCTTATGTGCTTGTTTTGATTTAAATTGTAGCGTGTCAGGGCTGCACCCTGCCCGCTATTTGTGCCAGTTGCGTAAGTCCTGACATATAAACTAAATGGCAGAAAATCAATTAAGCTTAACAGCAGAAAAGTCTGATAAAACTTCAAAAATCCTGCCGATAATCATAGTAATAATTGCATTATTAGCTTTATCTTCAACAGCAATATTTATTAAAATTGCTGTTAAAGAAATGAGCGCTGTTGCTACATTATTTAATCGCTTATGGATAGCGACAATTATCTTTGGATTATGGAGTGGAATTAACCAAACACGTACTCAAATTACAGATGATAAACCTGTATTACCACAGCAGCCTTATCCAATCAAAGAGATAGCGCTTTTAATCGCAGTAGGTCTAGTTCATGTATTAGGTCGATTATCTTGGACTTGGGCGCTAACTCAGACTGGTGCTGCGAATGCTAATGCCTTAGGTAGTCTCAATCCGTTATTTACTACTTTAGGAGGATGGCTATTTTTTAATCAAATTTTTGGGCGCAAATTTATCATCGGTCTAATCTTAGCCATAATCGGTGCGATCGCAGTCGGATTTGAAGATTTATTGCGTTCTAATAATAATATTACAGGTGATGCTGTTGCCCTCATATCATCGATATTTTATGCAGCAAACTTTTTACTTATCGAGCAGATCGGTAATAAATTTTCAACTATCACCATCCTCGTGTGGCGTTGTGCGATCGCAACTTCATTGATGATACCGATAGTGCTAATCTTGGAAAAACAAGTTTTCCCAGTTACTTTGTCGGGGTGGTTAGTAGTATTTGCCCTAGCTGCTATTTGCGAAGCCTTGGGTCATGGGCTAATTGTATACAGCCTGAAAAATTTCTCATCAGGATTTATCTCTTTACTCTTACTACTCAATCCAGTGATTGTTGCGATTCTTGCTTGGATACTTTTCTCGGAAAACTTGAGTATTTTTAACTTATTAGGGCTGGCTCTAATTTTAGGGGGTATATATCTCGCAATTTCTAATAAAGAATCTATACAATCTAAAGTTAATACCCAGATCCAATCTCCAGCAGAAAGTGAATCTTAAAAAGTTCGTAGTAAGGACTTTAGTCCTGATTTATTAAGCACTAAAGTGCTTACTACAAACCTCCCAATACTTGAGTAATGCCAATGAGAAGCTGGTTACAGTTTGCCAGTGAATACCTTTTCAGCCGGGCCTGTCATGTAAACCCGTTGGTCGATTTCTGACCATTCAATTTGCAAGGGGCCACCAGGTAATTCTACAATCGCAGTGCGATCGCATTTTCCAGTTAACACACCAGCTACCAAGGAAGCACAAGCACCAGTACCGCAAGCTAAGGTAATCCCAGCACCCCGTTCCCATACCCGCATTTTCAAATAGTCACGGCGTACCACTTGAATAAATTCGGTATTTATGCGTTGGGGAAAAACTGGATGATGCTCGAATTTTGGGCCGATGGTTTCTAACTCAATTGCTGCGACATCTTCTACAAAGGTGATGCAGTGAGGATTTCCCATATTTACACAGGTGACTTCCCAAGTTTGCCCCGCCACCTCTAACGGCTGAGAAATTACTTTTTCTTGGGCGGGTGCAAGATTAGTCGGAATTTCGCTAGCGAGTAACCTGGGTAAACCCATATCTACTTTAACTTGACCATCAGATAACAGTTGGGGAGTCATTACACCACCCAAAGTATGAATGCGATATGAGTCTTGATTGCGGGATTCGCCTTCTAAGTCTGCTAAAAAGCCAGCTAAACAGCGAATACCATTGCCACACATTTCTGGTTCTGAACCATCGGAATTAAAAATCCGCATGGTGTAGTCAGTGCCGTTTTCTCCAGGTAGGGCAAAAATTACACCATCAGCACCGATACCAAAATGGCGATCGCACAACTCGATCGCTTGCTCTGGAGTCACTACGGGCACAGATGACGAGCGATTGTCAATCAAAATAAAGTCGTTGCCCAGACCATGATACTTAGTAAATTCGATTGCCATTTCTTCAAGGATGAATTATCAAGGATTAGTTACTCTTTATTTTGCCTTGTAGGTTCATCTTTACTAAAAATGCTTACCGAATTTGACACCACTTTACCCAGTATTAGACAAGTCCAAAACCTGATTAAACAAACAACGCCAGTAGAATTAAAGCTGCTGACTGGCGATGTCCTCACAGGAAGGGTTTTATGGCAAGACCCACAGTGTATCTCTCTTGCTGATGAAAACAGTCAGCAAACCACCGTTTGGAAACAAGCGATCGCCTATATCAAGCCGAAAGTGAGTTAGTAGTGAGGCAGAAACATCACAACCTATCGCTTTATCACTTGCTTCACTCGAATTAAAAACTCAAGCTCACGGCTTAAGCTGTGGGCTTGGAATAAAGATGCCTTGCGCCTCGTATCTCGAAGCAATTCTTTATTTATTGTGGGATACAAGCCCAGAATTAAAGTTGTGTATTTTTAATTTTATATTTTTAATTTTTTCATCATTAAACTTATATTTTTGCTGCAAAGACCCACCTATTGCGTCCTTGTTCTTTAGCTTTATATAAAGCTTTGTCGGCGGCGTTAATTAAATCTTGAGATGAACTTTTATCTGTTGGTCTTTGAATTGCAACACCTAAGCTGACGGTCACAAAATATTGAAAGTTATTCTTCTTTTTATGAGGAATCTTTAATTCTTGAATAGATTTTTGAATCAGCTTAGTTATCTTAATCGCACCTGATTCGTTCGTATTTGGCAAAATTACAACAAATTCTTCACCACCATAACGAGCTAGTAGATCGGTAGGACGCTTTAATACAGATTGTGCTGCACGAGCAACTTGTATTAAGCATTCATCTCCAGCTAAATGTCCATAAGAATCGTTATAATCCTTGAAATAGTCGATATCAAATATAATTAAAGATAAAAAATTTTCACTTAGTCTTAGTCGATTCCACTCCTGCTCTAAAAACTGATCGAAACAATGACGGTTGGCGATTTGGGTTAGAGCATCTAGCTTACTAAGTTTTTCTAGCTGAAAATTTGCTATTTCTAAAGCATGATTTGCTTGAGCAAGTTGATTAGCTTGAGAGCGGAATTGCTCTAATAATTCAGAATGTTCTAAAGCTACATTAAACTGAGTGGCTAACTGATGAATAAATTGAATTTCTGGCTTTTTCCACTCACGCGAACAATGGCATTGATGAACGCATAGTAATCCCCATAGAGTTTTTCCTTTCATTAAAGGTGCAACAATTTGTGCCTTGATTTGAAATTGCTCTAACAGTTGAATGTGGCAATCCTTTAGCCCAGCTTGATAAATATCTGATACTACCTGTATACGCCATTGGTGATAAGCAACTGCATATTTTTCACCAAAACAATGATCCTTTACTTTGATGGCGATCGTAGAATCGTAGTCAGGCAATACATTCTCGGAAACAAATTCACCAGAGGTATAGTTCGATCCCGGATCAAATCGAAAAATACTGACGCGATCGCTCCGTAGAGCCTTACGAATTTCTCGTACAGTAGTCTTGAACAAAGTGTCTAGATTGAGAGATTCACGAATTTCAGCAACTAAGTTAAACAGAATGTCCTGCTGCTGATTCGCTTTATACAGTTCTGCTGCTTTTTGTTCTGCTTGAGCCAAAAATTCTGCCTGTTTAACTGCAAATCCTAGCTGCGTTGCAATCTGAGATAGAAACTGAATTTCTAATTTTTGCCATTCATGTGGCTGTGAGTGCTGATAAGCAGCAAGCACTCCCCACAGTTTTTTTCCAACAAAAATTGGTGCAGTTGCATAAGCTCGAATATGGAACTGTTCTAAAACTTCTAAATGGCATTGAGACAAGTCTGCTGCATAGACATCTGAAGCAGCTAAAGTTTCATTATTACGATATCGTCCACCTTGATTTTCTTGTAGATAAGAGTCATTCCAAACTGTATTTTTTCCTAATGTCTCTACATCATCCCATCCAGTCTCTGCAAACTCAAAGTCGCTAACAAATTCTCCACTCCAGTTTTCATAGAAACGATAAACAGCAATCCTCTCGACGCGGAGTAACTTACAAGTTTCCTTAGTCGTTGTACGAAAAATTGTTTCTAACTCAAGAGAAGCTCGAATTTTACTAATAACTCGGTAAAGTGCCCTTTCTTGTTCTTCTAGCTGCTGAATTTGAACTTGTTGTTCGTGAAGTTGAGTTTCTAAATTAGTAACACTAGGCTGTCCTAAAAGCTTACAGAGTAGATTCGCAGATACTTTCGTAATAATACGTAAACTTGTGTACAACATTATAATTATAGTTTCAGTAATATTTAGATATGAAAATAGACAGTTACAACGCCTATAAAAACATTATTTTTCGTAGTTTATAGCTATTATCGCGCAAAGAAGTTTTTTGGTCGCTTCTCTCTATCTGACTTTTGTCGTTAAGTCTTAAAAAGCTTGCTCGTATCACAAAGGATTTTGGATAAAGCAGTATATACAGTAATTATCATTATCGCCAAAGTATCTGATAACTGAAGAGATGAGATAAAAAAGTATTGTAAAGATATAAATTTGTCAGAAGTAAAGCTCAATTCTTAGGGAAGTTCAATTATCAAACAAGTTAATCAAATTCAGTAGACCGAAAACTTCTGCGATTGATAAAGATCAAGCAGATGACCCTATTAAGTACTTTTCTGTAAGAGAGATTCAAGATTTAGAGTAGTCAAAGCCAAAAGATCGCCAGTCCCCAAGCTTGAAGCGATATTATCCTAGAAGAACATGAAAAAACGCCCCAAATAGCTAAGTCACTACTATCCCAAAGGGGCGATCGCTATTTTGAGCCACTTAGCTTGCGGAGTCTTAAAGTTCAATCAGTCACACTATCGGCAGGTAGAAAGTCTTTGAGCGCTTCTGCCTCAGCAGCTTTAATTACTGGAAGAGAAAGGGGTAATGAACTAGCGATCGCAAATAACTGTTGTAGTTGACTTAGACCTGTCAAGCCACCACATAATAATACTTGGTCGCCGACTCGCAAATCCATGCCGCCATCAGGATAGCGGATAAACTTGCCATCTCGCCGGATCGCCTGTACTTGTACTCCATATTGCTTGGCGATATCTAAATCTGCAAGGGTTTTACCTAGCGTTGGCGCGTCTGCATTGACTGTAACCCACTGGCAAGCACTATTTTCTCCGGGTACAGCCGCTTGTCCCTTAGCGAATTCTGCCAAAGCCGCCAGTTCTTCATCTGCTCCCACTACCAACAAGCGATCGCCTTCTGCCAATTTGGTTTGATTGTTGGGATAATCAATTTCTTCGCCGTTAGTGCGGCGAATTGCCATCAAACTCACTCCTGTTAAATAGCGCATATCCGCTTCTTCTATGCTCATGCCAATTAAAGGCGAATTGGATGGGAGAGGATACCAGCGCTGATTTAAATCGCGGGTGGCTTGGCGCAAATCACGAGCCACTTCAGTTGCAGAGCGTTCTGGCCGCAAATCTAAATAATGATCGTTGCGGATTTGCTGCATTTCTCGTTGGACGACAGCTGGCGACAACAAGCCTAAGCCAGTTAATAAATAGGTTGCCATTTCTAAACTGGCTTCAAACTCTGGTTGCACAACTTCCCTGGCTCCCAATTGATACAGCACCTCAATATTTTTATCCTGGGTAGCACGGACAACCAAATCTAATTCTGGGCGCAATTCCAAAGCGCGTTTCAAGCAAAGACGAGTACTTATGGGGTCTGGGAGTGCGATCGCCATTCCTTTAGCATGATTCACCCCGGCAGTTTCCAAAACGTGTAAACTGACGCAATTGCCATAGACATAAGACACCTTAGCCTCGCGCAACTGCTGAATTCTCCTCTCCGATTGGTCGATTACTACCACAGGTAGGTCGTGTTGCTGCAACAACTTCACCAAATTCTTGCCGACTCGCCCATAGCCACAAACTACTACATGGTCTTTGAGAGGCAAATCTTCCGACACATCCCGCACCTCATCTTCTTCTAAGTACGGTTTTAACCAGGGCATTGATTCGGCAAAGTTAAATAAAAATGGCACTAACCGCAGTACAAAAGGAGTCAGCATCAGAGTGACTGCGGTGGTTCCCAAAATTAACAAGTATATTTGTCGGGATACCAGCCCCAAAGACTGCCCTTCACTAGCGAGAACAAAGGAAAATTCCCCAATTTGCGCCAGTCCCAAACCGGCGATTATGGCTGTTTTCAAAGGATAGCGGAACAGTTTCACCAAGGGCGTGATAATCAAAAATTTACCGACGAAAACTATTGCCACCAACCCCAAAATTAATTCTAGGTTGTTCCACAAAAACACTGGGTCAATTAACATCCCAATGGCAGCAAAAAACAAACTGGCAAAGATATCTCGCAGTGGTTCGACATAAGTTAGGGTTTGGTCGGCGTACTCTACCTCAGAAATCATCAAACCCGCGACAAATGCACCCATCTCAATGGACAATCCCAAATGCTCTGTCAACAGGGCAATGCCCAAACACAGGGCTACCACCCCTAATAAAAATAGTTCTTTGCTTTCAGTACGAGCTAGCAGTTGCAACAAAGGCGGTATCAGCCAAATCCCCGCAGCTACCGCACCAGCAGCAAATAAAGCAATCGAAGCTAGCGCTGTGAGGACGGCGATGCCAATAGTTTCTGCTGGTTGATTGAGGGCTGGTAAGACTGCTAACATTAGTCCTAGTGCCAAGTCCTGGACTACCAAAATCCCTAGCATCACTTGCCCGTGGGGCGTTTCTGTTTCGTTGCGCTCCATCAAGCATTTGAGAACAACCGCTGTGGAAGACAGGGACAGAATACACCCCAAAAACATCCCCTTCGCAGGTAAGGCTCCCCAGGCTCCGCTTAACCCGCAGACTAAAACTGTCACCAAAATCGTCAAAGCAATCTGGAGTCCACCTCCACCAAGAGCGATCGCTTTTACCTTCTTGAGTTCCGCAAAGGAAAATTCCACACCCAAGGCGAATAACAAAAAGGCGACCCCGAACTGTGCCAGAGTCTCTACTTGAATTAGTTCTTTTATCAATCCCAGTCCCGTCGGCCCAATGATTATCCCGCCAATGAGATAACCCAGCAGCACGGGTTGTCGCAAAAGTGCCGCTAATAGTCCGCCACAAGCTGCAACGCCTAGAACTAAAACTAAATCAACAATTAACCGAAAATCTTCTTGCACCAGTTTTAAAAGAACTATTGTGACCTATTAATTCAGGATACAAAGTTTTACGATCTCAAACAGCTTATTTAGTGAAGGGGTGACAAAATTTGCTTATTTTGAAATAAGTGGACAGTAGGTGAGCAGTAAGGATACATCAAGGTTTTTGAAGATATTTTGATTCACGAGTATCAAAGGTGGATTCATCCAGTTCAAATACTCGTTGACGGAGTTCAAAGACTTATTATTGCATTATTTAAGACGCATCTCTTCTGGCTCCATGCCCGATGCCCATCAAATTTTAGGCGAACTGAGGGCATTCAATAATAGCAGCGACCACGGCATTTTAATATCAGGTATGAGCCATGAGTAGTTTCTCAGTACGGGTAATGCAGCAGGTAGTACAAAACGTAGAGAGCGTAGGGATGCAGGCCGGTCGCCATTTTCATCTACAAGATTATATTTCTGAGCCAGTTCGGCAACAATCTGCACGCGTCCTGTATGGCGGATTATATTTGGCTCACTAGCAAGTGCAGCGATCGCTCGTCCAGTTAATAAGGGAGTTTCCCAGTTGTAGCGATCGCTTAAAAATGAGAAATTATTTTCAGTAGCATTGTTTTGATTCATTTCCGAAGCAAAACGGGAAAAAAGCTCAGTACCAACAATACCCGGCCAAATTGAAACAGAAGTGACGTTATGGGGTTTTAACTCAACAGCCATATTAGCAGCTAGGCGATCGCAAGCTACTTTACCAACACCATAAACTGTATTAAAGAGATAAAACATACTACCCCACGAGGAAATAGTGCAAATGAGTCCAGAGTTACGTTTAGTCATCACCCGAGCCGCAAAAACACTCGCAACATAGTGACTCCGAAGGCCAACGTTGTTACTAGCATCCCAAAGACTAGGTTCAGAATCCCAAAAGGGTTGTCCCTGAGCGTCTTTTAATGCCTGAACTCCTGAGTAAGCATTATTTACCAGTAAATCGAGTTGGCCATTTTGCTCATCTTGAATGCGATCGAAAAGCAAACGTACCTGCTCATCCTCGCTGTGGTCTACTTGGACGGGAATGCATACACCACCGACTTCCTCAATGGCTGATTTCGTTTCACTAAGACTCCCTGAAACCCCATCACTGGAGGAGTTGTTGAGGCTGCGACCCGTGATGTATACAGTTGCACCTGCTTCACCAAGGCCAATGGCAATTCCCCTACCAATTCCCCGCGTAGCACCTGTTACCAAAGCCACTTTACCTTCAAGATGTTTCATGAGCGCTCATTTCTAATCTTTTACCGTTAAATATTGATTATTACAATATTCTTTCGTAGCTGTGACTGAAACAACTTCTACTTCGATCGGTTTTTCTTTAGTTCCATCGATCAAAAATTCACTAGCTCCTTCACGAGGTTTTTTGGGATTTCCCCAATCATAGGTGTAACCTAAACCCGTCCAAGGATAATGTTCTTGGCTAGCAACGGCATAAGAAGTTGTGTATATCTCTTGCAAAATCGGATAAGTAGCAGGAATCGGTATACCAAAAACATTACAACTAGAATCATTAATTTCTGGATCGACACATGGTCTACTTAAATCTTCAGCTTTCACCCACATTTCGACAAAATGCGTCTTGTTTGAATTTCTATTTAAAATTAAGCCTAAATACTGCTGTAACCTCAGAGAAAGCATAATATTACCGGGAATATTTATACCGATCCCCTTACAATTTTGACAAAATTCCTTAACTTGAGGAACGGCTGTTAACCAATTTCGTGCTTCTATACTTTTTTTTGTACCTACTTTCCAATCCTCAGTTGGGTTTTTGACATATTTCCAACTCGCCATCAAATATTCAATTTTGCCGTTATTTTCTCTCCACTTTATTTGAGGATTAGTTTTTGACAATGACCAAAGGTTTTTTACTACTTTATCTTCACTCGGTCTTTTTGCATCCTCAATCGCTGCATCTAACTGCCTTTTCAGAGCGTTATAACTTTCTGGTTTATTTTTCTCCAGATATTCATTGACATTTGGGTTGGTTTCTGATTGTGCTAATAAATCCTTTCTCAGGTTTGATGTCCTCTGTATGGGAATTTCTGTAGCCAGCAAACTGGAATATCCGACTACCAAAAATGCACCTGTCAAGCCTAAAAATACCTGAGACTTTAATTTTTTCATTCAAATAATCCTGTGGATTTCCAACAATAGGGTGAATGTTTCATCCCATGTAAATATGGGTTCAACTCAAAGATTGAATCTGATTTTATATTTATGTTTGGCTGAGATAATATTATGCTTAATATTTTTAATTAACTCTATCTGTAGAAAAATCAATATTTATGAGCTAGTAGTACTCTGTCAAGACTAAATTGATGGATAAGCAAGTTGGTAGTAAGGACTTTAGTCCTGAGAGATGTTAATGGAATATGCTTCCTGGAGACTTCCCACCCAGTTCAACAGTTTACAGACACTGGCTCAATCAGTATCATTATCTCAGCAAGGATTACGAACGTCTTTGTGAAATGAGTAAGGCTACTATATATGTTGTTATGACTCGCATTATGTTATATCGTCTAGCCACTTAAAGATTTAGTGTATAAATGGTTTCTCATTCTCACTATTCCCTAAGATAGATTTTTTTCTCGCAAAACGTAATAAACCATTTAGGATTTGTATTCAAGTCTGAATAGTGAAAACTATTACAACGAACAAGAAATTACTGTGACTGAAAATCACAAGTTTAATAACTGCCAAATCGATATGATTGATGGCACTTACAATGAGTCAATAAAAGTAGATTGTATTAAAGCAGATAGGTATTTTAACCAAATGGGTCGTCATTAGACTCAATGTATTTCCATGAACATCACTTCTGATAACTAGAGTAAAGTTTTTCTTGTTATCAATGTTTTTAATTAAATGAACAAATATCCAAATACTTAAAAAGTAACGTTATGTCCAATACACCTAAGAAACTAGATCCGAATTCTTCTAATACACCAGACCCGAATTCCTCTAATACACCAGACTCGAATTCTTCTAATACACCAGACCCGAATTCTTCTAAGCAAAGTAATATTGTTTATAACTTATTTAATAGTATTTTTCCTAATTCCCCTTATTTTAAGTTTATAAATAGTACATTTTTTGCAGATTTTTTAAGTAATCACCCTTTTATTGCCAATTCATTAATTTTTTTGATTGTATTTTTAACTAGTGGAAATTTATATCAAAATTTTGTAATCAGTAGAATTTCCGATTCTACTTACCAAAATAAAATATGTCAAGAGACCATAAAACTGATAGAAGAAGAATTAGAAACCAAGAAAAAATCAGGTAATGTAACTGGTTCTTATAAAGCATTCGAGGATAGTAAGAATGTGAGTTTGTTACCATTTCGCTGTGAATACTCAATAGAAGATGAAAATAAAAATATATCTAAAAGGGAAATTTATTTGAGATATACGCCTGTTTTTAGTGAATATATTAATGAAGACTTTAATAAGAAAAATGCTGATAAAAAAATGGAAATGAACGAAGTATGTAAGCACAGTACTATAGTGGTACAAATGGAAAAATATGCTAAAGATAACTCTCTTTTTGACAAAAGTAAAGGAGATAGTATAAAACCAGGAAGGGCTGAAATTTTAACAAACAAACCACATGCTTATCCAGTACATCGATGGGTTTGTCATTTTTCGGTTTCAAAAAAAACCAAAGAAGTTAAACCTTCTTTAGGAGGTGGTAACGATTATATAATAGACCTCAATTTAGAACCATATTGCCGAATAAAAGCTTCTGAAGATAATAATAAGTTTACAGTACCTCACTATCGTGATTATGATAATCCTTATTCTTTCTATTGTACAAATCCTTTTTCGAGTTCTGATTCTGAATGATTTTATGTAAACAAGGGAGCAACTAGACCAAAAACATCGATGCCCAGATGTGCTTTTATATGTTTAGTTTTTATTAGGAAATAAGATGCGTTTGCTTTAGTAGTCGGACACAGGCATCACAACAGACAAATAGAGTGGTTTATTAGCGCCGACCTGTCCTAGTATTTTTTACTCAGCACTTCTTTTTCCGACTGACATATCTGCGACAGGAAGCGATCGCAGTTAAGCCAGAACTAAAACAATTACCGTATAATTACTTATAAATTCCAGCATTTTTCAGATAAATAGACTATATCCTACGGATACAGCAATGCTCATTAGTGTGCCCTTGCAAAATCTTACAACCCAACACTAACAATGAATCCCCTGCGGAAAACATTGTTTTTTCGTTTAGATGAGGGGTCTAACCCTCTATTTATCATCTGTATCCACCAGTGGGAAGGGGTTTTGGTCAAGCCATGCTTGTTGGTAATCAACTTGAGCGTTTATTCACAGGATGACGCTGGCTAAACAAGCGATTAAACTATGGATAATGTCAAGCAATTGTTGCTTTTAACACCACCTACATAAATTTAATCTCATTGTTAAATCTAAAACCTCATTCTGTTATATAAAATACCAGTTATGTCAGCGTATCAAGGAAGTTGTGGGGAGACCACCGATTTGATTATTGGTGTTCACAACCAAGAAAACCTGGAATTACCAGCAAAATCTGCTCCTGTGGGTGCTCTTGCCACAAGACAAGGAACTTTTTCTACGTTTCTTGCTCCCCTGACTCAGGATACTTTTAAACAGGTCGTTAAGGATGTCGAGCAAAAATTACAGATTGTTCATCAAACCCTATCAATGCTTGATTCTCAAGGGTTTGAAACCATTCTGCAAGAAATGTTGCATTCGATTACCTTAAAAACCGGGGAATTACTGGGGGCAGACCGGACAACGATATTTTTATTGGATGAAGAAAAACAAGAACTTTGGTCAATTCTAGCTGAAGGCGAGGGCGGTCGCTCTTTAGAAATTCGCATCCCCGCTAATAAAGGCATTGGTGGTGAAGTCGCCACTTTTAAAGAAGTTATCAATATTCCCTTTGATTTTTATAACGATCCGCGATCGCATTTTGCCCAAGAACAAGAAAAGAGAACTGGCTATCGCACCTACACTATGTTAGCTTTGCCACTCTTAAATGAACATGGGCAATTAGTTGCAGTAGTGCAATTACTGAATAAATTAAAATCTGTAAATAATCACGACGATACACTTGCAGAGCGCATTGATACCAAAGGTTTTACCTGTGCTGACGAACAATTATTTCAAGAATTTGCCCCTTCGATTCGCCTCATTTTAGAGTCCTCGCGCTCTTTTTATGTAGCCACCCAAAAACAAAGAGCAGTGGCGGCGCTGATGAAGGCAATCAAGTCTCTATCTCAAAGCAGTCTCGACTTAGAAGACACCCTCAAACGGGTAATGGATGAAGCCAAAGAATTGATGAATGCCGATCGCAGTACACTATGGTTGATAGACCGCGACCGTCATGAATTGTGGACGAAAATTACTCAAGATGATGGTTCAACGAAAGAGTTACGAGTCCCTGTAGGTAAAGGCTTTGCTGGGATAGTCGCGGCTTCTGGCAAGAAGCTGAATATTGGGTTTGATTTGTACTACGATCCTGACTCAGAAACAGCCCAAAAACTAGACCAGCAAAATGGCTATCGCACCTGTAGCTTGCTTTGTATGCCAGTATTTAATGCCGATCAACAACTGATTGGCGTTACCCAACTCGTAAATAAAAAGAAAACTGGTGAGTTTCCCCCTTATAATCCAGCTGATTGGCCCAAAGCTCCCGACTGCTTTCAAGCTAGCTTTGACCGCAACGATGAAGAGTTCATGGAAGCTTTTAATATTCAAGCAGGAGTAGCACTGCAAAATGCTCAGTTGTTTGCCACAGTCAAGCAACAAGAACAAATGCAACGGGATATTTTGCGTAGTCTTTCCAATGGAGTGGTTTCCACTGATAAAACTGGGTTAATTATCGCCGCCAATGAAAGCGCCCAACGTTTGCTAGGACTGGGAGTAGATGAACGTTTAGAAGGTAAATTAGTTAATGATGTCATTGGCATCAAAGAAGGCGACTTTAGCAAGTGGTATCAGGATGCTTTACATGCAGTTGATTTAAAAGGCCGCCAGCAATATTACCCCGATCGCACGCTTATCAGCACTGGTACAGAACAACATAGTATCAATTTATCGATTAACACAATTGCCGATGCTAGCGACCAAGAGCAAGTCCGTGGGGCGCTGGTGGTGATGGAAGACATCAGTGATGAAAAGCGGCTCAAGAGTACGATGTACCGCTACATGACCCAGGAATTAGCCGAAGAATTGCTGAAATTAGATGATGCTAAACTAGGAGGCGATCGCAAAGAAGTTTCGATATTATTTTCCGATATTCGCGGCTACACCACTTTGACAGAAAATTTGGAAGCAGAAGAAGTGGTGAGTATGCTCAATGAATATTTTGAATCAATGGTGGAGGCAGTCTTTAAACATAAAGGCACTCTTGACAAATATATCGGCGATGCGATCATGGCTGTATTTGGTTCTCCCCTACCATTAGAAGAACATGCTTGGATGGCAGTACAAACATCTTTAGAAATGCGCGTTCGTCTACACGAATTTAATCAACGTCGCTATGTAGATGATAAGCCCAGAATTAAAATCGGTATTGGTATCAATTCAGATACCGTGATTAGTGGAAATATTGGCTCTAGTAAGCGGATGGAATTTACGGCCATTGGCGATGGGGTTAATCTTGGCTCTCGATTAGAAAGTGTCAGTAAACAGTATGGTTGCGATATTATTATTAGCCATAACACTTTTAAACCATGCCAAGAAAACATTTGGGCCAGGGAACTAGATTACATTCGTGTCAAGGGTAGAAACGAACCAGTAGCCATATACGAATTACTGGGTTTGCGTTCCAATCCGATTGAAAGCGAAAAATTACAAGTGATTGAGCACTATCATAAAGGGCGTGAGTATTACCTCCAGCGACAGTTTTCTCGTGCCAGGGCTGAATTTGCTAATGTTTTGGCAGCAGACAGCCAGGACAAAGCTGCTATGTTGCATCTGTTGCGTTGTCAGCATTGGTTACAATCACCCCCAACAGAATCAGATTGGGATGAAGGAGTCTGGACATTTCAGGAAAAATAACCCTACCGATTTTTAGCTTAATCACTTACGATATGTCATTGCGAGTGGAACAGAGTGGAACGTTCGCGGAGCGTCTCTAAGAGTTGCAATCACTTCGGATGCGATTACTTCACTCCGCGATCGCTGCGTTCGTAATGACAAGTATTTAGCCGGACATGATATAAGAGAATGACTAATTAAGTTTAACTTACTCAGACAATATTCTATAACTAGAATGATAGTGAAGCAGATAATATTCAACCTTAAATATCTAAAACAATAGGCTGTTTAAATGGACTAACTTGCTATCTTAGGAAATTAAACAATATGTTGAAAAATAACTTTTAGTAAATCTCCTTGTTTAAAAGGCTTAGTTAAATAGCCGGATGCTCTGACCATCTTCGCTTTAGCTCTATCTAGAAATCCTACTTTTTCTGACACCATAATCACAGGTGTATTTTTAAAATACGAGTGTTTACGCAGCAAAGAGCAGAGTTCATATCCATCGAAATTAGGCATTGATATATCCAACAAAATTATGTCGGGTTTTATACGGATAATCTGCATTAAAGCTTTTAAAGAATCAGTGACTCCGATAACGGAAAAGGTCTGCTCATCTAAATAAGTTTTAATAGCATTCAATACTGTAGGACTGTCATCAATACACAAGATTGTGTAGATTTTTCTGTCAGCAGGCGGTTGGATGATTTGCTGACCCCTGTGTGCATTAGTATTAATCGAGTAGGCTGCTGGTTTAGAGCCGTGTATTTTAGGCAACTTTGGCGTAGTTTTGGCTTTAGTTTGTAGCTCATTTATTTGGAAAAACTGTGAGGTATGCGATTGATAACTTGGCGATGTTTGACGATAAACGGCTTCATTCTGGGGCGTTAAACATCGTTCAACTAATAAACGTAGATTTAGATGACAAAACTTTGGCATATCATCCAGAAAGCTCTCAGGAATAAATTCATAACTTCCCTCCTCTAAATTCAGAAATGACTCTATAACTTCTAGCGCCAATTGCTCTATCAGCATTGCTGCTTGAGAAGAACTAATATATTTCTGATTAACTAACCAACAAATCGCCAGATAATCTGGGTTCGGTATCGCCTGATTTTCAATACCAGTTTCAAATATCGCCCGCAACTGGTCTTTGATTCCGTCAGGGAGAGTAGAAATTTGCTGACTCAAGCGTTGCAAATTTCTGTAAAGCGGCTCAAACATTTTCTCTGAGTAGCTGGCATAAATTAATTTCCCCTCATCTACATATATTGACCAAGAGCCTGATGTGCTAAACACCTGTAAACACCCAGTAACCGACTTACCAGTGATTTTTTTCAACAAAGTTAGGGGCTGGAGCTTTTGAAAAAATCTGTATCTACTAATCGGAAGTGTCTTCATTGCGATCGCTCTGGAATAAAATTAATATTTGCAGGTAAAATTAGTGAATTACCTTTTCGGAATTCACCGTGACTTTGTTGGAAGCACTTTTCAGATAAATATAGCGGTCATATTTGAGTTAGTACAGAGATTCCACACCCCCCAACTCTTAATTCACCAATCTCTGTTAAGCTATAATCCACAACTTACAACTAAACCAATTAATGCTACTGACCAATAGCAAAATTGCCCGACTAGTTGTCAGGATATAGTATTTCAAAAATTAGATTGGTTTTCTGTATCTTTAGCTAATCTAGCCAATCTAACAGTAACTCAAGTGCCACACAAAGACCATTGGCTCTCGCCCATCAGTCACAAAAGTATCATTGTTATCCGTATTTTGTAGCCTAAAATTATAGATACTTTAGTTCTCTTACAAAAGTTTTTTGTCCCTAATCCTAAAGTCTGGAGCAAGCAAAATCTACTTTAATGTAAACGTAAATGTTTCTCCATCAAGGTTTGTAGGCATTAAGCCCGCGCTGAGGAAGTATGTTTTTATATCCGTGACGAAAGTCATCGGGTACTTTTTCAAGAAGTTTATTCTTGAGGAGAACCTCACAAGAGAAAAAGTATTATTAAAAACTAAGCATTCCAAAAGTTCAATATCTTACTTAAGTTTGTGATTGTAGAACAACTCTTAGTGTCGGGATTCGGCAAAATTATCACTTGCACAAGAGAATGGCAAACTTCCGGCCAAGAATGAGCTTGCTGATAATTGCCGCCATGATGGTGTGTGGTGAGATGCAGAGGCGACTAAATCAGCAGAAGGGAATCTCTTCATAAGTACTGGAAACGGGTTCTAATGTTGTGTGGGGCTAAATAGTCATCCTGCACAAATTGGAGTGACAAATTCAAGAACTTACAGGAAAATTCTTGATTAGTAGTAGATACCTTGCAAAATAGCTGTTTTCAGCTAGATGGTAGATAACAAGTAACATACTCACTAAAACTTAGATTACTATAATTTTCAAAAAAAGTTAGCAGAAATATATAAACTTCATGATAAATCAGTAAAGTAAACATGAAAACTAATTAATATCATCTTCCAGAAAATTGTTATAAATATTTATTTGTTTAGATGTCCGGGAAAGCTGAAAATGTACAGTAAAAGATAATTATATGTCTGCTTATTGAATTACATTTATAAAAAACTCAATCATTTTATAGTAGCAATTGAACCGAAAAATCCCAAGTTTTAAAAATCACAAATATAAATACAAAATTGTACGCATAGGCGTAGCCCTTCGGCTGCGCTCAGGAACCACCCGTCGTAAACATCACATTCATTAACCCATAAAATATATGTAGCAAAAAGACGCAAAGAATTTCTTTGCGTCTTTGGCGTGAGATTTATAAGTGGAAATTCTCACTGTTATACTTCTCCATCTACTTAAAATTGCTCGCGCCAGCACCAGCTTAAAAGTGTACCACCAGCTACTAGCTTCACTACTTCTAGTAGCCAATAACTAGCGTGTAGTAAATTCATTGTCGACGGAATAGCAGCAGCAGCTTCAAATAGGTTGAGTTGAACTCCTATAGCGCACATCTGCGGAGTTAAGAAATAGGTGTCAAGGACAGCTATAGTTAGTAGCAGCACAGATAAAACAATACTGCCAATACTCCAGTGATATCGGGTTTTGCTCAAAGCTAGTGCCCCAGTCAGCACTACAGCAGCTGATAATAATTCCATCCGATTGAAGTTCCAAAAAATGGTATAGCCTGCTGTCGTAAAACCAGCTTGACTCATCATCCCAGAAAGATAAAGGCTAGGCATAATTACCCAGTCTAAAACTAGACTAGCACTGAGCCAAAAGCCCAAGGTCAATACGATCGCGGTTTGCCAAATTGGTCGTTTGAATTCTAGGTTAGAAATAGCAGTCATAAAATAATTGCGTGTGTTGTATTTCTTTAGTTTCTAACTTCACCAGCAGTTTGACAACTAATATCAACTAACCTTTACAAAGCGATCGCTCTTATATTCTGAAGCCAATACCAAGATTTTTTAAACTAAGTTAAGAAATCTTAAGTTTTTATAAAAAGTAATTTCAATAGATTTCGTCTACTTAAAAATACTCAATTTTTTCTATCGAATTAACTTGTCAAGCAATATCGGATGTTGAAGCAGACACTTCAGTAATTATGATGCTCCCAACTAATAGAATTTTCCCAAGTTAATCAAAATTGTCACCAGATTAGCTCGACTTAAGTTAGCCCTGCTCAGATTAGCTCCACTCAAGTCAGCCTCTGGCAAATTCATCCCACTAAAGTCTCTTTCTCCAGCAGCATAGCGTTTGAGCAATTCTTTAGCATCCATAACTAACCTAGATTCTGCACATTTAAGATAGCAAGCTTCATCAAGAATTTAAAAAAATTAAGAGAGAAAGAACTTGAATATTTTTTTGCTGTATGAAATAATCTATACTTGTTGATTTTATTTTGTTAACCTTATCTTAATTCTAGACCCTTGTAAATCAAGTATTTGACATTTAACCTATTAACCAGAAGATAAAGTGAGTTAAAAATAATACTCTTAAGTACACAAAGAATACGTAAGTAGGTTGAATAAATATCTGGGTTGATGCCTAAATGTATATCTATCAGTCACACACCCGATTTTTCCTTACTAGTAATTTTTGCACAAGCAGAAAAATCATACTTTCATAGCAGATATTAAGTTATCCAACAAAAATACTAAAAAATCTGCAAAAAGCGTCCTAGATAATCAAAGTAGAAACCCATGACAAACTTAGTTATTCAAAAATCAAGCTATATTCATCAAATAAAAATTTTATTATTAACATTTTTAATAACAATTATTCCATTTTCTTTAATTTCACTATTCCTACAATTAAAAGTTAATGTACCTACAGAAAATTTGACCAGAGATCCATCTGCCATCATGAATATGCCTTTTTATCTGGGATTTTTCTCAAATATTGGTATATTGCTTTGGTGTTCTTCGGCATCAATCTGTCTCTTTAGTTACATCTTGCTTAAAAAAGATATTAGAGCTAAAGAATATTCATCATTCTTTTTATTTTCTGGACTAATAACCTGTTTGTTGCTTTTTGATGACTTTTTCTTAATACATGATAGTGTTTTTCCTGACTATCTGCATATTAATGAAAGTGTATTTTACATAATCTATATTGCAATTACCTCAATGTTTTTTCTTAAATTCAAAAGAATACTGAAGAAAACTGAATTTCTAATTTTGTTATCTGCCATTTTATTTTTTGGATTATCAATTGTTTGTGACAATATATTTCCTGACATCCATATTGCCATAGAAGACATGTTTAAGCTACTAGGAATTACTAGTTGGTTTACATATTTTACAAGGATATGCCTACAACGGATAAGCATACTTATAAGTTTGCCACGCTAATTTTTACACCAATTGTATGTTAGGTTGCCCATGAATTATGAGATCAATCCCAATATTTTTTAAATTGATAAATATTAAGATTATTTAAATTACTTTTTAAATAAATTTTGCCTGTTATAAATACTCAACTTTTTATATTGTAAAGTAACTAAGCGATCGCACTCACAGATTCCTGCTTTGACAGCTACATAGCACAACAGTAACGTTGTCAGTTTTCAACGCAGATATAATATAAAAACAGCGTGTGTTGCATGATTTCTTAGACTACACCAGTTGCGATCGCATATCGTGGCAATATTTTGCTATCTATGTGAATTAGTGTACTGTTGAGTTCATCCGGTAAATTGCGATCTTTTACCCGTAAGCTATACCCGCAAAGGTGAAACATTGTATGTATGTGCATCTATAACCGACAAAAGCAACGGATTTCGAGCAACGCAACGCATAATTAAATTCACCAGATGTTTCTTAGATATAGCTTCTGCTGCTTAAAATATCTTGTTGTATAAAATATCTACCTTTAGACATATATTTTTGTAGATATCTGGTTATCCACTACCCTTCGTATGGTGGATTGACTTAAATATATTTACAAATGTTATGATTTATATTAATGTAATGTTATGATTTGTGTTGAACTTTTCAGTAACCAACTAGTAAACTATTTGCTGGTTTAGCCTGAAAAGGCTTAATTTAGAACTAAGTAACCGATTTAGGCAAACTTAGAAACCTTTAAGAAGCACAACCGTTCCTTAAAAAAGTTAAATTTTTGTTACTAGTAACTCAGATATATTTAAATTCTAAATTTTCAAGAGTTGCTGAGGCAAGTATGTCAAATACTGAATAGTAAATTGACTCAGAAAGGAGGTATTATACTGATATTTTGAATAGAATGCAGTGAGTCATCTTTGTTTTGAGCCATTTTATGGTTTGAGACTAATGCAGAAAAACAGCGAGGTGAGGATTAATCACGGCTGTAATATCAAGTGTCAGCCTGGAGATAGACAATGATAAACAATATGAGTAGTTTACTAAAATATGAGTTTTGTAAAGTCTAACGATCGCAAAGTTGTTAGATACAAACATATTGGAGTTAATAAAAATTCAGATAAACTTCAGTTAAACTTCCTAAAAGTCCACTGTTATTCTGAAGTAAAGAGAATGTAGCGAGTTTAGTAATATAAGGTTTGAGACTAATGCTAATAAACAGCGAACTAACGATTAATCAGGGTTCTAATCTAAAATTGAAGCTTGGAGAACAACGATATAATCAGTTGTCTAGGCTAGAATTTTTGCGGAATCGTACAGTTGGAAAGCCATTATTATATATAGTGGAATAAATCTGAATTAAGAATAAATTCAGATTAATTTCCCAAAATAAAAGTCAACAATCCACAGAAGAATCAGGCAATTATTATGCCAATATATTCCTAGTGGTACTAATTGACTTGTTTGAGGTTATGCCGAATTAAAGGTTAACCCATCTACAGAATTTACTCAAATGAATGGTGTTGTTTAAAAACATTGCCAGTGAGCAATAGTCGCTAGCTTTTGATTGAAAGCTAATTTTTTCCTGTCTTTTATCTGAAAGGGTAAAGAGCATGGTTGCTTGCTGGCATTCATTAGGGTAAATCGCAATTATTACCGAAATCTCACAATTTTTTAATTGGAATAAGGGCAACACAATGAATAAAGTTCAAGCATCATTTGAAGCTACAGAATCTGCGTTTCACGTGCAAGGTTACGAAAAAATCGATTTTAGTCTTGTCTATGTGAACGGTGCATTTGATATTGAAAACAGAGAAATTGCAGATAGCTATGCAAAATTTGGTCGCTGTCTGACTGTAATTGATGCCAATGTCCATGAGCTTTATGGCGATCAGATCAGGTCATATTTTAGACACTATGATATTGAACTGACGGTATTTCCGATCATCATTACAGAGCCAGCTAAAACACTGGCAACCTTTGAAAAAATTGTTGACGCTTTTTCAGACTTCGGCTTAGTTCGTAAAGAACCAGTCTTAGTTGTCGGTGGTGGTCTAGTTACTGATGTGGCTGGATTTGCTTGTGCTTCTTACCGTCGTAAGAGTAACTATATCCGCATTCCTACTACATTGATTGGTTTGATCGATGCAGGTGTGGCGATTAAGGTAGCAGTTAATCATCGCAAGTTGAAAAATCGCTTGGGAGCATATCACGCACCTTTGAAAGTGATCTTAGATTTCTCATTCTTGAAAACCTTGCCAACGGCTCAAGTTCGTAATGGGATGGCAGAGTTAGTAAAAATTGCTGTAGTCTCTAACTCAGAAGTCTTTGAACTGCTATACGAATATGGCGAAGAACTGCTTTCCACTCACTTTGGACACGTGAACGCGACACCGGAAATTAAAGAGATTGCCCATAAAGTCAACTACGAGGCCATCAAAACTATGTTGGAGTTAGAGACTCCTAACTTGCATGAACTAGACCTCGATCGCGTCATCGCCTACGGTCATACTTGGAGTCCTACCCTAGAATTAGCACCTCAGATACCTCTATATCATGGTCATGCGGTCAATATAGATATGGCTTTGTCTGCAACCATTGCAGCACAACGCGGCTATATCCCCACAGGAGAGCGCGATCGCATCCTAGACTTGATGAGTCGTATCGGTTTATCACTCGATCATCCTCTACTAGATGGGGATTTGCTCTGGGATGCTACCCAGTCTATAAGCTTGACACGAGATGGCAAACTACGTGCAGCTATGCCTTGTCCGATTGGTGAGTGCTTCTTTGCCAACGATCTGACTCGTGAAGAACTTGATGCTGCTCTAGCTGAACACAAACGTCTTTGTGCTAAATACCCTCGTGGCGGAAAAGGTGTTGACGCATACATTGAAAGTCAAGAAGCCAAGCTAGTAGGGGTGTGAAAATATGACGAGTGTTTTAGGACGAGAAACAGCTAGACCGATAACGCCACATAGTATTTTAGTAGCCCAGTTACAGCAAACCCTCAAATTAGCAGAAGAGAACAACATTCCCGTAGAGATATTAGATTCTTTGCGGCAGGGAGTTCAATTAGCAGCGGGTTTAGATCCCTACTTGGATGATTACACCACCCCAGAATCGAGCGCATTGACAGCATTGGCGCAGAAAACTAGCAAAGAAGACTGGAGCAAACGCTTCAGCGATGGTGAAACAGTGCGTCAACTTGAGCAGGAGATGCTCTCAGGGCATCTTGAAGGACAGACATTGAAAATGTTTGTTCATATCACCAAAGCAAAGCGCGTTCTAGAAGTAGGAATGTTCACAGGGTATTCAGCCTTAGCAATGGCAGAAGCATTACCAAGTGATGGGCAACTTATCGGTTGCGAAGTCGATCCTTATGTTGCTGAATTTGCTCAAGCTTGCTTTAGTGAGTCTCCCCACGGCGACAAAATCGTTGTGGAAGTAGCACCTGCCTTAGAGACACTCCACAAGCTGGCTGCCAGAAAAGAAGTATTCGATCTCATCTTCATTGATGCTGATAAAAAAGAGTATGTAGAGTACTTCCAGATCATTTTGGATAATAACTTACTGACTCCCGACGGATTAATCTGTGTGGATAACACTTTGTTGCAGGGACAAGTTTACCTACCACCCGAACAACGCACCGCCAACGGTGAAGCGATCGCTCAGTTCAACCGTGTTGTCACTGCCGATCCTCGTGTAGAACAAGTTCTGTTACCCATCAGAGATGGTGTAACTCTGATTAGACGAGTGGCGTAACAAAGTTTGTAGAGACGTTGCAATACAACGTCTCTACAATAAACACAAAGGAAAGACTTATGGCACAATCAATTTCTTTATCTCTGCCTCAATCTCCAACGTCATCAACAGGTATTAGCGTAAAGATAGTAGCTCTATTCAAGACTCTCGGTACTCTGACATTATTACTAATAGCCTTGCCGTTCAATGCTTTGATAGTGTTGATATCTTTGTTGTGGGACATTGTGCGTTGGGCTACGCCCCGCCGTAGGCGATCGCCGTTTACGAAAAAAGCTATCGTAGCTGCTCATCCTCAGACTATCTTGGTAAGTGGAGCCAAGATGACTAAAGCATTGCAACTTGCTCGCTCTTTCCATGCCGCAGGACACAGAGTTATTTTGATTGAAGGTAACAAATACTGGTTGTCTGGTCATAGATTCTCAAAAGCGGTAAGTCGTTTTTATACGGTTCCGGCTCCACAAGAAGATCCAGAAGGCTATATCCAGGCGCTAGTAGAAATCGTCAAAAAAGAAAAGGTTGACGTTTACGTACCTGTATGCAGTCCTGTCGCTAGCTATTATGACTCTTTAGCAAAGCCTCTATTATCAGAATACTGTGAAGTTTTCCACTTTGATCCAGACATAACCAAAATGTTGGATGATAAATTTGCCTTCACCGATCGGGCGCGATCGCTTGGTTTATCTGTCCCCAAATCATTTAAAATCACCGATCCTCAACAAGTTATCAATTTCGATTTTAGTCAAGAAAGCCGCAAATATATTCTTAAAAGTATTGATTACGACTCCGTTCGCCGCTTAAATTTAACCAAACTTCCCTGCGACACCCCAGAAGAGACAGCAGCCTTTGTCAACAGTTTACCCATCAGTCCAGAAAAACCTTGGATTATGCAAGAGTTTATCCCTGGTAAAGAGTTATGCACACATAGTACAGTGCGCGATGGGGAATTAAGATTGCATTGTTGTTCAAACTCTTCTGCGTTTCAAATCAACTATGAAAACGTCGAAAATCCCCAAATTCGTGAATGGGTGCAACACTTCGTCAAGAGTTTGGCATTGACTGGGCAAGTTTCTTTTGACTTTATCCAATCTGAAGATGGTACAGTTTACGCCATTGAATGCAATCCCCGTACCCATTCGGCAATTACAATGTTCTACAATCACCCAGGTGTTGCAGATGCCTATCTTGGTAAAACTCCCCTAGCTGCACCTCTGGAACCCCTAGCAAGTAGCAAGCCGACTTACTTTCTATATCACGAAATCTGGCGACTAACTGGTATTCGTTCTTGGAAACAATTGCAAACATCGGTTAATACTTTAGTGCGGGGCACTGATGCTATTTACAGTCTTGATGACCCTATACCATTTTTGACTTTGCATCATTGGCAAATTCCCTTACTTTTGCTGAAGAATCTGCAACAACTCAAAGGATGGGTAAAAATAGACTTCAACATTGGCAAACTGGTGGAATTAGGTGGCGATTAAAATAATTCGTAATTCGTAATTGAAGAAGAATTCACTAGATAATAGCCCCCTCCCCGCAAGCGAAGAGGGGGTTGGGGGTGGGGTTCTTATAGCCCACTCAACTGATAACCGCTATATAAATACTAACAATACATAGGAAGATGAATAATGTCAGTACTTCGTATCCTTCATTTAGTTGGGTCTGCATACAATGATTTTTACTGTGATTTGTCACGCCTTTACGCCCAAGACTGTCTCGCGGCAACGGCGGATCGATCGCAATATGATTTTCAGATTGCATACATCACACCCGATCGCCAATGGCGATTTCCTCCCTCACTCAGCCCTAAAGATATTGCTAATACTAAACCGATGACTCTGTTTGCTGCCATAGAGTTTATAACAGCGCAAAACATTGACCTCGTGTTACCACAAATGTTTTGTATTCCTGGAATGACTCACTACCGCGCCCTATTCGACTTGCTGAAGATCCCTTATGTCGGCAATACTTCAGATATTATGGCGATCGCGGCGCACAAAGGCAGAACCAAAGCAATTGTTGAAGCAGCAGGGGTAAAAGTGCCTCGTGGAGAACTGCTTCGCCAAGGAGATACGCCGACAATTTCACTTCCAGCGATCGTTAAACCTGTAAGTTCCGATAACTCTTTAGGGATAGCCTTAGTCAAAGAGGCTACTGAATATGACGCTGCTCTGAAGAAAGCATTTGAATATTCAGATGAGGTCATCGTAGAAGAATTCATCGAACTCGGTCGAGAAGTCAGATGCGGCATTATTGTCAGA
This sequence comes from Nostocales cyanobacterium LEGE 12452, assembly GCA_015206945.1. Lineage (GTDB taxonomy): Bacteria > Cyanobacteriota > Cyanobacteriia > Cyanobacteriales > Nostocaceae > Nostoc. The sequence goes on along the minus strand of JADEXV010000009.1, from coordinate 6,029 downwards.
GATGGGCAACTAGTGGGTTTACCCCTTGAAGAGTATCTGTTAGACCCTGACTCCAAACCCATCCGCAACCATGCTGATAAACTCCAACAAACCGATGATGGCAACTTGGGTTTTGCTGCTAAAGATAATAAGAAGTCTTGGATTGTAGACCCTAACGACCCCATTACCCAAAAGGTTCAGCAAGTAGCTAAGAAGTGTCATCAGGCTTTGGGTTGTCGCCACTACAGTTTATTTGACTTCCGCATCGACCCGAAGGGAGAACCTTGGTTCTTAGAAGCTGGGTTGTATTGCTCTTTTGCCCCCAAAAGTGTGATTTCCTCTATGGCGAAAACAGCGGGAATCCCTCTAAATGAGTTATTAATCACAACTATCAATGAAACTTTGGGCAGTAATAAACGGTGAAACGCCACACTCAATCTGGGATTGAGCGGTCTTCACTTCGTAGTCAGAGGTTGTTAAATTAATGCGTAACCATTTCCTCAAAGAGGGATAAGTAACGATATGCTTGTAGCTCGCTCGGAAACTCTTGTTCGGCTTTCTCACGAGCGCGATCGCAAAGTTTTTGATGCCGTTCTTTGTCTTCTATTACCCAGATAATACCATTTGCCAAGTCATCACAACTAAAACATTGCGCTCGATATCCATTTTTTTGATGTTCAACTATATCTTTGAGTCCCGTTGAATCAAAAGAAACCACAGGTGTGCCGCAGGACAGGGATTCACAAGCAGTCAGTCCATAAGCTTCTTCAATTGAGGGCACAATCATCACATCCGCAGATGCATACAGAAGCGCTAGTTTATTCTCATCATCAACTTTGCCTAAGTAATGCACCTTAAAACCTAAATCAACTGGCTCTTGAGGTTGAGGTGAACCAAAAACAATTAATTCAATCCGATCTTTCCACTCAGACTGGCTCAATTTTTGCAACGCTGATTGCAATAGATCAAATCCTTTTCTGAAATTGCTAGTTGCGTTGATTGCTCCGAATAGAATTAGTTGCTTATTTTGCGGGAGGCTCAGTAAGTTTCTAGCTATTTGACTCTTTGTTGGTTTATAAATGCTGAGGTCTAAGCCGTGAGGAATAACTCTGATATCACTATTTGAAAATAGTGAACTGGATTTAGCACATTCAGCAAGCCAATTACTAGGAGAAACAATAGTAAGCTTGAGATTTTCCCATGCTTTAATTTTACGTTGCCAAACCCAGCGAGATAAATCCCAGCTTTGCTTGCTACCGAGTTGAGGGCAATTTCCACAAGATTTTGTATAGCGATCGCACCTTAGAGAATAGCAGCATCCACCAGTGAATGCCCACATATCATGAAATGTCCAAACAATAGGCTTATTGAATTTTGCCAGCGCTTCAATTGGTATAAATCCGTCACATATCCAATGCAGGTTAATGATGTCTGGCTCAAGTCTAGCAATTTGCGATGTAACTGTATTAGGGAGCCATTGCAGCCGGAAAAATGTAGGGTTACATTGCCTATTTTTATAAAGTTTTACTGGTAAATCATTTAAAATCGGACGAGCTTTCCAGATTGTTTCGGCTACCTTATTCGGAGAACTAACCAGAGTAGAGTCAGCTATTCTTTTATCTTGAATTAGCATCTGAGAATCAATTTCTAACCTCATTAGTTCCTGATGTAGCCGATAAGCAGCACGAGCAGCTCCCGCTCCTCCCTTGGGATCATAAGTGTTAACCAATAGAGGCTTAATCATTGTTGATTTAACTATTTATTCACTAACAAAAAGTTTAAGGCTACCAAAACATGATCGGCAGATGGTTAAATATTAATACAAATCATCTTCCAATTCGATCAAATTATTGATTTGCAGCAATTAGTGATGTAGTTCAACTCTCGGAAATATATCGCAGTCTATCGGCTCACCAGTTTTTTTGGCTTTGAATGAATTCAATTCTGGTAGATCAATTTCTTCGACAGGTCTGAAAGGCCATGCTTTCGGGCGGTGATAGTAAGTAATATCATCGCCAGTCCAATTCGTGACTACCGCACGTCGTTGTGTAGAAGATATGTTAGTTACTGAATGATGAATTGTCAGAAAATGATGAACCAAGCAATCTCCAGGCTCCATATCCCAGGACAAAAGTTCGTGAGGCTCTGGCTCTACAAACCAGGAAGGGTTTGATCCTTCACGTAACTCTTTGCCCCATCGATGAGAGGCTTTAATATACTCTAATCGACCATTTTCTTGGTTGACACTATCTAAAGCCAACCAAATTTTACAACACTGCCAGCCTTGTATGGGCCAGTAAGGCAGGTCGTTATGCCAGCCGACACGGCTGTTTGCTTTCGGCTTTTTCACAAAGAAACCGTCAGTCAAAAAGTTGAGTTTTTCTGATTTCAAGACTTGAGCGGCGAGCGTTGCTAGCGGAGATTCAAAAGCCAAAGCACGAAAATCAGCATCAGTAAGCCATAAGCTACTGCTATGTTCCACATGACCTTCTGATTTGGGGATGCCCTTAACTTCTAAAGGGCCAGGGATTAATACATTCTTGTCAACGGCTGTTCGCATCCGTTCTACCCAGATGTCATCCAAAACATTTTTTACGCAGATAACACCGTCTTGCTGGAAAGCTTCAACTTGTTGGGTGGTAATTTTTGATTTGTCTACCTTAAGCATTACTAAAAAATGAATAAAGCCAGATTTATGTAATAACAGATTTCTATAATCTGCTTTACTGACATGAACTTGGTCACTATGTTATTAATCTTTCTTACTGTAAAATAAAGATGTAAGTTAGCAGTTCTTCCTATAGGTGGATAAATCTCCAGGTTGAATACAAAATTATTTGTTCATATCCGTAACAAAAAAATTTCATCCTAACTACCCAAATCTTTTTTAGCAATGAGTGGGACAAGTGAAGCTAATCGTAATACACCAGATACAATAAATACTTCTGCTATGCCAAAAGACCCAGCAAATTGAGCGATGAAGCCACCGATAGTTGCTCCTAAAGCACCACTTGCTCCAGCGACAGCTGCTGCTGTAGCAAAATAGATAGACTGATTTTTTACTGGTGCAATTTCTATCTGAAGATTGTTGTTACACAAGTCAACTCCTCCCCAATTAGCCCCAATAAAAATGTGTAACAGCGGCAACCACAGCCAAAGGTCAAGAGGACTAGAACCCATCTTCAGCCACAGCCAGGGTATGACTGCAATTAGAATTCCAGTAGTAATTAGAATCGGACGATTGCCTATTTTATCTGCTAATCTACCCCACACGATAAGCATCAGCATGTGTGCCCCTGCTCGAAGGCTGTTGTAGAAAGTTACCCAACTCACATCCAGGTTCAGTGTATCTAGTAAGTAGAGGTTAAAAAACGGGGCACTCAGATTAACAGCAAACGTCCATAAGCCGAAATAAAGTAGAAACACCAAAAAATTAGAGTTTTTCCAAATGCTGCTATCTATCTGGTTTTGAGGAGTTGGCATTTGCGGCAGAGAGATTGGTTCAGATATCTCACCAGGTTCATTTGGTGCGGAGTCTGACTGAATCTCACTAGTTTGAGATGAGTTAGCATAATAAGTATTTTCTAATTGAGGATTTATATCAACCTGGAAATACTGACACCCCAAGCTCACAATTCCAAAGATAATGCCTAAGAGCAAAATCACCCCATAACCTTGGATAGGCCCCCCGTACCAATGTGATACGGCTAGACCGGCTATTGGCAAACCGACCAACTCGGTTAAGTTTGCAAGGCTATTGCGTAGCCCGAAATATCTACCTCGTAATTGCCGTGGGACTAACATTGCTATCCAACTCAACCAAGATGCGGCTCCTAGTCCTCCTAACAAATGGCTGCATACGAGAATCAAAAGCGACAATATCACTAATTGGTTGGAATTAAGCCCTCCCCAACTAAAGCTAACAATGCCAATTACTAAAATCAGCCATAGTAGCCGACCAATCCCATGAGTGCGAAGGGAATACTGAAAGCGGCTAGTGCTGCGTTCAGACAAATAAGCACCCATTGGCTGAAAGAGATTTACCAGCATAGGGATAGAACTCACCATACCAAATACTACTGGACTGGCATCCAACCCCACCAAGAAATTACCTAGCAAAATTCCGCCAGTACCAATAGAGAAAACTGCTGCGAAAACACCATCGACAGTAGAAGCCCTCAAACTCCTGCGAATACCATCTTTAGAAATACGAGGGCTGGATGTTGAGGTAGGAGAGAGTGTTGTTGATGGTGAAGCAATCTGAGCAATTTCTATAGAAAGAGGCGCACCTGTTTCAATTTGAGAAGAATCCATAAATCTAGTATTTAAGAAAATAATTAGGATTTACGCATCATACATATGTACTATACTAACTTTGGGCTTTTGATCAACCGCAGGGATAGTCTGTACGATCATCAGGTATTGTGTTTTTCATTTCAAGAGTTGATATACCCGATTTGCCAGGGCAAACGCATCTAAATTACTTTTGAGCGCAACCAACGTTAATAACCAACGAAAAAATCAGCATTTCTCGTTTGGTTTAGTTTCCAATACTTCAAGCGATGTCTACGATGGGCTACGCCTACGCTTAACTATTTGTCAATAAATAAGACTTAATAAGATTGTTTTAGGATCTATTGAAAATATACTTCATAAACTTTATGATACTTGGCATCTATATTTCTTCTTAAAAACGAAACGCGCTTCAGATTCTAAGTTGTATAAAAGTTTGACCTTGCCAATTTTAGATTTTAGAAAATTTGCGGTTCATGCCCCGTAAGAAAGTGGGCGGAACAAATCGTAAATCCAAAATTTAAAATTATATTGCCCCGTGCCCTACTTCGACTACGCTCAGTACAAGTTGTGGTCGGGATCAATCCACAATTCAAAATTTAAACTCCAAAATCAGTTGACTTAATGATTTAATAGTTATTTTGGCATTTTTTGACTCCTCTTTTCTCAGGCTTTGTGATAAATTCAGGGTAAAGCTATTACGAATTGAGCTAACGTTTGTAAACCAAGAAACCCGCGATCGCATCCAAAAGTGCTTCTGGTTCATCTGCGCGGATCAAATGACTGCTATTCTCAAAAATTCTCAAATCTGCATTAGGAATTGCCTGAGCAATTTCTTCAGAAAATTCTGGGGCGCAAATCCAGTCATGCCGACCTGCAATAACTAAAGTAGGTGCAGTAATTTTGTGTAGCTGGTCAAGAATATTGTAGTTGCGGAGGAAACCGCCAAAAGCAACATTAATCGCATCAACTGAGAGAATATTTCGCTGCCAAGCAATGGCTGAGGTGGTGGGATTATAATTTAGCGAATACATTGATCCCAACACTTGAAAATACTGTCTTAACTGTTCCTCATTTTCAAAATTTCCATCCCAAAGCCTTTGAGCACTTACTTTTTGTTCTTCAGTTCCCTTTGATGAGAGGATTTCCTTAGCCCGTTCTAAAAAGCCACTATGGGCTGCCGTAGCAATCACAATCAGATGAGAGACATTCTGAGGATAACGAACTGCATAAGTCAGAGCCACCATACCACCGTAAGAACCGCCAATCACAACGATTTTGTCCAGACCAAGGTGTTGGCGCAACGCTTCCATGTCTTCAACATTATTGTCTAGAGTATAGGTTTCTTTGGGTCCACGGGCAGACCTTCCTTGACCGCGATGGTCAAAATAGACTAGTTGAAGTTTTCGGCTTAAAGCCGAGAAGGTTGGTTTGAAGGAAGTATGATCTGCACCAGGGCCCCCGTGAATTAGAAAGGCGACAGGTTTAGAGCAGATGTTCGCACCATCCACTACTAATGCAGAACCTTCTACATCAAAGAAAATCTCTGTATCTCGTATTTTCGCTCGCATTTTTTGGGCTTGTATAAAATTACATGACTTACGCCTAATATGAATTAGGAAAAAAGGCAGGGAGCATCCACTTTTGGCAGAAACACTCAAATAGCAAGTAAACCATTCAGATAAGCACAACGAACAGAAAGAATTTGGTTGACACTCCCAACATTCCACTGTGCGCCAGAAATTTTCATCCTAGCT
>JADEXV010000240.1 GCA_015206945.1 Nostocales cyanobacterium LEGE 12452 | reverse complement strand
CCCCTATACCCTTCTTCGTGACCAATACTCATTGCCTACTCGTACATAATTTCCGAGTGAATTCTGACTTCTGATTTCTGAGTTATTCTTTATAAAAGCTAATGGATATTTATAAATTTGCAATTAGTCCGCTTTTGTTCAGTGTGGTAAAAACAGACCCGGAGTGGTTACATCAGCAGACGATTCGCAGTTTTAATTGGCTATCGCAAACGCCTTCTAGTTGGGTAAACCAACGCTTAAAGAAGTCTTTATGCCTGTACGATTCACGTTTAGAACAAAATTTGTTTGGGCTAAACTTTCCAAATCCGGTAGGGTTAGCGGCTGGCTTCGACAAGGATGGAGTCGCTGCGGGCATTTGGTCTAATTTGGGTTTTGGCTTTGCAGAACTAGGAACTGTAACTTTTCACGCACAGCCCGGAAATCCCCGTCTTCGTTTGTTTCGCCTACCGTTGGATAAAGCTGCTCTCAATCGGATGGGCTTTAATAACAGTGGTGCAGCAGTAATGGCGGCACGTTTGAAACAAAGAAAGCATGAGTTAATCGGCTCGATACCCATAGGGATAAATTTGGGTAAATCTAAGATAACTCCCCTAGAAGCAGCCGCACAGGATTATCTCGATAGTTTTCGTTTACTCAAGGATTTGGGAGACTATTTTGTTGTTAATGTCTCTTCTCCCAATACGCCAGGGTTGCGATCGCTCCAAGATGCTTCTATGCTCAGTGCCATCTTAGATTTATTACAACAAGAAAACAACACACATAAACCAATTTTTGTCAAGATAGCCCCAGATTTAGAATGGGAAGCGATCGCTGACATTATAACTCTTGCTAAAACCTACCAACTGGCAGGAATTATCGCCACTAATACAACCATCAGCCGTGATGGACTGAAAACCCAAGTGATTGACCAAACAGGCAAATCACCCCAGGAAGAAGCTGGCGGAATTAGCGGTGAACCATTGCGCGATCGCTCCACCGAGGTAATTCGTTTTATTTGGCAGCAAACTCAAGGACAAATCCCAATTATTGGGGTTGGTGGTATTTTTTCCTCAGAAGATGCTTGGGAAAAAATTACTGCTGGTGCTAGCTTGATTCAGGTTTATACAGGCTGGATTTACGAAGGGCCAATGATGGTACGCCAGATTCTAGCAGGTTTGCTTTCCAAGCTAGAACAAAGCGGCTTAAATTCCATCAACGAAGCTGTGGGTTTACAAACAAAAATTCCAAAATTCTAATTACGAATTACGAATTGTTTTACCCTTCTTCCTCCACTGGGAAAAACTCTTTAGTTTTTTCCGAGAATGACCAGGCAATACCATCAGGGTCTTTGCTGCGACTCCACTCAGGAAACTCTGGATCGTTTCGCCGTTTATAAACCGTGCTGGAATAGACATTTAGCCTTTTGGCAAGTTCAGATTGAATTAGAGAGCCAAAAATTAACTGTTTTTCCAGCGATCGTTTAGCTTCCTCATGGGTTTGCTGTGGTGGTGATTCGGTTTCTGGTTCCTCCTGTGGGATTGGTGGTGGTGCTAATAGCGATCGCGCTGTTTTAGTAACTGGTTGAGCCGGAAGTTCTTTAACAGGCTCACTACTATCAAGAATATTGCCGAGAATGCTGGCAGTTATAAAGTAATAAGACTGCCCTGCATCTTCAGAGTTGACTATACTGGCACCAAATTCCGAGGCTTTAGCATCCAAGTAGCGTTTTGCCGTTGTTCCAGGAAAATTGCCCCTGATTGCCAAGTCCATTGGCGTCAGTCTGCCCTGATTTTCACGAACCAATTGATGAAAAATTGGGTTAACTCGCACAGTCCACTGTTGCCATTGATATTCCTGCCAAAGCTTGAAGGCAATTACCAGCACAATTACCGCCAGTAAAATTCTCCAAGTGGCAACTAGGAAAATAATCAAAAACGAGATGGGCAAAAGTAGAACGAGAAAAGCCTTACCGTTACCTTCTATGGGTTTCTCACTCATGCCGATTTTTGCCAAGTGAATTTTGGGAAATAATATTATTATATTGGCAAAAATTGAGACACTTTTTTGTATCGTTTGGCAAAGTTGCGGCAAAAATTTCGGCAAAAGCTTTATTCAGCAAGTGTTATAGGCTTATTACCTTTTTGCTCATATTAAGATTGGTCTGCGATGCCTACGGCCGTAAACTACGCGCAAAAGTTTTTTACCAGAGAAAATAAGAGGGTTTTGATGTATGGCGATCGTAATACATCTCAGCTTTTCTTTCCAAAGCAATAATTCTAAATTAGCTTGCCAGACCCTTGACAACAGATAATACATATACTACATTAATAATACAAGTCAACTTTCATGAGAGAGTTAGCTTTCATCAGTAGCGAATAGCTCAAATGGCAGAGCGCCCACCTTGCCCGGAAGGGCCGACGTATTGAGGGTTATCGCATATAACAAAAATACCCTCGATAAAACTTCTGGAAGTGTAGGTAAAAATCCTACTTCGCTACAGCAAATTTAATGCTGAGTTTTGAATTTATATGTGGTGGGTAGCTCAGTGGATAGAGCGCCTAAATATCCTTATTCACACCTTGCCTGAAAAGGCCGACGAATTGAGGGTTATCGCCTGCCAAGCGGGAGGTCGCGGGTTCAATTCCCGCTCCACTACACCAAATCTAGTCCTGAATTTTGAATTTTGAATTTTAAATTTTGAATTTCTATGTGGCGGGTAGCTCAGTTTGGTAGAGCGCTAAACATCCTTGTTCACCCCTTGCCTGCAAAGGCCGACGAATTAGGGTTATCGATTAGGGTTCGAGAGGTCTCGGGTTCAAATCCCGCTCCGCTACACAAAATAATTTTGGATTAAATTTAAAATCCAAAATCGTTCGACTGAGCGGCTTGCCTTGAGCAAAGTCGAAAGGAGCCGAAGTCCAAAATCCAAAATTTTCATGTGGCAGATAGCTCAGTTGGTAGAGCGCCGAAAAACATCTTTGTTCACACCTTCCCTGAAAAGGCCGACGAATTAAGGTTATCGCCTCTTAAGCCGGATGTCGCGGGTTCAATTCCCGCTCTGCCATCTTTCATTTTTGCCCGCAAGGGCCGGGAGATGAAGCAATGAATTACAATTTTTTCACTAAAAAGAAAACAACTACACCCCAAAATCAACCTATCCCCGGACGAGAAGCAGAAATGGTTCAAGGACGTTCCGGCGGCTGGATGTTTGATGCTGGTATTTGGAAAATGCTGCGCCGTTGTTTATTGGTTGGCACAGCAAGAAGCACTTACTACGCTGGTAAACAGGAATTAACTGAAGATTTTGTGACAGTTGTTAGACAAGCTGTTGCTGAAAATCCTGGTCGTGTAGCAGAAGAAATTTTGTATGCTAGCGATGGACGCGCCATCAATAACAGTGCGCCTATATTAGCTTTAGTGTTGCTATCGATGGGTGAAGCACCAGAAGCAAAACAGGCGTTTGGTGAAATATTTCCGCAAATTGTCCGCACTGGTAGCCACTTCTATGAATGGCTGAACTACACCAAATCTCTGCGGGGATTTGGCAAAGTAGTGCGGGAAGCTGGTAAAACTTGGCTCTCCAGGGAAGATGTTAAGGGTTTAGCTTATCAACTGTTGAAATATCAACAGCGTCAAGGCTTCTCCCACCGAGATGCATTGCGGTTGTTCCATGTCAAACCACCTACAGAAAATCACCGTCAACTATTTGAGTGGGTAGTTAGAGGCTGGGAAGCATTGCCAGCAGATATCCCCTCAGAAGCGTTGGCGCAGATTTGGTGGTATGAGTGGCTCAAGCGGAATCCAACTCAAACTCATGAAGCTATTTCCCAAGGACGCCTAACCCACGAAATGGCTGCACCAGTGGGCAAAATGGATAAGCTTGCTTGGCAGCTGCTATTTCAGGAAATGCCAATAGGTGCAATGTTACGTAACTTGGGTTCTTTAACTGAACTGGGTGTGTTGCAAGCCGATGAAAGTGCCAACTTGCTGCGAGTGGAAGCAGTTCTCAACAACAAGGAACATCTGCGTAAAGGTCGCATCCATCCAATTGATGTTTTGAAAGCACTCAAAACTTATGAATCTGGTGGAACATTAGGACGCAGTAAGAAAACTTGGAACCCAGTTCCTCGGATTGTAGACATTTTAGAAAAGGCGGTTGAACTGTCTTTTGATGTTGTGCAACCCACAGGTAAAGTGTTCATGCACGCTGTAGATGTTTCTGGTTCTATGGGTAGCTTGGTTGCAGATATGGGACTGACTTGCTGTGAAATTGCCACCACAATGGCACTGGTGACAGCAAAAGCAGAGAAAAACTACATGATTCGCGGCTTTGCTACGGAATTCAGGGAATTAAGTATCACAGCCAAAGATAGTTTTAGTTCTGCGGTTCGCAAAGCTAGCAACCAAAACTTTGGTGGAACTGATGCGTCTGTAGCTTATGACTGGATGATTAAGAATAAGTTTAAAGCTGATGTAGTCTGCTTTTGGACTGACTCGGAAAGCTGGGCTGGGTATAAGCATCCAAGTCAAGCACTGAAGGAGTACCGCAAAAAGGTAAATCCTGAGGCTAAGGCGGTGTATATCACCCTGACACCTTACCAGATTACTTTGGTAGATCCTGAAGATTCGCTGTCTTGGGATTTGGCAGGGTTCGACCCAGGTACGCCTCGGATCATTCAGATGCTAGCTACGGGTGAATTGTAGATATTGCTGAAGGGTAAAGGATGAAACACTTTATCCTTCATGCTTCATGGCGGGTTATCCTTGTTCGCAACTTGCCTTTCGGGGCCGAAGAATTTAGGGTTATCGGTTACGTCTCCACCATTGTGGGGATTAGCGGGTTCAATCCCCGCACCCGCCTTTTTTTTGATTCAGGATTTACGATGGGTAAGAGATAGGGTGTCTTCGATGTGCGATCGCAAGTTTTTTTGATACAGAATAACATAGCGATCGCTCATCATATATTCAACTACCGAATGGTTAATTAAATAATCCCCCCATAAAATTGATAATTGGTTTCCAAAAGATACCAGTTAACACATAGGGAGCATATTGCAAAAGCGGTAAGCTTGTCTGCTTTGATGGCTTCAGGGGTAAGCAATCCAAGAGAAAAGGCACTATACAGGTGAGTGCATAAGCAGTTGCTAAGGCTATATACCATTCAGGAGCATCTCTTCCTATGGGGCTAGAATAAATACCCAACATAATGAAAGAGATCATTAAAAACTGCTCCCATAAAAACCAGGATTTGGGTGGTAGAAAATAAACTAACTGGAGAAAGCTGTTGTTGTCTATTTTTTGTCGCATTCCCAAAAGTACAGCCCAAGTTGCAGCCCCAACGATACCATCATCTTTCAGTCCATAAGTTCTTTGAAAGCGTTTAACGCCTCTTTCAGTTTCACGACTAAAATACCCGTCGGGTTCTTTTTTGAAAAATCCTTCTTCATTGAGAATAGTTTGCAGTTCCTTAACAGCATCCTGTGATTTTGGAGACATACTTTTTTGATTACAATAAAGCCTTGGGTAGAAAAGGCAAGCCCAACTCAGTGGCCCAACGATTCCATCCACTTGAAGATTATTGGCTTTCTGAAAATTTATTACAGCCTCTTCTGTTTCTATGTCAAATTTACCAGTAGTATTTGAGAGAAAACCCTGAGCTTGCAGTCGCTCTTGCAGTTCATTGATCGATTCCTGTGCAGAGTTTGGCGAAAAATTTCGGTACAGTATGGGACGTTTATTGAATACACAGACTTGTTTCTCTTCTGGAAAATAACGCCGAGATTGTTTTAGTCCAAATAAGATACTTAAGAACCTGATTGTTGTATTTTTCATAGTTTTGTTGAGTAAACAGTTTGGAGAAGTTTTAGAGATTAGAAGCAGGCATTATCTGGAGTAACTCCCTAACTACTAAAGACAAAAATCAATTTAGATACTAATATACGAATATTTACTATTGATAGCTAGTTGCAAAGTTAACAACGTGTTAATGATTTGTAAGTTAAATAGATTGATACAATATCTGAAAATTTTGTCCGTCAAAATGTTCGTAATACAACTAAAATGTTCGTAATACAACATTTAATCAAACACTAATAGGGCGATATTTATGTCAGATGAGTCAGAGGGTGGGAATCTGTCTGAAACTTGGTATCAAAAGGTTTTACAGGACTGGGATATAGATCGTTTATTGACTGACTTGGAGTCTAGAATTCAAAAGCGATACAGACAAAATACTAAAAAAGACCTGTTACTTGGGTTGCTGTGCGGGTATAGCTTGACAAAGATAAGTAAGGACTTATGCAGGGAAAACGCTAGTGTGAGAGTGGGATTGAGCAATATCTATCGAGATATCGAAACTTTGACAGGAGAACCAGACAACAGCGTTAAGTCAAGTAACCTTATCTACATTCTAGAGATACATGGATATCGCAGAGGTGTTGCTGCATCTAGTACCGAAAGCGCCTCTATTCCCCACAATCTGCCATCACCAACCTACACAGAATTTATTGGGCGCGAGGCAGATATGAAAAAGCTACTGGAACGCCTTTCGCCAGAGCATGGCGCTCACATGATTACAGTGCATGGCATTGGTGGCGTAGGCAAAACAGCGCTAGTGTTAGCAGCTGCTTACGTATGTTTAGAAGCTAGTAACGAAAAAAGTTCTGATGCACCTAAATTTGATGCAATTATTTTCACTTCAGCCAAACAACAAGAACTGATTCCCGATATGATTTTGCAACGGCAGCAAGGACAGCGTAACCTGCGCGAGATTTTTCGGGTGATTGCCAATGCTTTAAACGACTCTACAATTATTCAATCTCCTCCCAGCGATCAATTCGATCGTGTACGCCAATGTCTTTCTAAACAGCGAACGCTTCTGATTGTGGACAATATGGAGACTATAGAGGACAGGGATGAGGTTATAGAATTTCTATACAATTTACCCATTTGCGTCAAAGTAGTAATTACTACCCGCGAACGAATTGCCCTGCTGCCAATCAGTCTGCGAAACTTGCCCTTGAATGATGGTTTGCAGTTAATTCAGCAACAAGCTGAAGAGAAAGGTATAACTATCCAAGATGAAGACTCTAGCTTGCTCTACGATCGCACTGGGGGAATCCCTCTCGCTATTGTCTACGCACTTGGTCAAGTTTCTAGTGGCTACCCTTTGAACTTTGTATTGGAGCAGTTAGCCTCGGCTAAAGGCGATGTGGCTCGTTTTTGCTTTGAGCAATCAGTGCAAGGTACGAAGGGACAGCCACCACACAAGTTACTCATGTCACTGGCGATTTTTCCTGATGCTCCTATTCAAGCTGCTGTGGCTGAAGTTGCTGGACTGACATCCGATCCTGATTCTGTCAGTAATGGCTTGGTACGTTTGCAGCAACTCTCGTTAGTGAATCTGAACCCAGAGACTAAGCGATATGAGATGCTCTCTCTGACTCGTGAGTATGCCTTAGCACAATTAGCTGCTTACCCAGATTTTGAGAGGGAAGCACGGATGCGTTGGGTGAAATGGTATCTAGATTTTGCTTACAGTTACGGCGGAGAAGATTGGGAAAAATGGATACATTACAACAGGTTAAAGGAAGAGGAAGGAAATCTACGGGCAGTACTTTATTGGTGTAAAAACCAAGACCACTATGCAGAAGTTAGGAATTTGTGGTTGCTTTTGAACCACTACGCCAATCTCTATGCTTATTGGGGCGATCGCCTCGATTGGTTGCAATGGCTGATAGAACAATCAGAACGACGTGGTGAATGGTCATCTTTAGTAAAATTCATGATCCGCAAAACCTGGCTGCTAATTCGGGAGTGTTCGCCCCAAAGTCTCACACAAGCAGACGAAATATTGCAGCGGGCATGGGTTTTACGCGACCGTGCAGATTCATGCGTTCAAGCTGACTTAGCCGAAAGTATGGCTAGACTGCGAATCAGACAGAATAATTATACAGATGCACGCCACTGGCTAATAGTAGAAGAAAAATTGGTTATTGAGGCGAATCTAGACGAGCGACAGCACATTCGCTATTTTATTCCCGTGCTTTATCATCGGGCTGAAATCTTTTATTCAGAAGGCGAATATTTTTTAACCAAGAAGCTATTTCAAGATGTGATGAAAAGTGCAGAAAAAATTAATTGGCATCGGGTGATTAATTCTGCTCAAAATTGGCTTGCTGATATTGCCATCGAACAAGGCGATCGCGATGAAGCTCAAAAGCTATTAATTCAAGGCTTAACTGTTGCCAAAAGCAGCAACAATAAACGGCGTCTAGCTCGTTATCAACGTTCTCTAGCCCGCTGGGAGAAAAAGTGGGGAAGTGTCCAAAAAGCTTGCCAATTATCCACTCAGGCTATTAATAGTTTTGAGCACTTGGGAATGACAAGGGATGCAGAGAAGATGCAAACTTTACTAGATTGCCCATGATTATCGGCAAATATCGCATTTCCAGTTGTTTTCTAGTATGGCTGCCCAAATTAGGCAATGGGTTACACCTTGTCGCCAGCGATCGCACTTCTAAGTTTTCCCTTTTTAATAAGATGCTTTGTTTGTCAATAAACTTTAATATAACTTAGTAATCATTGGGCGATCGCTATTCTTTTCGATCTAAAACTATTAATGCGACAATCTGCTAAATATTAGCCTGGTTTCATCCCAAATTGTCCACCCAAAGACAGTAGATGAAGTTTTGTGTAAATAACTATAAGGTATGAAATAGCTCTGCATTCCAAAAAGTGAAAAAGGAACAGATTTTTATGACATTTGATTACGATTTGTTTGTCATTGGTGCTGGGCCTGGGGGATTGGCAGCAGCTAAAAAAGCAGCTAGTTATGGTGTACGTGTCGCCATTGCCGAACAAGAAGCCATTGGTGGCACCTGTGTAAATCGCGGCTGCGTTCCAAAAAAGCTGATTGTCTACGCTGCTGACTTCGCCCTCAAAAATCAAATCGCACAAAGTTATGGCTGGAGTGACTGTCAAACATACTTTGACTGGACATTATTTATTAAGTCAGTACATCAGCATATTGACAGTGTTAACCAATCCTATTTTCAGCAATTGCAAAAAGCTGGAATTGAATTAATTTCTCAACGTGTCACTTTCATCGATACCCATACTATCAATATTGATGGACGTAAAGTTACAGCAGACAAAATTTTAATTGCTGTGGGAGGACAACCCCTTAAGCCCAATATTCCCGGTATAGAATACGCCATCACATCCCGCGAGATGTTTCAGTTACCCTATCTGCCGAAACGTTTAGCAATTATTGGCGGCGGCTACATTGGTGTGGAATTTTGCAGTATGATGCACGCTTTCGGTTGTGAGGTGACGGTGATTGAAAAAGACGAGATGATTTTATCGGGGTTTGACGATCGCATTTGCTCTGCTGTACAACAGGGGTTGATTAAACGCGGAATTAAGTTTTTCACCAACAGCACTGTTCAAGAAATCAAATACTCAGAAGAAGGTTTGTTGTTAACTATTAGTGGTGAGAGCCAAGAAATAATTACAGCAGATACCATTTTAGTTGCCACTGGTTATGCTCCAAATACCAAGAATCTTGGTTTGGAAAATGCCCATGTTGAACTTGGCGAACATGGTGCAATCAAAGTAGATGAATACAGCCGCAGCAGCCAAGAAAATATTTTTGCTGTGGGTGATTGCACCAGTCGGGTGCAATTGACTCCAGTGGCAAAGGCAGAGGGTATTGCCTTTGCCGATACAATTTTTGGCAACAAGCTGCAAAAACTGAATTATGATTATGTACCCACTGCTGTTTTTTGCCGTCCAGAAGCGGCTAGTGTGGGGATGACAGAGGCGAAAGCACGGGAAAAATTTGGTGAATCTGTAGAATGCTACTGTACTCAATTCCAACCACTGTTGTATCAGATGATTGAACAGGATGAGCCAACCATTATGAAGTTAGTGCTTAATGCTGATTCTGGACAAGTTTTAGGCGCTCACATGGTGGGCGAACACGCAGCAGATATCATTCAAAGCCTCGGCGTGGCAATTCGCAAAGGCATTACCAAGGAAGATTTGGATGAAACAATAGGCATTCATCCCACGACAGGAGAAGAATTTCTGTCGTTAAATTAAAATCATGTGCAGGGCTAAGTGAAAAAGCCACAAACAGAGAAGGGGGAAATCCTTCTTCTCATCTCCCTATTTTTGTGCCCGATTATACTTTGACAACTCTCAAAATTAAATTATTCAAATTTTTGTATCCAATACAACTATCAGATTTTGCTTTGCCTACTTAAGAACAGCTTCCACAGCGATTGGAGATTTTTTTATTTGGAAGTTTCTTGTCCTTCTGAGAAAGATTTTGTGGGAGCGCCTAATTCATCTAAAGTATTCATTAATAAGTCATCTTGTGGAATATAGTCTCTGTGTTGGGAATTTACCAAATCATCAAGAGCTTTAATAGCTTTCAGAGCTTCAAGATCCTGAAGAGCTTCTGATGCAGACTGATATCGCTCTTTGTAGTCATCCAGGACCATTTTACTGAGAATCTTAGCTAGGGAGTGGCTCACCTGAATGCGTAGTTTACCGCCGTAGGCATCGCTCCATTTGATTTCCCCGTTAGCATCTCTATCTAGCTCACGGGGTGCTACACCAGTTAAAGCTTTAATCCCAACCATGCCAACTGCATAGATATCACTACTGTACTGTGGACGCCCAAAACATTGTTCGCTTGGTGCGTAACCCTGAGTACCAATACCAATGGTGAAAGGGCTTGACTCTTGACTATCGAGTTGTTTGATGCCGACTTCCTTAACGGCTCCAAAGTCAATCAACACCAGTTTTCCGTCTGAGTGTCGCCGAATGATATTACTGGGTTTTATATCCCGATGAATCACATGGTTTTCATGGACAAATGTTAATGTTTGCAATAAGTCCCTGATAATTTTGATCGCGGCAATTTCTTCAATTGCTCTACCTGCTGGAAGTTCCTGATTTAAAGGATGACCAATTATCTGTTCTTGGACTAAATAAAATTCTTCATCTTCTTCAAAATAAGCCAAAAGTTGAGGAATTTGAGCGTGCCTTCCCAATTTTTCTAATGTTTGTGCCTCTGAGTGAAATAAACGTCTGGCAAGTTCCAATCCTTCTGGTTTGGTGTTGGCTGGTTTTAATTGTTTAACAACACATCGCGGATTTCCAGGACGTTGGGTATCTTCGGCAATGTAGGTTTCACTAAATCCACCGGAACCGAGAACTTTGACAATTTTGTAGCGTCTCGCCAAGACTTTCCCTGATAAGGCTAAATCTCGTTGCTGGATTAGGTGTTGGAAGTCATCTTGTTGGCTGATAATCTCTTGGACAACGGGTGAAGTTTTATACTTCTGAAAAATATCTACTAATTGGCGTTTTCTGATGCTTTCTCTGATGACTGAGGTTGCCAAATAGCAAATTCCGGTCATGGCGATCGCGATCGTTGGTACACTAGTGGGAAAAATTAACTGGCCATAGACAAATAACCCATAGCTAATTCCTCCCCAAGCGCCGGACAAGGCGAGGCTATAGAAAAATCTATGAATACTACGCTTGCGTCTGCTAATCATCAAGGCTGCACTGCCAACTAGCATTAGCACAAACAAACCCTGCAATGGCGGACTCTTAATTCCTGGGGCGATCGCTTTCCCTGACATCAAAGTTGCGATCGCATTGGCGTGAATTTCCACGCCCGACATCGGTTCAGTGCTATTACTACCAGCGACTGGATAATAATCATTATGTAGCTGATCTGTTGCACCAATCAGCACGATCTTGTCTTTGAACACCTTTCCTTGCTGCAAATAGGTGTTCCAGTTTTCTGGGTCGAGTACGTGCCAAAAAGGTTTTTGCTCAAATGTACCCGCAGGGCCCCAAAAATAAATGCGATCGCCCTTTGGTTGCGGATAATTTACTTGTGCTGCCTTCAGCGCGGCTTCATCAAAAGAGAGTCGCTTTTTGGGCGTTGCTGAATAGGTAATGATTTAAGCAGGGAGGGGAACTGTCCGATACTTCAAATAATGCAGCAGCAAGCGGAGCGAACACTTCAACATCTCGATGGATTTGGAGTAGCACAAGGTTT
>JADEXV010000239.1 GCA_015206945.1 Nostocales cyanobacterium LEGE 12452 | reverse complement strand
TTGACAATTCTTGTAAGCAGGCTTTGATCCGTTCTTGTTTCTCTTGGTTCATTGTCAGCGATCGCACAGGGTTATTTCCCTTTACATTTTCCCATAAATGATAAATCTTCCAAAACTGGATGCTCCCTTTAGTCTTTCTGGTAGGCGATCTTGTCGAATTAAATCTTCATAAGTTTCACGTTGCAAAATTAAATTTGCTTCGCCATTCGCCACTACGACTGCTGCCGGTCGAGGCAAGCGGTTGTAGTTAGATGCCATACTGTAATTGTACGCACCAGTTCCCATAACTACGAGAATATCTCCTGGTTCAGTCTTAGGGAGGAGAGCATTGTGAATCAAAATATCTCCTGATTCACAATGTTTACCAGCAATTGTGACTGTTTCGGTTAAAGGTGAAGACATTTTATTGGCAACTACTGCCCGATAAACTGATTGGTAAGTAATCGGGCGAGGATTATCGGACATTCCCCCATCGATCGCTATGTAGGTACGAATTTCTGGGATAACTTTGGATGAACCAATAGTATAAGCAGTGACGCAAGCCGTGGCAATTAGCGATCGCCCCGGTTCACACAATAATTTTGGCAAAGGTAAATTTTCGGCTGCACAAGCTTCTTGGATCACTTCACAAATCGGCTTCACCCACTCTTCAATACTAGGGGGATCGTCTGATTCTATATACTTAATTCCTAAACCGCCACCGACATTTAATTCTGTCAGTTTTAAACCATACTTTGCCGCATCACGTAACCACTTTACCATTAGAGCCGCTAAATCTCGATGCGGTTGGCGCTCAAAAATTTGGGAACCGATATGAGCATGTAACCCTACGCAGTTAAGGAAAGACTGTTTGCTGACAAAAGTAAATAATTCCTCTAACTCATTTGGATCAAAGCCAAATTTACTATCTAATTGCCCCGTGCGGATATATTCATGTGTGTGACATTCAATACCTGGGGTCAGACGCAACAGGAATCGAGGATGTACAGAGGGAGAATTTGCACTCTCGACAATTTCTAGCAAAGTGCGTAACTCGTGCCAGTTATCCACGACAATAGTGCAACCGACTTCAGTGGCAAAAATCAGTTCTTCACGAGATTTATTATTGTTATGAAGATAGATTTTCTCAGGATTGACACCTGCTTGCAGCGCGGTGTAAAGTTCACCGCCTGATGCGACATCAATTCCTAAACCCTCTGATGCCGCGATCGCACAAACTGCTAAACAATTCCAAGCTTTTGAGGCGTACAATACTTGAGATTCGCCCTTGTAGTATTGCTTGAAACTATCTCGGTATTGCTGACAACCCGAACGCAGGGTTTCTTCATCTAAAATATATAAAGGTGAACCAAACTGCTCAACTAGGGTTGTGACATCACACCCACCAATTTCCAGGGAGTCATGATTATGGACTTTGGCAGTTAAGGGTAAAAGTTCCTGATTAGGCGATGGATTTGCCTTAGTGTCGTGCCTTTGAGGTAAATATTGACTTCCAGAATGTTGAACCCCAGTGGGGTGAGTCGATACCATAACTATAAAAATTGTCCTTGTTCAAATTGCGGGCTTTGAGTTGTCTCCCGATTCCCAGTTTACAAAGGGTTTGTAATCTTATTCAACAAATGTGACCTCATTAGACTTAGAAATTAAATTACTGACATTAGAAAATCTCAGTGCTATTCTGGAACTCGATCAAGCTTGTTTTGGTGGACTTTGGACTCTGGACGGCTACAAACGAGAATTGGATAGTCCCAACAGCGATATACTCGGTTTATTTTCCCCATCCTCCAGCACAAGTTTGCTAGGAATGGGTTGCTTTTGGTCAATTTTAGATGAAGCTCACATTACAATTTTGGCGGTTCATCCTCAATATCACCGTCAAGGGTTGGGTGCGGTTTTATTATATTCACTCATTAAGACAGCTTGCGATCGCAAAATGGAGCGAGCTACCCTCGAAGTCCGAGCTTCCAACTTGGCGGCAATATCTTTATATCAAAAATTTGGCTTCAAAACAGCTGGGCGGCGGCGGCGCTACTACCAAGATAATGATGAGGACGCTTTAATCCTTTGGCTCCCAGATTTACAACACCGCAAATTTCAAGCAACTTTAGATCAATGGTATTCCATTGTCAGCGATCGCCTTGAAAAATCCTCTTGGCACTTGCTTTTTAACTAATTCGTAATTAAATACGAATTATACCTTTGCCCCCTCCTCGCTTGTGGTTGGGGGTGGGGTTCTTGTAGCTGACTCAACTGAGAACGCCTACATTTAACTGTTGGGCATTAGTAATTTTGAATTATTGGCGCTTGCGATCACCTTCAGCAAAAAAATGTAACTTTGCCGCGCCTATTTTCATTCAAATATTTTATGTAAAATGAAAACTACATAAGTAAACTATATGTTAATTGTTTCTACTTGATATTAAAAAATATATATGTTAAATATAAATGTTTGGGATTGAGTCAAGAAACCCTTAATCTAAGCAGTGAACTGTTTGTAATAAATCCCAAAAAGGCTGGTGAACTAAAGCTCCTCAGTACACTAGCCAGATAAAAGTAGCGAATAGTTAACAATAAGCCCATCAACCCAAGTCATAGCTTCAGGATGTCTATAATCTGTTATACAGGCATCCAAAAGCTTTGCCTGTGCTAAAATCAGCATACCGGCACGACCGCAGATGATGGGATAAAGCCATGTTTGAGCGCTTCACTGAAAAAGCCATTAAGGTAATCATGCTGGCCCAAGAAGAGGCCCGCCGTTTAGGTCACAACTTTGTTGGAACCGAGCAGATCCTCTTGGGTCTGATTGGCGAAGGCACTGGGGTGGCTGCAAAGGTGCTGAAATCAATGGGCGTCAATCTCAAAGATGCCCGAATTGAAGTTGAAAAAATTATAGGACGGGGATCAGGCTTTGTTGCCGTGGAAATTCCGTTTACGCCACGGGCGAAGCGAGTTTTAGAACTCTCCTTGGAAGAAGCACGCCAACTGGGGCATAACTACATTGGCACCGAGCATCTGCTGTTGGGCCTAATCCGCGAAGGGGAAGGCGTCGCAGCCAGGGTGCTAGAAAACCTCGGTGTGGATCTATCTAAGGTAAGAACCCAAGTCATCCGTATGTTGGGAGAAACTGCCGAAGTTTCGCCAGGCGGTTCATCCGGGCGCACAAAAACCCCGACTCTGGATGAATTTGGCTCAAACCTGACTCAGATGGCAATAGATAATAAGCTCGATCCAGTGGTGGGACGTGCTAAAGAAATTGAGCGGGTGATTCAGATATTGGGTCGCCGAACTAAAAATAACCCAGTGCTGATTGGGGAACCAGGGGTTGGTAAAACAGCGATCGCTGAAGGTTTAGCTTCACGCATTGCCACCAAAGATGTCCCTGACATCCTCGAAGATAAACGCGTCGTCACCTTGGATATTGGTTTGCTCGTAGCAGGAACCAAGTACCGGGGTGAATTTGAAGAACGCTTGAAAAAAATCATGGATGAAATCCGCTCTGCGGGTAATGTCATTCTCGTGATTGATGAGGTACACACCTTAATTGGTGCAGGGGCGGCAGAAGGTGCGATTGACGCAGCAAATATCCTCAAGCCAGCTTTGGCCAGGGGTGAGTTGCAGTGTATCGGTGCTACAACCCTAGATGAATACCGGAAGCACATCGAGCGAGATGCAGCGCTAGAGCGACGTTTCCAACCAGTAATGGTTGGTGAACCTACAGTTGATGAAACAATTGAAATTTTATATGGTTTGCGCGAACGCTACGAGCAACACCACAAACTGAAAATCTCCGACGAAGCATTAGTAGCGGCGGCGAAATTATCAGACCGTTACATTAGCGATCGCTACCTCCCAGATAAAGCCATCGACTTAGTTGATGAAGCTGGTTCTAGGGTGCGCTTGATTAACTCCCAACTGCCACCCGCAGCTAAGGAGTTAGACAAAGAACTGCGTCAGATATTAAAAGAAAAAGATGACGCAGTGCGTTCTCAAGACTTTGACAAAGCTGGAGAATTGCGCGATCGCGAAATGGAAATCAAAGCCGAAATCCGGGCGATCGCTCAAAGCAAGACCAATGCAACAGGCACAGAAGGTGAAGAACCTGTAGTTACAGAAGAAGACATTGCCCACATTGTCGCTTCTTGGACTGGAGTACCGGTGAACAAACTCACCGAATCTGAATCTGAAAAGCTGCTGCACATGGAAGACACCTTGCATCAGCGTTTAATTGGTCAAGACGAAGCTGTGAAGGCAGTTTCACGGGCAATTCGTCGCGCTCGTGTCGGTTTGAAGAATCCCAATCGACCCATAGCTAGCTTTGTCTTCTCTGGGCCTACTGGTGTAGGTAAAACCGAGTTGGCGAAGTCTTTAGCTGCTTACTTCTTCGGTTCCGAAGAAGCAATGATCCGCTTAGATATGTCCGAATACATGGAGCGTCACACCGTCAGCAAGCTGATTGGTTCCCCTCCAGGTTATGTTGGTTATAACGAAGGTGGTCAGCTGACCGAAGCCGTGCGGCGGCGTCCTTACACCGTGGTGTTGTTCGACGAAATCGAAAAAGCACACCCCGATGTCTTCAACATGTTGCTGCAAATTTTGGAAGACGGTCGGTTAACTGATGCCAAAGGTCGCACGGTGGACTTCAAGAACACCTTGCTGATTTTAACTTCCAATATTGGTTCTAAGGTAATTGAAAAAGGCGGTAGCGGTATCGGCTTTGAATTCTCCGAAGATGCCAGCGAGTCAACTTACAACCGGATTCGCTCTTTGGTCAACGAAGAACTCAAGCAGTACTTCCGTCCAGAGTTCCTCAACCGACTGGATGAAATTATCGTCTTCCGTCAGTTGAACAAGCCGGAAGTGACCCAAATCGCCGAAATTATGCTCAAGGAAGTATTTGGTCGCCTAACTGAAAAGGGTATCACCTTAGAAGTCACAGACCGCTTCAAGGATCGGTTGATCACTGAAGGTTACAGTCCCAGCTACGGCGCAAGGCCATTACGTCGGGCAATTATGCGCCTGTTAGAAGATAGCCTAGCAGAAGAAATTTTGTCTGGTCGCATCAAGGACGGCGATACAGCCTTAGTTGATGTGGATGAAAATGGCGTTGTGCAAGTTAGTTCTCAACAGCGTCGGGAATTGTTACCCCAAGGTGTTGAGTAACATTTAAGGTTTGGGATTTAAGTCTCAAATAAAAAATTAGAAAACGGTAGAGTATTTATTGCTCTACCGTTTTTTATTCACTGAATATTCATTAAGTGCTTCAAATTTGGATCTAGTAGCATTTGATATACGATAGTATATCGTTCACTAAACCGCTTTGTATTATAGCTTGGTAGTAAAATTAGTATACAAGATGAACAAAGGAGCAAAAACGTGCAAAGCATACTTTTAAGCCGCGAAGAAGTTGGGCGACGTGCGAAAGAATTATATGAAAATAGCATTCGTCAACAAGTAGAACGAGAAGAAAACATCGGTAAAATGGTGATTATCGATATAGAAAC
The DNA here is from genome assembly GCA_015206945.1 of Nostocales cyanobacterium LEGE 12452. Classification (GTDB taxonomy): domain Bacteria; phylum Cyanobacteriota; class Cyanobacteriia; order Cyanobacteriales; family Nostocaceae; genus Nostoc. The sequence continues at coordinate 6,667 of JADEXV010000239.1, read as the reverse complement.
AGGTGAATACGCAATTGATAAAACAGGCTTAGAATCGGCACGATATTTACGTAATAAACACCCATTTGCTCGACTATATGGTATTCGCATTGGTTACAAAGTTGCTGTTTCCTTCTCTGGTTTTCTGGAGCGTGATTTACAGTGATTTCTGGTATTGTCAAGGATGCACACCCAACTGTTAATGTAGAATTTCGATTGCCAACTTTACCAGGTTTTACGATTGAATTTGTTATAGACACAGGTTTTACAGATTACCTTTGTTTACCTCCAGAAGCAGTTGTTTTATTGAATTTACCTTTCCGTTATGAGCTACCTGCAAATTTAGCTGATAATAGTTGGGTAGATATAGCCAGTATATGAAGCTGTTATTATTTGGAATGGCGAAGAAAGGGTAGTTAATGTACTTGCGACAGGAAAGCGACCTTTATTAGGAACTGCTTTACTTAATGGGTATAAACTTGTCATACAGTTTATCGAGGGCGGTTTAGTAACAATTGATGAATTGTAGTTGCTTTCTGGATATATCGACTTTCTATCAATAGCAATGAGAATTATTAAACCAAGGATTTGAATAGGATTTGAAATTTTAGCTTTATCGTTACCATTACGAGCGTAATTTTTGGTGGAATGAAATTAATTATTGCCCTGATTTCACGATTGTTACTGGAGAAAACCAGGGGATAGTTATTGAATATTTTGGACTTGAAGGCGATCCAGATTACGATATCATGTCAGAACAAAAGTGAGAATATTGGCAAAATCATCGTAACTGGCATTTTGTGGAATGTTTTATCAATCCTATTTGCAACAGCTTCAGACAACAGGCGAGGATGATTTTGATGGACTGATGCAAAAAGCTGCCGCAGCGATCGCAAAGTAGAACTACTCAAAGGAGAAATTGTCGAAATGTCGCCGGAAGGAGAGCCTCACGCTTATAGTAGTAGTGAAGCTGGTGACTATCTAGCAAAGTTATTGGCTGGACGCGTCAAAATTCGTGATGCTAAACCAATTACTCATATTTAATTTCACTAGATATTTAATAACCTTTCTCAAGATATTTTATGCAGAGACACGATTTTAACCGCATCTCTACAATGTCTTTTCATGAGTTTTATTCTGCGTTCACAAATTCCAAATATCCATTGCTAAGTTCTTTCACTGCTAAATCATAAAATTGCTTACCATGTTCAGGCGTTGCTAAAGCCGGATTTGATCCCATACGTCCATCTGGATAACGTACTCGAAAGTCAGCAGCGCTATAAATCCGATGTCCGCTTGCTACTTCTGGTGAAAGATATGCTTGCTTAATCGCATTTGGATAAACGTACTGCGTGAGAGCTACTTCACTTGGTGTTGCATGAGAACCTTCTTGATCCCCATATAATTCTTTAGCTAGCTTATATACAGAACCGCACATAAACCAGTTTGCCACTTGACATTGCACCTGTTGAGCATTAGCAATCTGCAAATCTTCTAAATGCGCGTAAGTTTCGGAAAAAGCAGCTTTCAAGGTGGCAATATTACCGCCGTGTCCGTTAATAAAGTAGAACTTGCTAAAACCAGCTTTGGCTAAACAAGTTACATAATCTCGCACTACTTGAATTAAAGTGCTGGGACGCAGACTGATTGACCCAGGAAAAGCAGTATGGTGCAGTGCCATTCCCACATTGATTGTAGGCCCAACGATCGCTTGAGTTGCATCACCTACACCAGCTGCGATCGCTTCTGCACAAATAGCATCAGTACCAATTAACCCCGTTGGCCCATGTTGTTCTGTGGAACCAATAGGGAAAATAATCCCCTTTGACTGCTGTAAATAAGCTTCGACTTCTTGCCAAGTACTTAAATGCAGTAACATTTAATGATTTTCCTCAATAAAATTGCGGTGGGATAAAACCTTTTGCTGCTAAACAGCATCTTCTGTTACTCAACTCCCACTAACACGATTATGAACTCTCTGGATTTCCTCTGCTGGCGATCGCACAAAATCCCCGACAACTTTTGCGAAGGCGGGGATCTTTGTTTACTGCCAAATTTGGAGAGAATTAGAGGCTCTATTTCTACGAATATTGTTTAGATCATGGAGTCACAACGAGTTTTGACAGAGATAGATATAAACAATTTGCCGATTCTGCCATTTTATTTTACGATACTCGTCAGTAAGCTTCCATAATAGAAATCAAAATTGATTTATAAAATTTTGTTTTTCTGGATAATCAAGAAAAAAGTTGCTCAACTTTGATTTTTGACTACTCAAAGTAATAATGCTTTTTTACATCCCTTGTAATTTCCCATGTACAGGACATACCAGCGGGAAAAATCACTAAATCGCCCTTACCTATTTGCACTGGTTCTCCCTCATCAGGAGTAAAAAGTACGTCACCTTCCAAAAAATAGCAAGTTTCTTGAGAATCATAAGTCCAAGGAATTTTGAAACTTTATTTTTTCAAATTTCCCATTTAACTACACCTAATTCATTGAGATATTCAAGTCTTAAGTTGCTGCTCAATTTTAATTTCCATATTGGTTATTTCTCCTTATATTCAGCAGTAAGATTGAATATCCTCTCCACACTGATCTACTAGATAACACAAAGCGCGAAAACGTAAGTAGACAAGTTCGTTATACAGCGGATTCAGCTTGCACATTGGCGGAATATGAGCTATTTTGCGACCAAAAAGCATGATATCACGCTCGAATGGACACTGAGCAGGAATTAGTTTAGCAATAAATTTGGCTAATTTCCGATTCTGAATCTCAATTTTATCGAGCCATTGACGTAATGGTTGCAGTAAATCTAATTTAGGTTGAGCAAATTGTTTTTTACTGCCTGTTTGATTCTTTTCTTCTAAAGGTTTAATAAAAGCAGGCAGAAAAATACGCTGATTCTGTGTTTTAAGCATAGTTTTAGGCAAGGTTTTCCTTGTGTAGATGAACTATTTACCGATTGAAAATGTTAACATGTAAGATTTTTGGTCAATTTGCATTGTGCTTGTAGACTCAGAAGCAAAGTAAGCATAATGCAAACAATTTACATGCATCTTTGGGAAGGGAAATGGTTGAACTAATTGTTATTTAAGCCCACCAAATGATGAAGAACTGTCCCGTTAAATACAAAATAACAAAGAAAATATAAAAATGGCATTCCTTTGACTTATCGATTTCTAATCTTACAGATAGCAATCTTATATATTATATATAAATGCCTGGTTCTGAAACTGACTAGTATCTAGAGATGTAGTTTATGGCAGACAAAGACAGTTTTGTTCTTACCCTATATACATTTCGCTAGGATTAGCCCCTAATATCTTTCGATTTTAGAATATTGAATATCTATATAATTGTCTGATATACTACATAAGCTAACCTAGATATTATCTAATAAGTAGCAATTAATCCATTGATAAGTCAAAACTAATGGGACTTACACAAGAGCAAGGGGCACTTGTACTGAGTAATTCTACAGGTTTTATAATAAGCTTTGTCCGGCTGCTCACTGTGAGATTTTGCCATTAGCACAACCTCTTATAGAAAAGTATTGGCTATTTATTCTCCCCAGTCCTCACTCCCCAATTATGAAAAGCTTATTATTTAAAATATCTTAATCCAGTATTAACCTGATATTTGCTGATATATTCTACATTCTGTTGCTCTAATTTTGTAAGCAATTTAGCTGGAAATGTCTTTGGTGAATATATAGGATGATACCAAGGTTGGTTATTAAAGTAATTTTGCAATTCAACATTATCAAAACGGCGACCATAACTGGCAAAAATCGAATTTCGCATAATATCGAGTTCAAAACCGCTTTTACCATCCAAATCTGCATCAGTTACAAGTCTTTTAGAAAGCCAGAGATAATTGTTGAGAGTTATGGTATCAACTGGCGGTATTGATGTATCCGAGGAAGGTGATTGAGTTGGAACAGATGGAGTAGTTGGTGTAAATGTGGGAGTTTTTATTACTGGGCTTGTAACATTTGACGGTGTTTCTGAAGGTAATACCGTTTTATCTACTATGGGTTGAGAAGATTTGAGTAACACTTGACTAATAATCACAGATGCACCAATTAACCCACCTGCAATCAAACTGCCCATGAGGATATTATTCTGACTGCTACTTTGAGGGCTAGGCTGTGGTTTGACAGGCACTGTTTGAGGTGGCGGTGCAGAGACTACAGTTGGTTGAGTCAACAGGGGTTGCGTCGGTGGAATTGGATTTGCTATGCTCTGCAAAGAATCCAGCATTGCTCTAGCTGTAGGATAGCGATCGCGTGGATGATAAGCGATCGCCCGATCAATTACTCTTGTCATAATTGAGCTAACATGACTGGCATACTGTCGCCAAATAATTTCACCCGTTTGAGAATCGGTTTCTAGCTGTTGCGCCAGTTTACCAGTCAGCAAATAAATTACCGTCATTCCTAAACTGTATAAATCACTAGAATAAACAGGTCTACCTGCGGCTTGTTCGCTCGGCATATAGCCAGGTGTACCAATCACAATGGAACTGGTAGGATTACCTTGAGAATTTACTACTGTTCCCATTGACTCCCGCACAGCACCAAAATCAATCAGCACTGGTTTAGCATCCCGATAACGCACAATAATGTTATCCGGTTTAATATCGCGGTGAACGATATGTTTAGAGTGAACGTAATCCAGGACAGGTAATAAATTCATGAATAATGTCTGGACAGCACCTTCACTAAATAGCCCCTGCTTCTGGACTTTTTCAGTTAAAGTATCGCCTTCAACCCATTCTTGAACTAAGTAAAATTGTCCACCTGAAGAGAAGTACGCATATAATGCCGGAATTTGGTCATTTGCGCCACCTAGTTCTTCTAAAATAGCTGCCTCGCGTTGAAACCTCTCTTGCACTAACTGGTAAATTTGGGGATTGTTGTGAATCGGTCTTAGCTGTTTAACCACACAACGACGCTTTGAAGGCATATAGGTGTCTTCAGCTAGATAGGTTTCACCAAACCCACCAGCACCCAGTGTACGGATAACTTGATAGCGATCGTTCAGCAGCTGTATTGTCATGGGAGATTACAAGCGATATTCATAAGATAGTTTTCCCCAAAACTACCTTCATTTCAAATCTAGTAAACCTTCTTCTTTCAATTTAGGATTGAAGCGAATTTGCATTTGCAAACCGCGCACTTCTAACAATTGCGTTGAAATTTCTGCTTCTACTCTGCGTGCCACATTTTTAAGAACTTTTATTTGTGCTAATTCATCATTAGCTGGATTGTCATATTTTGCCTGTTCTTCAGGTGTCATTGCAACTTTGACATCAATGGGATGAGTCCATTTTTCCTTTTGATCCCCATTTCCCCAAGGCACACTGCCATTTTCAAGAATCCAAGCATTTTCAGTATTTTCCAAAATTGTGCGACTAGGGCGTTCAATAGTTTGAACTTTCACCCAATAGCATTGCTGTGGCTGACGGACTAAATGCTGTTTGAGGCTGAGATAAACATCACGGGAGTATCCTACAAATTGCAGCACTTTTTCTTGGTCAAAGATAGCATATACCCCGATTTTACCTTGAAATTGTTCGGGTAATTGGCCGCGATCGTCAATGTAAGTAATGTATTCCAGGGCTGCCAAAGAAGAAAGATTAGTTTCAAGAGCCATATATCAAATATTCAACTTACTATTTACCTTCAAAATTGAGAATTGCTAATAATTAGGAAAAAACAATCTTTAAAATTACTCGTTATCTACTTTTTGATAAATTGCACAAAGCCGACTAGGTTTAAAAATCTTAGCACTAAACATGAAGTTAGGTGGAACGTTAATGATGGCATATTCATCAGATTCATAATACTTTTCAAATTCTGCTGGCATTCCTTTAGTGGTAGTTAAGCTGTAAGGAACTGGCTGGAAAAGTAATTCTGTAAATTTAAGTTGCTTACACTCTAACTGTTGACAAATTTGGTTTAAAAAAGCAACGCTTGTCAATAAATTGAATAGAGTTTCTTGAGCTTGTGCTTCTAGAGTAAAGCTGGCATCAAAGTTATGAACGATTTTAAGGGGCATTTTTCGTATTAATAGCTAGTTGTTAGACAATATATTTACATCGTCGAAGTATGCTGGGCAACGAAGCCTAGCTTTTTATGCAGATGAGCTTGGTTCAAAATCAACCACTTTAAGATCAGCCTATTGGATTATGAGACTTCTGTCAGCTACACAATCAAGCTGGCATGGTTAAGAATCGTGAAGTGTAGCAGTTTTCAGCGATAGTTAATTTTTCCTTAATGCTGTACTGAAACAACAAACTTAAAAGCCTAATTCTCTTAAAAATAATTAAGTTTGGCTGTCAACTAGGCTATCTCGGCACTCTCTGTCCATGCAATTGTTATATCTAAATTTATTCTTAGAAGTTAAAAGCCTTATCTAGTCTAGTTTTTATGAAAATACCTCAATTTTGGAATCAACCTGCGCGTGACTGGCACAGTTAAAACTTGACAATTTTCAAGATAAACAAAAACCTCCAAACTGTAATTACAGCTTGGAGGTTTTTGTATAAATAAACCTGGCATCGAGCTATTTTTGCGTAGGGCTACCCCTAAACTATCGTTGCCGCAGCAGCGTTTCACCTCTGAGTTCGGGAAGGGTTCAGTGTGGTTCCACCGCGCAATAGACACCAGGAAAAAATG
>JADEXV010000238.1 GCA_015206945.1 Nostocales cyanobacterium LEGE 12452 | reverse complement strand
CTTTTCCCCTTCTCCCCACTCTCCACGTAAAGAAAAGATAAGCAAATTTCATCCCCGACGGGTATTGGTAGCGAAAAAACTTGGAGATGCTACGCGATCGCATCAATTTACACGCTTGCAAACAATTCCATCAATAGTTACACTTTTTAAAACATTCTCATTTTTGCTTGGCGATGGCTACCCTAACATAGGTAAACCTCCCGAAGCGAGTAAGCATTGCCAAAGCACCCACGCTGTCTGACTTATTAAGACTAGCTGTGGTGATACTCTGGCTCTGGCAATAACAAAAAACAAGAGAGAGTTTTATGAGTGGCGATTTTCGTCTCTCATAACCTCAGTAAGAAAATTGCTTTGTAAACTAACTCATCGAGGAGGAGCGTAGTCGATGGGACTACCCTGGTACCGAGTACATACAGTCGTTCTGAATGATCCAGGGCGACTGATTTCTGTACACCTAATGCACACAGCCTTAGTAGCAGGCTGGGCTGGTTCGATGGCACTCTACGAACTAGCTGTTTTTGACCCTAGCGATCCAGTTCTCAACCCAATGTGGCGTCAAGGGATGTTCGTCTTACCCTTTATGTCACGTTTGGGCGTTACTCAATCTTGGGGCGGTTGGAACGTTACTGGTGGACCATCAACCGATCCTGGCTTTTGGTCATTTGAAGGCGTTGCAGCAGCTCATATTGTTCTTTCCGGTCTGCTATTTTTAGCCGCCGTATGGCACTGGGTTTACTGGGATTTGGAACTCTTCAGAGATCCCCGCACTGGTGAACCCGCCCTAGACTTGCCAAAAATGTTTGGCATTCACCTGTTCTTATCTGGTCTACTTTGTTTTGGATTTGGTGCTTTTCACGTCACTGGACTATTTGGGCCGGGGATATGGGTTTCTGACGCTTATGGTGTAACTGGCGCTGCCCAGGCAGTAGCACCAGAGTGGGGTCCAGATGGTTTTAACCCCTATAACCCTGGTGGCATTGCGGCTCACCACATTGCCGCTGGTGTTGTTGGTATTATTGCAGGCTTATTCCACCTCACAGTTAGACCCCCCGAACGGCTCTACAAAGCCTTGCGGATGGGGAACATTGAAACAGTACTTTCTAGCAGTATTGCAGCAGTCTTCTTCGCTGCTTTCGTTGTTGCTGGTACTATGTGGTACGGTAACGCTGCCACACCCATCGAATTGTTTGGTCCTACCCGCTATCAATGGGATCAAGGCTACTTCCGTCAAGAAATTCAGCGCCGCGTCCAAACAGGCGTTGCTCAAGGTGAAACCCTCGATCAAGCTTGGTCGCAGATTCCTGAAAAATTGGCTTTCTATGATTACGTCGGTAATAGCCCCGCTAAAGGCGGTCTATTCCGTACAGGGCCAATGGTGAAGGGTGATGGCATTGCTCAATCTTGGCAAGGTCACGCCGTATTCAAAGATTCTGAAGGAAGAGAATTGACGGTACGTCGTCTCCCCAACTTCTTTGAAACCTTCCCAGTGATTTTGACTGATGCAGATGGAATTGTCCGCGCCGACATTCCCTTCCGTCGTGCAGAATCTAAGTATAGCTTCGAGCAGTCTGGTGTCACCGTTAGTTTCTACGGTGGCGATCTGAATGGTAAGACCTTTACAGAGCCAGCTGATGTGAAGAAGTACGCCCGTAAGGCTCAAGGCGGTGAAATCTTTGAATTTGACCGGGAAACCTTGAACTCTGATGGTGTATTCCGCACCAGTCCTAGAGGTTGGTTTACCTTTGGACACGCCGTATTTGCTCTGCTGTTCTTCTTTGGTCATCTCTGGCATGGCGCTCGGACAATCTACCGAGACGTATTTGCTGGTGTTGACGCCGATCTTGAAGAGCAAGTTGAGTGGGGTCTGTTCCAGAAAGTGGGTGACAAGTCAACCCGCCGGAAAGAAGCCCTTTAATTTCAGTGCTGAGTTTTGAGTGCTGAGTTCTGAGTTAAGCCTCTGACTCAGCACTCAGGTGACTCAGCATTAAAAACTTTAACTACTGGCTGGATAAAGAGGAAATCGTAATATGGAAAGCGTTGCGTACATCTTGATTTTTACTCTGTGTATAGGTACTCTCTTCTTTGCGATCGCATTTCGCGAACCCCCTCGCTTTGAGAAACCAAAAGATAAGTAGATCCTATCCACAGACTTTTAAGCGGATTTAATCTTAATATCCGTTGCTACTAAGTATGGTGGCAACGGATATTATTGTGTTCGTCCTTTATTGGTTTTCACTACTAAGTAAATGACAAATCATTTTTATATTGTGATATAATTTCCAATCTTGGGAGTAGATATGTGTTAATGCTAGCTTTTCTGCGCTAGGATGAAAAAGGATGTTTTGTGTAAGCTGCCATAGTACTGCTTACATAACGCATCGCGCTTGTCGCACCACCTTTACGGAGACTAGAACCAGGAACAAATCAGCATGGTCAATCAGAATTTAACCGCTACAGAAATTGGATTCACTCACGAAGATTTCGCTGCTCTACTTGACAAATACGATTATCATTTTAGCCCTGGTGATGTTGTCCCAGGAACAGTTTTCAGTATAGAGCCGCGCGGCGCTCTGATTGACATTGGTGCTAAAACCGCAGCATATATTCCTATACAAGAAATGTCTATTAACCGGGTCGATAGCCCGGAAGAAGTATTACAGTCAAACGAAACGCGCGAATTTTTTATCCTTACCGATGAAAATGAAGATGGTCAATTAACCCTTTCCATTCGCCGTATTGAATATATGCGGGCTTGGGAACGCGTGCGACAGCTGCAAGCAGAAGATGCTACTGTTCGTTCTGGCGTATTTGCAACCAATCGCGGTGGAGCATTGGTACGAATTGAGGGATTACGTGGCTTTATTCCAGGTTCCCATATCAGTACCCGCAAACCTAAAGAAGAATTGGTAGGCGAGGATCTACCGTTGAAATTCCTAGAGGTAGACGAAGAACGTAATCGCCTCGTTCTATCTCATCGTCGGGCGCTGGTTGAGCGCAAGATGAACCGTCTAGAAGTCGGCGAAGTAGTAATTGGTACTGTTCGTGGTATCAAACCCTACGGTGCTTTCATCGATATTGGCGGCGTCAGTGGTCTACTGCACATTTCTGAGATTTCTCACGAACATATTGATACACCTCATAGCGTGTTCAATGTCAATGATGAAGTGAAAGTTATGATCATTGACTTGGATGCAGAAAGGGGTCGGATTTCCCTATCTACCAAGCAGCTAGAACCCGAACCCGGCGACATGATTAAGAACCGGGATTTGGTCTACGATAAAGCAGAAGAAATGGCTGCTAAGTATCGCGAACAGCTATTAGCCAAGCAGCAAGGTGCTACTGCTGCGGCTGCACCTGCAGAAACTTTAGCAGACGAAGATATTCCACCAGCAACGGAACTTGACGAAGATATTCCACCAGCAGCGGAACTTGAAGAAGATATTCCACCAGCAACAGAACTTGACGAAGAGATTCCAGTAGTTGCGGCAATTGAAACAGAGATTCCAGCAGCGACGGAAACTGAAGAGGAAATTCCAGCAGCTATTGAAGAGTAAAAGATTTTTTATAGTTTTACTTGTTTTTAAGTAAGAGTATTAAATCATTTTATAAAGAGGGTTTTTCCCTCTTTTTTTATGTGGAGAATCGCTGAAAGTGAAGATTTGGGAGTAGTTAGAAGTTAAATATTATGGCAACCATTAAATGTAGAAATATCACTTTTGACAATATCCAGGCAATTTTGTTTGACAAAAACGGTACTCTAGAAGATTCAGAAACGTATTTGCGATCGCTAGCACAAAAGGCAACGAGGTTAATAGATGCTCAAATCCCTGGAACTGGGGAACCCCTATTAATGGCATTTGGCATCAATGGCAATTTTCTAGATCCCGCAGGTTTAATATCAGTAGCAAGCCGCCGTGAAACTGAAGTTGCGGCTGCGGCATATATTGCTGAAACTGGAAGAGGATGGTTTGAGTGTTTAAAAATAGCCCGTCAAGCTTTGGATGAAGCGGAAAAATACATTGGACAAACTCCTTCACCACTGTTTGTAGGTAGCCTAGAAATTTTGAAATACCTGCGGGAGGGTGGTCTAAAGCTTGGTATCCTCTCGGCTGCGACAACTCAAGAAGTACGTAATTTTGTAGCCAATCACCAGTTAAGTGATTATATCCAGTTGGAAATGGGCGTAGATGAAGGGCCGAGCAAACCAGATCCAGTGCTATTCTTGCAAGCTTGCCAAGCTTTGGGAGTTGAACCAAACGCTACCTTGATGGTGGGTGATGCAGTTGGTGATATGCAAATGGCACGTAATGCTAAAGCCGGAGGTTGTATTGGTATCACTTGGGTAGGTAAGCCAGATAATGTCCGAGGTGCAGATGTGGTGATTAATCAACTTGATGAAATCCAAATTTTAGAAGATTAATTTAACCTGAGTTCGATGAACTCAAAAAAAACGCAGTTGGGACGTTTTCCGCCACATGAGTTTTCAGATGGCATAGAAATCATCTACGTCACAGAATTTCTGTGTCAAATCAATAAAGATACTTAGTGTCTATCTATACTGGAAAAGACCCTTTCATTTTATTCGCAAAAGTCATGTTAATCTAACATATCAAGATATTTTTGCATCTTTCTTTAGATAGATAGTTAAAGAAATCCGTAATATCTCTCATAGAATAAAATGGGAAATTTTTTAGAATCAGGGTAAAGACATTTAAATTCTATAATCCATGCCCAGCAAGGGTTAAAAATTTAGTCCCAAAAAGAAATAATGCTTGAAACTTTTGCCCAGTAAGCATTATAAAAATAAGATGCGTTTGCCTTGTTTTTGAGAATCAAGACATTGCGATCCGATGGCAGTCTCAACTAATTTTTGATCCTTTTTTATTGGTAGAAGCGCATGAATTTTCAAAGCTCTGCTTCACCTGTCATCATTTCTGATTCTAATGATGTCAAAGCTGAAATGTCTTATGTTCATGGGATAGAGTATTTAATTGAGGTTGTTCAAGCATTGTCTCTAGCACGGACACTAGAGCAAATTATGGAGATTGTACGAAAGTCTGCGCGTGAGTTAACTGGGGCAGATGGGGCTACTTTTGTACTACGAGATGGAGATCAATGTTATTACGCAGATGAAGATGCGATCGCTCCCTTATGGAAAGGGCAACGCTTCCCGATGAGTATTTGCATTGGTGGGCATACAATGCGAAACCGTCAGCCCGTTGTGATTAGCGATATTTATGGAGATGAAAGGATTCCATTTGCAGCTTATCAACCAACTTTTGTAAAAAGCTTGGCAATGGTGCCGATCCGAGCGTGTAACCCCATCGGTGCAATTGGAACATATTGGGCAACCTTACACCAAAGCAAACTTAGCACCTATCTGGGTACGAGCCGCACCCATCATTCGCATAATTCCTACATCCGTACCTCCATCCACAACATAAGCCCCTAAAGTTTCGGCAATGGGGGCTAAAACTTCCACAAACAACCTTTGAATTCGGAGAAAGTCAGCTTCACTGATGTTACTTGCACCCCCCACTATTACTAAAACAGGACGCGAACCGCCAAGCCCTATTTCCTCAAGAGCATTTGGCAATTCTGCTTGCTGATCAACTTGAGTAGCTAATGCTGTTTGCCCATTGTCAAAGGTAAGTTTTAAAGAACTTTTCATTTTTTAAAAATACTGACTGCTTAGGTTTCCCAGCGTAGTGCTTCGCAGTCATTTTCGGCAAGTGTTGTATTCCGTTCTCACCTGAAAACTAAGGAATTTTATGATACTTTTGTAGGGGTTGATCGTTGATTGATGTGTTAACAAATTTCCTCTTATATGTAAATAGCGATGCTTGCTGTGGTAACAGAGCTTTGTCGTACCCCTCCGGGGAAGCAAGCTATGCGTAGTGTCTCGTAGAGAAGTGCAAACTACACTTACACTCAAATTTTTTACGATTATTTGGCTTGCTGGAAAATTTTTGATGCACAAATTAATAGCTTCTTGTTTGTTAGCATCATAAATTAGAATTTTGTACTTTATTTATGGACAAGCTCGCCAGTTTTTAAGTTAATCTGAATGATTGGATTTTAACTATAAGTCCCTGCTCTATCACTTGTTACCGTAACAGGTTCTGACTCTATATCCTCTATCTTATTAAACTCTCCAGCCCGCCAGCTATCTGTTATATCCTTGATAAAACTGGCAATCGGGATCGCAATTAATAAACCCAGTACTCCTCCCAACTTTGCGCCCAACAATAAAGAAATCACCACCCACACAGGATTTAAGCCAGTCAAATTGCTGAGAATTCGAGGTGCAATAATATTAGAATTAATTTGATCGATCGCAACAGCTACACCTAAGACTTCCACCCCTAACCAAAAATTTTGCAGCGCTACCAACAAACTTACTATGGCGATACCTACCCCCGTACCAAAGGGGAAGAGTGAAAATAAGCCAATACCAATGCCAAAAAGTAAAGCTAAGGGAACTTGCAGTGCTAAAAATACCAGGGTAATTGTCACCCCTAACACAGCTCCCAATGTTGCTTGACCGATGAAGTAATTGTGGAAATCCTCTCGCAGTAATTCCCGTAATCTTGACCCAATATTAGGGGGAAACCACTGAAAAACTCCGTCCCAAAGACGTTCACCATTTAATATTAAGTAGATAGTCAATACTACTGCCAGCAATACATTGAGGACAATACCAATGGTATCGACAGCAAAACCAAGAATTCTACCAGTGAAGGACTGAAGTTGGTTAGATAATCGTTCCAGAACTTGAGTAAATAAACCGCTTAAATTAATCGGAAGTTGCTGTTGACTTAACGCCCAATCTTGAAAAGCTTGCAGCTGCACAGTACCAGAATCAATCCAACTGGGCAAAATATTAGCTAGTTCAACGAGCTGTTGAATAATCAAGGGAACTAAGGTGATGCCTAAAGCTACTAAAACCACCAGAGTCAAAAGCAACACTCCCCCGATCGCTAAGTTGGGTTTTACCCCTTGTTCCTGGAGAAACTGGATTGGATAGTTTAAGACAAAAGCTAGCAGGATGGCGGCGGCAATAATGCTAACTAAGGGTTGAAAATACTGTATAACCTGGAGCAATAGCCAGCCGTTGAGAATGGCAATGGGAAATGCCAATCCTATAGTTAACCATCGCGGCAGTTTATTTGCTGATTGCATTAGTGATGACCTCATAAGAGTTCGTTCTAACTTTATTTTGGCTTCTTAGGATGTAGGGAGTAAGGGAAGAAGAATTAATAATCAATACTTCGACTACGCTCAGTACAAGTGCCCAATGCCCAAATTATGTTGGATTTTTCTCAATAAAATCCAACATAATTTTTTGATGCATTGCCCCTAAAGGTCGCACTTCGCCAGCATTTTGTGAATAACAGTTACCTTGGCGAATATCTTCTGGCGTAAATAACGCCATATCCCAGCCCTCATTCAGAACCAGTTGATTTAATTCCACCAAGAGTGGTGCATGAAAGACATGACGGACAACTCTTTCGTTGGGATAACAACAAAATTCAAGAAAGGGTGGTAGACTATAGCCGATTTCTTCGAAAATTTCTCGTTTTACTGCTACATCCGGCGTTTCACCAGGTTCGATGTGACCGCCAAACAGCGCCCAGTAACCAGGGTAGAGAATACCGGGGATGTTGTCACGCAGTTGCATGAGAAACTTGTTTTTCTGGTAGAGAATTGCGATCGCTACGTGCACCTGTTGATTATTCATGTCTTTATTTTTAATTGCGGATTATTCTTCTTCTAAATAAACTTCCCCCAATTCTTTGCCAGCTAAGGGAATACTTCGGTAGCGAACTTTACCCTTAATTACAACTTCTGAACCTTCACCCAGATTTTTTTGATTGGTGACTACCCAAATTTTGCCTGTTGAGTCCTTAATTTTATAAGCCCACTGTTTGATCAGGGGAGCTTGTTTTTCTACCTGACCTTGGATGTAAACTATAGCCTGATTGTCTTGTTTTGCTTTAATTTCTCCAATTGGAGTGACATTTGTACCAAATTTTAAGCCAGCACCACGCAAACCAGTCGATGTCAAATTACCACAACTACAAAGTCCTGCTATCAGGACAAAACTCAACCCCAAGCGGTAAGGAACAATACTGTGCCCGTACAAGAACGAAAGAGATAAATTTCTTATTTGTCGCATAAAAGCCACCGATTTATTTTGGGCATTGGGCATTATTCTTCTCCTGCTCTTCCCCATTTACCATTTCCCATTCCCCACTTCCTAATTCTTTATTCTTCAGATGATGCCGTTGATCTGAGAAAATAAACATTATGAATTTACTGTGAGAGAAACGCTACGACATCAAACAGCAACACAATAATAGTCGAAAGTCAAGAGTTAAGAATCAATATTTTCATTTTGGACTTTGGACAAAAAGCGAACATAGCTGGGAATTTTCATGGAAACAAAAACTGCCAAACTCCTTGATGGGAAAGCATTAGCTGCAAAAATTCAGCAAGAACTTTCTGTTGCGATTACACAATTACAACCAAAAATTGGACGACCACCTGGTTTAGCAGTGTTGATGGTTGGTGATAACCCAGCATCAGCGGCTTATGTACGCAATAAAGAAAAAGCCTGCGCTAAAGTTGGGATCGCTTCTTTTGGTAAGCATTTTCCTGCCCAAACTACCCTTGAGGAGTTAGAAGAGGTAATTGCTGCACTCAACCACGATGAAAGAGTGGATGGCATTCTTGTGCAGTTGCCCTTACCTAACCACCTGGATGCTGTAACTCTGCTACATCAAATCGATCCCGATAAAGATGCTGATGGACTGCACCCAGTTAACTTGGGGCGATTAGTGCGGGGAGAAAACGGTTTACGTAGCTGCACCCCGGCTGGTGTGATGCGCCTTTTACAAGAATATGAGATTTCTTTGCAGGGAAAACAGGCAGTAGTTGTGGGGCGCAGTATTTTAGTGGGTAAACCGATGGCGCTGATGCTATTAGAAGCTGATGCCACAGTCACGATCGCTCACTCGCGATCGCATGACCTAAAAACCATCACCCAAAATGCTGATATTCTAATTGCAGCAGTAGGTCGTCCCGGATTGATCTCTGCTGATATGGTGAAACCGGGCGCTGTTGTGGTAGATGTGGGGATGAATCGCGTCACTGATGCTAATGGCAAAAGTCGCCTCATTGGCGATGTCGATTTTGAATCAACCGCTGATGTAGCAGGATTTATCACCCCGGTTCCTGGTGGTGTTGGCCCGATGACTGTTGCCATATTGTTGGAAAATACATTTGCTAGCTATTCCAGAGCGGCAAAACAAGAAAGAGAGTGAAAGTTAAAAGTTATTCTTAATAACTCTTAACTCCTAAATCCTGTACAGACGCGATTAATCGCGTCTCTGCTCCTAACTTTTCATTTTTTTCAGCCCCACAGCACCTTAAAATTGTGACGTATAAGGCAAAAATCGCAAAATGTCAGGAATTAAAGAATGGTAGCAACTGATAACGTGCAAAAGACACCACCAGAGGAAGCCACATTTAACTTAGCAGGCTATCTAAAAGAGCGACAAAAGCTTTGTGATAATGCTTTGGATCGGTCTATCCCAGTCATTTATCCAGAAAAGATTTATGAGGCGATGCGCTACTCGTTATTAGCTGGAGGTAAGCGTGTACGTCCCATTCTTTGCCTTGCCACCTGTGAAATGATGGGTGGAACCATTGAGATGGCCATGCCAACGGCTTGTGCTGTGGAGATGATCCATACAATGTCGTTGATTCATGACGACTTGCCAGCGATGGATAATGACGATTACCGTCGTGGCAAGCTGACAAATCATAAAGTCTATGGTGAAGATGTAGCGATTTTGGCTGGGGATGGCTTATTGGCTCTTGCTTTTGAGTCTGTTGCCATTCAAACCCCCCAAAGCGTTAAAAGAGAGGTAGTCTTGCAGGTTATTGCCCGTCTTGGTCGGGCGTTGGGGGCAGCTGGTTTGGTCGGCGGTCAAGTTGTCGATTTAGAGTCGGAAGGTAAATCTGATATTTCCCTAGAAACGCTGAATTTCATTCATAAACACAAAACTGCCGCTCTTTTGGAAGCTTGCGTAGTTTGTGGCGGGCTGATTGCGAATGCATCACCTGAAGATGTGCAACGGCTAACCCGTTATGCTCAAAATATTGGGCTAGCATTTCAAATCATCGATGATATTTTGGATATCACTTCTACCCAAGAGCAATTAGGTAAAACAGCTGGCAAAGACCAAAAAGCGCAGAAAGTTACCTATCCCAGCCTTTGGGGACTAGAGGAATCGCGCTCAAAAGCCCAAGAGCTAGTTAAAGCAGCTTGTGTGGAATTAGAACCATTTGGAGACAGAGCCAAACCACTCCAAGCGATCGCTCATTTTATTACCAGCCGTAATAATTAGTAACGCTTTGGGTAATTCGTAATTCTTATACCGCAAGCGTTTCATTGATTGGGAATGGGTAGTTTATTTACACCATACTGTACTACTACTGCCCAGCGAAATTAAAAATTCACTGATTCAAAATTACAAAAGCTTATCAAGTAAGCTTTGAGGTTATTTTGAATCGCTGGTCTTTTTCTAACGTGATAGATTAATTTAGGAATTTTGGGTTGAATCTAAATGTTTCCTCAACCAACAACTGCTGCTAATATTTACTAACCTAACCAAAATAACATGCAGGACATAGGCAACATTTTAGACAACCGGGTGCTGCTGGTTGCTCTGGTAGCTTGTTTAATTGCTCAAGCATTAAAGCTCGTAGTTGAGATCATCAAACATCGCAAACTGAATGTGCGTGTTTTGGTGACAACCGGAGGTATGCCCAGTGCCCATTCGGCTCTGGTTACGGCTCTAGCCGCTGGTGTAGGGCAAACACTGGGTTGGGCATCTCCTGATTTTGCCGTTGCGATCGTTTTTGCCATCATTGTCATGTATGATGCAGCCGGAGTTCGTCAAGCAGCTGGTAAGCAAGCTCGTATTCTCAATCAAATGATTGATGAATTATTTCATGAAAAACCAGATTTTAGCCAAGACCGTCTGAAAGAATTACTCGGACATACACCAGTTCAGGTAATCGCTGGATCGGCTTTGGGTATAACCATCTATTGGTTAGCTAGGTCTGCTTATTAAACTAGGGCAATAAATCTTTGTTTGAGCGGCTATTCATAATTAGTAACTGGTAATTTGTCAATCAAATTTGGATTTTGGATTTTAGATTTACCCCATGAATAAATTCAGGGGATTAAGGATAAAAGGATTTGTTCCAAATAATTTGTTTTTCACAGAGCGAATATATATTTATATTCGCTTAAAACCTTTTTAAATTTTGAATTTAAAATCCAAAATTTAAAATCTAAAATACGGTCAATTGACAAATTACCAATCTGGTAGCTCGCATCAGTATGCCAGTAAACTTAATATCACTAAAACCGCACAGTCGAGCGCAGCAGAATCACCTTACGACTATCTACTAGGCTGGCAACGAAACCGCCATTGTTTAGCTTTTGCAATGTATTATACGCTTCAGTTTGGTTAGTGGTGTAAACTGCTAGCAAGTAAGGGCGTTGTCCATAAGAAACAAAACCGACGTTACCTCCGACCACTTGCTGCACATTATTTACTAGTTCTGGACGGTTGTAATAATCTACCAGCACTGCATAACCTTCTCCTAATGCTTGAGGATTATAGCTGACTGTCTGCTGAGGTGGTTTTGGCTGTGACTGTGGCTGCGGCGGCTGCACATCTGCCGTTGTTGTTGGTCGAGTGGTAATTATGGCAGACAAGCCAACAATATTGCTGACATATCTTGCCCAACGATTAGCATCGTCAATTTTGTTAAAACCTCCGACTCGCGTCACGGTTTCGTTGAGATATTTGCAGGTGATAGTTTTTAGTTCAGGTGGTAAGGCGCTACGTAACTGCTTTTGATTATTTGCTGTGGGACTGACTACTAATAAAAGATACTCACCCGCATTTGGTGGTTGACAAGAGGGAATGGTTTTTTGAGCAAGTACAGAACTCATGCCACCAATCAACCCTACAATCGCTAATCCTAAAACACTTGGTAAATTCTGAAATCTATGCACAAAAGTTAGATTATGTAAATTAAGGTGTCCTAGAAGATTTTATAAGAAAAAAGCTGAAAACCTAGCTACTTCAGTATGGTGA
>JADEXV010000237.1 GCA_015206945.1 Nostocales cyanobacterium LEGE 12452 | reverse complement strand
GACGGGCGGGAAAAAAGTGCTATGGCTAGTGCAAAGATTGGTGGTTCCCCAAGATTTACACGGTTATCCCTTGGCGGGGTTGTCTTTGCGGCTGGCGTTGGTTTGGTGGGCGGATTCTGCTGAGATTTATGTAAATGGCGAGTTAGTGCTGGAGGGTGATTTATTTGATTGTTCGCCGAGAGTGCTTCTCAGTCAGGGGGTGACGCCAGGGCAAGAATTCACTGTGGCTTTGCGGTTAGTGAGTCCGGGACATTGTGATGGTGCTTTAGTGCGATCGCTCCTAGTTTATGAGTCTACTGTTGATAATAATCCCGATCCGGGTTTTGTGGCTGATGAATTAGCTGTAGTGCAACTTTATTTAGAAAAATTTGCGCCGGAGAAGTTGGATGTTTTGGCGGCGATGGTGGGGGAGATTACGAACCGCCAAGACCCCAAGGATGCCAAGGAAGAAAAAGGAGAGTTCGTAAAGTCGTTTTTATCTCTACGTCAAAACTTAATTCAATCCGACATCTTAGCCCCCCTTTTGAAGGGGGGTTGGGGGGATCAAAAATCTAAAATTTTCCTGTTGGGTCATGCTCACTTAGATTTAGCATGGTTATGGCCTGTAAGTGAAACTTGGAATGCGGCGCAAAATACTTTTGAGTCGGTTCTGAAGTTGCAAGCAGATTTTCCTGAGTTAATTTTCTGTCATTCGACTCCCGCACTTTATGCTTGGATTGAAGAACATCGCCCAGATTTGTTTAGGGCAATTCAAGCACAGGTAGCCGCCGGACGTTGGGAAGTTGTCGGCGGAATGTGGGTGGAACCAGAACTCAACCTAATTGCTGGCGAATCAATAGTCCGTCAGCTATTGTATGGTCAGCGCTACATCCAGGAGAAATTTGGCAAGCTTTCAACTGTGGAATGGGTTCCAGATTCTTTTGGTTTCTGTGCAACTTTACCGCAGTTTTTCGCTAATGCCGGAATTGAGTATTTTGTGACGCAGAAGTTGCGATGGAATGATACTAATAAATTTGATTATGGGGCTTTTTGGTGGCGATCGCCTGATGGTAGCGAAGTCTTTAGTTTGATGTCTGCACCCATCGGTGAAGCTATAGACCCAGTTAAAATGGCAACTTATGCTCTTGAGTGGCAAACCCAAACTAGTTTACCAGACTCCCTCTGGCTTCCCGGTGTCGGCGACCACGGCGGCGGCCCCACCCGTGATATGTTAGAAACCGCCCAACGCTGGCAAAAGTCACCTTTCTTCCCAGACTTAGAATTTACGACGGCTGAAAAGTATTTACAGCAAATCAAATCAGGAGTCAGAATTCAGGAGTCAGAATTCAGGAGTTATGATTCTCCCCCTGCTTCCTCTGCTTCCCCTGCTTTCCCCATCTGGAATGACGAACTATACTTAGAATTCCATCGCGGTTGCTACACTACCCACGCAGATCAAAAACGCTGGAATCGTCGTTGTGAAAATTTATTATATCAAGCTGAACTATTTGCTACCTTGGCAACCGTAAGCTGTGGTGTGACATATCCGAAAGCAGAGATTGAAGCAGCTTGGAAATTAGTTTTATTTCAACAGTTTCACGATATTTTACCTGGTTCTTCAATTACCCAAGTTTACACAGATGCGTTGCCTCAATGGCAGCAAGTGGAACAAGTGGGAACGAAAATATTACAGGAATCACTTTTAGCGATCGCATCTCACATTACCCTATCAGAACCACCAAAACCCGATAGTCTGCCTATTTTTGTTTTTAATTCTCTCAATTGGCAACGTTCTGAGGTAATCTCTGTAGCCTTACCCACGCCACCAACAACTACCCAGGAATGGCAGATTTACGATGCTTCTGGAAACCAGCTTGTCTCCCAATTATCTGAACCATCAACCCTACTATTTCTCGCCACCGAAATTCCACCCGTAGGCTACCGCATATTTTGGCTTTCCCCTTCACTCTCTAGTAAAGACGAGATTAATCGCGTCTCTCCCTCATCTCCCCCACTCTTCCCAGACTGGATTTTAGAAAATGAATTCTTGCGAGTTGTTATAGATCCTGACACTGGAGATTTATCAAGTGTTTTTGACAAAACTTATCAGCGAGAAGTTTTGAGTGGGGCGGGGAATCAACTGCAAGCTTTTAAAGACAGTGGGCAATATTGGGATGCTTGGAATATAGACCCCAATTATGCTCAACATCCTTTACCCTCAACAAATCTTCAATCCATTCAGTGGTTAGAACAAGGCCCAGTGCAAAGTCGTATACGCGTGGTGCGTCAGTTGGGTGAATCGGAATTTTGCCAAGACTATATTCTGCAAGCTGGTTCACCTCTGCTGAACATTGCTACAACTGTCAATTGGCAAGAAAATCATGTATTAGTGAAAGCTGCCTTTCCTCTAAATATTGAAGCCGACTTTGCTACTTATGAAATTCCCTGTGGCGCGATTCGCCGCCCAACTAAACCGCAAACTCCCGCAGAACAAGCAAAATGGGAAGTTCCTGCTTTGCGTTGGGCTGATTTAACAGCAGAAGAAACACAGACAAATACTGCAATCCCAAATCGTTATGGTGTCAGTTTGCTCAATGATTGTAAATACGGTTATGACAGCAAACCAAATCAACTCCGCCTAACATTGCTACGCAGTTCTAATTGGCCAGACTCAGAGGCTGACCGAGGTTTTCACGAGTTCAAATATACCTTGTATCCTCATGCTGATAGCTGGGAATCAGCCCATACAGTACGGCGTGGCTATGAATTGAATATACCGTTGCAAGTGATATTGAATTGGCCACTGGCTCAACCCTCCGCTACCGCTAACAGCACTATTGAAGGAGTAAGTTTCCTAGATTTATCAGCTGAAAATTTAATCTTGATGGCCTTGAAGCCATCTGAAGATGATCCACAGCAGTTGATTCTGCGATGTTATGAATCTCACGGAGAAACAGCCGAGTTATCTTTGCAAAGTGATTTAGGGTTGAATCTTGGAAATACAGTAGATTTATTAGAGCGTTCCACCATTACCGAATTTTCATCTCAGCAACAAATCTTGATGATACAACCTTGGAAAATCGCCAATTTCAAAGTGATAAGCTAACGCGCCTACATATTGCACTATTTTCCGTGTAGACCGTCATTAGTCATTAGTGTTTACCAAGGACAAAAGACAACCCCAGCAGTTGATGTGCAATCTTATTTGCGTAACAGCTTACCAGCCATTAATCTCAGACTGGAGTGAGCCACTATAAGTTAATGGTTAGTAGTTACTAACCATTAGACATCTGGTGAAATTAAATATGTGTTATCTAAAACCCTTGTGCAGTGCTGCAAGCTACACTTAGCATCTCTGTTAGGAGAAGGGTATTATGCCTACGTCATTTTCACTCATATCTGTAATAGCGTCGTCGGATAATCTGGTATCGTTCGAAGGGCTGCCGTTGTTCGATAATCTGGCGTCGTCCAAAGCCCTCCCGTCGTAGGATAATCTGGCGTTGTCCAAAGCCCTGTCCTCGTCGGATTCTCTGGTATCGTCCAAAGCCCTGCCCTCGTCGGATTCTCTGGTATCGTCCGAAGGGCTGCCCTCGTCGGATTCTCTGGTATTGCCCGAAGCCCTGCCGTCGTCGGATTATCTGCCGTCGTCTATAGTCTCGTCTTGACCGCCGTTGAGCAATCAAAAGCTCTCCGGTTTTATTTACAGCCGGGTTAGTATCTGGTGTAACGCTCTGTTCATTCAGAGTATTACTTAGAGAAATATTTTTCGCTTCAGCTGCTTCAGCTAATGAGGGCGGAGACACAAAGGCAAATAGCAACACTGCTATTGAGGATAGTTTCCTGAAACCTTTCATGTTTTTGCTTCTCTAAACTTTCGGTAATAACTTTATTAAAACACTTTAAAGTCTGAAAATTACCGCTCGCCCACTTTTTGAAACTTAATTTAGTATGAAATTCAAGATTGCAATTTCACCCTTTTGTATAATTGCAATTTTTATAAGCTTGTGTATATAAATAGCTAGTATTTAACAGGATGTATTTTTTTTACCACATAGATAAAGTATACAGTTATTAATTAAATAAGCGATATTTTCTCTTGTGAGATGGGTTCAAAAGCCTTACTGGTCAAGGGAAATATCTTCCCGAAATTTGATTTTTTAAAACCTTAGCTCAGACTTATCTCCACCCCACAAGATGTATCAAAACCGTCTCAAATACAAACAATAAATGCTAAATATTCTGAGCGGAAGCTGTAAATAATAATCTGTCACTGGGTTTCTAGCTCCAAGTAACTATCTTGTTAATTGCTGCGTTTTTCCTATCTTCTGCCTCCTTTAAGGATATCTTCTGCTACCTGCACCCACTACACCAATTTTGTGGCGATAGGAGAGTTCAGCGCCGAACCAACCAGAAGCACTGGTTAGCGTACCGACAACAAGCGAGATTAACAGTCCCCAAGGTACGATTCGGGATTCAGCATCACCCAAGCGGAGGAGAAAGTTGACGAGTGATAAAACTAGTATAGAAACGTTAAGTATCAAATGCGTCCAACCAGCGGCGCGCTTGCGAACTCGTTCAATTTTCAAAAAGTCGCTCAAACCGATCGCTGCTGCAAGGATACCTCCACCTAATCCAAGTCCGATTAACCATAGCGAAGCCCTAGCCCAAAAGAAGTCGCCAGTTAACCAATAACCAATGTCACTTCCCAAGGCAGCAGCTAAAAATGCTATGGGAAAGATCACACTCAACGGGTGTAGGGGATGTCCGGCGATCGCAACTGTACTGGGTACACCAGTATCACGATACTCACTGTCGTTACTTTCAATAACTGGTGGAATATTTGGAAAAGGTGTTGAACCTGTTTGTGTTGTTTCTGTAGTTTCCATTATTTAGTATCCTGAATTTATGAACGTTACATTTTTAAGCTGAAGGAATTTTTTCCACATAAGCTTCAGCCTGTAGGATTAGTTTGCCTACTTCTGCTTTTAGTTGGTTGACTTGCAGACTCATGCCATCTAAATCAAAGTTACTTAGATTCAAAATTTCGCTAGTTTGAGCTACCAAAGATTTTGTCAAATCTGGCGATATTTCCTCACTTTCGCCATACTCTATATTTTCCAAAGCAACACTTTTTCCATTGCTACTAACCCTGGGGACTGCGGAAAAAGCAACTTGCTGATTTTCACCAGTTTCTACTAATTTTATGCTGGCATTTAGTGCTACTTTCCCATCACCTGGTAATCGAAAATCTACATCTTGAGGTTCAATAGTCCTCAGTTGTCCACTAATATGTATTTTTTGACTTTGCAGTTGTGAACGCACATATTCGGAATTGAAGGCACGATTAATATCAGCTTCGGTTAACACAACCTGTGCATGAGCTTGAGTCGGTTTAGTTAGTTCAATTTTGCCAAAAGCCACACTTAGAGGATTAATGGCAACACTATTCATTTGCATTTCCAATTCCTCCATGCGGAGGTCTTTCTGCATAACCAAACCTTCACCTGCAATTTTGACTTCATCCACCTCTCCCTGAACCAGTTTCAGTGGGTCTGTCTTGATGTCTATATCTAAATTTTCTACTTCATCTAATTGACTAGATAATCCTATTTCTGCCGCTTTATTGAGCGCTTGCTCTCCTAATCCAGGATTGTCTGGCATTATGTAAATTAACTCCTACTTTAAAGCACATCCTTGAGTAAATTTAATAAACTAACAGCAGAGTTTTATCTATCTGGCGATGGAATATAGATTTAAATGTTATCTATCTAATTTCAAATTTCCCTTTGTACCCTTTTATCTTTTATTACCTCTACACTTGGAACGATTTGTTATAAAATTGACACAAACCCAATATTTCAGTTGAGTTATTCTGACTGCTGAAACTTTTTTATACAATGCTCTCAGAACGTTTTATCGCAGCCCTTACCTACGCCACCCAATTACACGCTAACCAAGTTCGTAAAAATTCAGGTGTCCCCTACGTTGCCCATTTATTAGGTGTCGCCAGTATCGCTTTAGAATACGGGGCAAATGAAGATGAAGCGATCGCAGCCCTCTTACACGATGCGATCGAAGATCAAGGTGGCGCTGCAACACGAGAAGAAATTCGCCGTCGCTTTGGTGACAATGTAACGGCAATTGTAGATGGTTGTACTGACGCTGATACAACTCCAAAACCCCCTTGGCGAGAGCGAAAGGAGGCATACATTGCTCATATTCCTACTGCTTCCCCATCAGTTTTGCTTGTGTCATCAGCGGATAAACTTTACAACGCCCAATCTATTCTCAAAGATTATCGCATTTTGGGCGAATCACTTTGGGAACGTTTTCATGGACGTAAAGAAGGTACTCTTTGGTATTATCGAGCGCTTGTAGATGCCTTTAAAAAGACTGAAACTACTGTAATCATTGAGGAATTAGAACGAGTAATTTTGCAAATTGAGGTGTTAGCATCTAAATAAAAATTTTATTTATCTATAAATAGAGAAAAAGTTTATAAGAATATTAGACAAATAGCTTTTTTACAAACATGATCTAGTCATGTTTCTCACGAATAAATTTTGGCTTTTAGGTTCTCTCTCTAGATAAAAAATCTTTCTCTCGGTAGATAGGTGTACTGAAATTATTATGGCTGCTATGTTACCAATATGACGATAGTAAGAAAAAATACCCTAAATCCAACTGTAAATCCTTCTGTAAGTCCTCCAGAAAACTTGGCAGAAAAGTATATGGAAGCAGAACGTATGCATGATGTTCTGATTTTACTGCAAAACTTGGTTAACAGTGAAGAAGCCACTGTAAAACTAATTCTGGATTGTCTTTATGATGTAGGTTCAGTCAATCTGATCAATCAAAAGCTTCGCCTGAAACCCTTAAACAGGGTGATGAAATTAATTGCCAGAATGTCGAAACCAGTTTTTAAAACCTTAGCTTTTAATTGGTTTAAAAAGAACTGCCCCCAACTGATTACTAATTGGCTGCACACGCAAGTCTCGTTTGAAAATCCCCAAAAGACACCCGAACAAGTAGCTATTGAAGTTGTACAACTGGAACCATATTCCATACCACAAAGAGAAAGTCTGAGCCAAGAGATTAAAAATCTGCGCTATCAGGTTAGATGGTTAGCTGGAATTTCAATAATTGCGATCGCTGTTTTAGTAGTAAGAGCCACTTGGTTAAACTGAAACCTATGAATGATAAATGAGCAATTATGAATTATGAGTATTATGCCTCTGCCCAAACCAATCTTGGAGGATATAGAAATACACCTGTTATTAGAGGGTGTGTATCGGTACTACGGTTATGACTTTCGCAATTATGCTCTTTCCTCACTCAAGCGCCGTATTCAGGGCTTCATGCAATTAGAAGGGTTAGCAAATGTTTCTGCATTGCAAGAGCGCTTACTCCATAACCGCCCCTATTTGGAAAGATTTTTGCTGGCTCTGACGGTGAATGTCACATCCATGTTTCGCGATCCCAGCTTTTATAACACCTTCAGAAATCAGGTTATTCCCTTCTTACAAACCTATCCGTTTATTCGCATCTGGCACGCTGGATGTTCAACTGGTGAAGAGGTTTATTCAATGGCAATTTTACTGCAAGAAGAAGGACTTTATCACCGTTGCCGCATATATGCCACTGATACAAATGAGAAGGTATTACAAAATGCCAAAAGTGGGATTTTTTCGCTGAAAATGATGCAGGAATATACTCAGCTTTATCTAAGAGCAGGTGGCAAGAAGTCTTTCTCAGAATACTATACAGCAGCTTATGACAATGCTATTTTTCGCTCATCCCTAAGAGAAAACGTTGTTTTTGCCCAGCATAATTTAGCCACCGATAGTTCTTTTAATGAGTTTAATGTGATTCTTTGTCGTAATGTCCTGATATATTTTAATCAGGCACTTCAAAAACGGGTACACGAACTGTTTTATAATAGCCTTTGTACTTTTGGCATCTTGGGTTTAGGAAGACAAGAATCTATCAGATTCACCTCTTACGAGCCTTACTATGAAGAGTTAGTCAAGGGTGAGAAAATATATAGAAAAATAGCAGGTGGGTGAAAAGAATGCTTTGAATGAATAATTGAATTATGAATTATGAATTATCCGAAAATAACTAATAGCCAATACTCCGAAAATTAGGAATAAAATCGCGCTCGTTGTCAAAAGACAGTCTGTCAAACATTTTTTATTGTGTTCAAAAGATAGATTTAGCGATCGCTTAAGGTAAATTACACATTAAAGTATTAAAGGAGATTGTCGATGCAACTTCTCGAATGTCCTCCTGTTGCAGTCATTGCTGGAGAAAATGCGGTTCATGTTTCTCAACTACCTTCTATATGGCAAGACATTGCTAGAGGAACCACGAGTGTCGGACTTTCCCAACCCCAAAGCTATGTTGAGATGGCACAGCTATTTTTGTATAAATTAGAACGTGGTGATGTTGATTTATTTAGCGATCGCCCCCAACTAGCTCACCTAATACCCTCATTTTCTCAGTTATTTGCACAACTGGCATGGGAAACCTTAGAGTTTTTTGGACAAGACTTTCTCAAACACAGCTATCCGAACTTTGCAGAAATTCTCCGTGATGTGGAGTCCAAAGGAATCGATTACGCTGATGAAGTAAAAGTGGCTCGTATTGGCATAGATTTATTCAATGAATTTGGTTATGAACTACCAGCAAGTTTTTATCACGTGCATTTAGCACCAATTTACCGCGATCATGTTTTTGAAGAACGTGCCTTACGATTCGATCAACGCGATATTGAGCATAAACGTGCTTGGGATGCCATACTCCATGCAGGTAAGGTATTTGCTATTCAAATGAAGGTGCAAAGTATTGCTTCTAAATACGGTTTTACTTATCAGCATGGCTGCGGTTGCAACTCTCATCTATCTTCCATTGATGTATCTCGTGGGGCGTTTGAATACGAATTGAGTCCCGACAAGCGTCAGCGATGGATTCGCAGTTTCATCTGGACTGCTTGGTACGAGTATGCCTTCTTTGCGATCGTACCTAATACGAGTTATTTGGTTTAACAAGAAAGAATTCAGGAGTCAGGAGCCAGAATTCAGAATTAAATTGTGTGCGATTGTTGGATAGCGCAGCGGTGGCGAGTCCGCGTACCTTCACAGCGAACGAAGCGAGCTAGCTACACGCAGCGTCTCGTAGAGAACATCTTAATTCTTACCGGAGCAACGGAAACGTCTCCGGCTCCACTCCTAAATACTGACTTCTGAATTCTGACTTCTGAATTCTCCTTCAAGAAATCGGTTCAAAAACCATTTGAGGAATTAACACTTCATCTTGTAATTGTCCAACACCTAAAAAGCGAGTCTCTTCTTGATAAACTCTTACTATCCCATTAACATCAGAGTTCAGAGAAACTCGCTGACCTTGACACCATTTTTGAGCAGATGTTGCTGGTAAAGTCACAGATAACAAATGTTGTAAGGCGGCATCAGGGGCGAGAGGTTGAAATACCCCGCCTTGCAATTTAGCTTCTAAGTCGGTGAAAGTGAGACTATCTGTTAAATCGAAACCACTGCTTTGGGTGCGGAGCAAAGCCGCAAGTGTGCCGCCAGTTTCTAAGATTGCACCTAAGTCACGAGCGATCGCTCTAATATATGTACCAGATCCACAGGCGATCGCCACATCCAATTCGGGAAAATCTCCTTCTCTCCAATCCAAAATATCTATCTGAAAAATTTCCACTGTCCGCACTGGAACTTCCACCATTTTCCCTTGGCGTGCTAAGTCGTAGAGACGTTTTCCATCCACTTGAATTGCACTATAATTCGGTGGGATTTGCTCAATCTTGCCTTCAAATTGTGCCAGTGCAATTTTTACCTCTGCTAAATTCAATCCAGGACAAGCTTGAGAATTAATGATTTCACCCTGTAAATCATCGGTTGTAGTCCGCACACCCAGACGAATGGTAGCCTTATAAGCTTTGTTTTCTGGCAGATATTGCAATAATCTTGTGGCTTTACCAAGTGCGATCGGTAAGACCCCTGTTGCTGCTGGATCTAAGGTTCCCGCATGTCCTACACGTTTGAGGCGCAACAATTTTCGCACCCGCGCTACGCAGTCGTGGGAAGTCCAGTCAAATGGTTTGTTTAAGTTGAGAAAACCTTGAAATAACACAAAATCAATACTAACAGCTTCTAAACTCTATTAAATACTTATTTAATGCTCAAAGCATTAATATTTAGCAATTAAAGTTTATCAAAACAGAATTCAGGAGTCAGAATTCAGGAATCAGAATGAATTCTGACTGAAAAAGCGGATAGCGAGTCGTAGAGAGCGTCTTGATTCTGAATTATGAATTCTTCTTCAATTAAGCATTATTTTATAAGTATCAAGACATTCTCTAAGCACCTTACTGAAAAATATCCAAAAAGTGCATATAACGCCGAGTATTTTCCGCAAATCTCACGATGTCATTTATAACTTCAAAGACATAAAACTGTAATAATTAAGAAATATTATAGAAAACTTCATGAAAGTTTTTATTGTCAATCAAAGATTTTTCCTCTAGCGCTTTTAGCCAAACAAGTATCAATATATTTTAGGAACATAAATCAAATGAAAAAATCAATCTTCACTACTACATTGTTTTTTTGCTCTATGTTGATTTTGAGTTGTAGTAACTCTGGCAATAATGCTGCTCAACAGAATAAAGTTAATCCAGTAAATAGTGCAACAGCTACCCAAGCTAATTCTGAATCTATTTCTGTAAAACAAATAAAAGTAGATAATAACAAAAAAACTGTTAAGTCAGCATCAACTGAAAAAAAATCTCCTAAAAACAATCAATCTAAGGAACTTAAAAACGATAATCCAAGTTCTGGTACTATCAAAGATATGCAAAACGGAGACTTAAAATGCTACGTTACTGTTGTCGATGAAAATGGTAAAGTACATGAAAGTGTCGGTGCAACCTTTGATGTTTGCGAACCAGAGAAATACGTCAACAAAAAAGTAAAAATGTCTTATTCTCTAGAGAACGTCAATGATTGCCAAAGTTCTGAGCCTTGCGGGAAAACAATCAAAGAATGGTTGATTAGCAAGATAGAAATTCAAAAGCAATAATTACAATATGCTTTTTAAAATTATCTAAATCAAGTAGATGATGGGGATAGTTGACCAGTTGGGCATATCTTCGGTAAGCTAACTGTAACTTTAGTTCCTTGCCCCACTTCACTTGACAAAGTAATATTGCCACTATGTAACTCGACACAAGCTTTAGCGATCGCTAGCCCTAAGCCTGTACCAGGAATTGTGTCAACGTTACTTCCACGACTGAAGGATTGAAACAAATTTTCTTGATCTGCCATCGGGATACCAATTCCATAGTCTTTGATGTAAAAAATTGCTTCTGATTCTTTGCCGATCAGGTGGAATTCTACACCACCTCCTTCTGGAGAGTACTTAATTGCATTGGACATTAAGTTAATAAAAATTTGTTGCAAAAGTCCGCGATCACCCCAAAATCCATGATGATTACCAGTAATTTTAAAAATCAATTCGTGGCGATCGCCTACTGTTTCTCGCTCTTGTTCTAAAAGGTCAGAAAAAAATTGTAGTAAATCAACTGAGATTGGTTGAAACTTGGGTTTTTCCAGTTCAAGTTGGTTAACCAGAAGCATATTATCCACGAGTTTGGACATATACCTAGCTTTCTGTTCAATGATTCCCAAAAACCTCTGTTGTTTGGACTCATCTAGTTGCTGGCTATGTTTTACCAAAGTTGATGCCGCAGCCAGAATTGAAGTTAGCGGCGTTCGATACTCATGGGAAACCGTTGTAATTATTTGGGATTTAAATACGTTGAGTTGCTTTTCTTTAGCAAGGGCTGCTTGAGTTTGGGCTAACAATTCCGCCTGTTGAATAGCGATCGCTAACTGTACTGATACTTCATTGAGCATTTCTGCATCATCAGTTTGCCAGTGTCGCTCCCCGGAATTATGGTGAGCAATCAATAAACCCCAAAGCTTGGGTGTTGGGTTCCCATTATTGCTCAAATTAATCGGAACTACCAGATTTGCCTTAGTATTAAATTGCTCTTTTAGGTTGACACAATTACACAAGCCAAGCTCATAGATATAAGGGATTGGAGAAGGTACGCCCCCCTCTGGAGATAAGGGGTAATGCGGATTGGGCACAAGAGGCAGAGGGGCGGAAGGGCAGAAGGGCACAGAAGAAAAACCTACTGCAACTTCCTCCCTACTCCTCTGCTCCTCTGC
>JADEXV010000236.1 GCA_015206945.1 Nostocales cyanobacterium LEGE 12452 | reverse complement strand
CACTTATCAGCCCAAAAATAACTTTAGTTGTCGTTGATGGTGAACGATGAACTGATAAGAATGGATTGATAATAAATCCTGTTAAAGGATGTTCATATTTGCAAACAATTTGTTCAACGTCAAATCTAATTGCCTGGGCAATATTTAGATTCGATGAAGATTCACGCAGAGCTTCTATGGCAAATATTAAAGCTTTAGAAAGTTCAGTCAATTCTCTTTGAATTGTATGCCTATTATCAGGGATAAATATTCTTGGTATTTTGTCCCACCAAATTTTTTGTGGTGCGTTTCTATTGATTAATTTTTGAAGTCTATTAAACAAAATAATTATTTGAGATATTTCTTTACCTGCTGCCACTAATCCTTCTTGCTTAGTTTGATCTGCGAAATTATTTAAATTATTCTTATAAAAATCTTTTATCAGTGCCTGAATTAGTATTCTACTCTCATCTAAATTCCAATCATTCTCAGTTGTATTTGGATTAAAAACCATTTGCTCTCCAATTATTTTCTAATGTTTATAAATGTTGAATAAGGGTAGTGAATATCTATGAATTACTTTGAGTAAATTTGCCAAGATACTCAACCTCCTACTTATATTTCTCATTCACTTTTTAGCATGGAATGTACGATTGTGCAGTAGGGGCGCAAGGCCTTGCGCCCCTACGACGGGATATTTTTTTAACTGGAAGTCCCTTATTCGGTAAACTGAATTGAACACCAGGAGTTTTTTGTGGCTATTTTGAGAACTCTGCAACCTGGAGATGAAGTATCGCTGGAAGCATTTCTCTTGCAATATACTGATACTTCTATGTTTTTGCGCTCTAATTGGCGAGCGGCGGGACTGCTTGACCAAGGTTCTAGATTTCAAGGAACTTACATAGCAGCCTACATAGATGAAACTATAGTGGCAGTTGCAGCCCATTTTTGGAATGGGATGATCGTAGTCCAAGCCCCTGTACATCTGCCAGAAGTGGTACAAGCAGTTGTGGCACAATCTGGACGTGCTATTTCTGGAATTAGTG
Organism: Nostocales cyanobacterium LEGE 12452; assembly: GCA_015206945.1. Lineage (GTDB taxonomy): Bacteria > Cyanobacteriota > Cyanobacteriia > Cyanobacteriales > Nostocaceae > Nostoc. The sequence continues at coordinate 11,258 of JADEXV010000236.1, read as the reverse complement.
GACCAGCAGCACAAGTTGAAGCGACAAAAAGCATTTTGGGACTTAGCAACCGACCAACTCAGCTTGATGAGTCTGAGATATTGTTTTCTCTAGCACTGCAAGATTTGCAAATACCTCAAGCCTTAGCATCGGTAAAGGTGCAGTGTCGTTTACCCCATCCAGAGGAGTTGGAGTTACTTAGCGAATGGTGCATTGCTTATAACGTGGAAGCTTTGGGAAAAACCGATACTTCCAGTTTAAGAACTGATTGCGATCGCATAATTGAAGCACGTCAAGCTACAGCTATGCATTGGGTTTTGGTAGAAGAAGATACCCCAGTCTCCTACTCTGCTTTCAATGCCAGCCTACCTGATATTGTGCAAATTGGTGGAGTGTGGACACCGCCAGGGCTGCGGGGTAAAGGCTACGCCAAAAGTGTGGTAGCAGGTTCATTGTTAGATGCGCGATCACAAGGAGTAAAACGTGCCATCCTGTTTACAGGTGATAATAACCAAGCAGCCCAAGCAGTTTATCGAGGAATTGGCTTTTTGCCTACTGGCGAGAAATATGGCTTAGTCTTATTTGAAGAGACTTAGGCTTGAGCAATATTGGGTTAAACCTTGGAGATATAACACCTTACCCTTTTGCTATCCATTTCTATTTCCACTTTTTCTGGATTTGCTGGAATTGATTTTGTAGTCTTTACTGAAATTGATCGTAATACTTGAACTATGAGCCAGTATCGCTTCAAACAGTCATTCTCTGCTGATCCCAGCTTAAGCGATAAGCTTTTTGACTTGATGGAAGTCACATTTCCCGGACTCAGCAGTTTAGCAGAATGTGCAAGAAAACTAGGTGCATCCTGGGAAACAGCTTCAACTCCGTTTATTCGCTTTCATGATGATATAGCTATTACCCATGTGGGAGTGTTAGAAATTCCCATGCAAATTATGGGACAAAGGCTCACTGTCGGAGGAGTTCATGGAGTAGCTACCCGTGCAGAGTATCGCCGGAGAGGGTATTACCGCGAAGTAATGGAGGAAGTGCTAGGGTATTGCGATCGCGATCGCCTTTACGAAACCCTGGTACTAACGACACCACAACCAGAGTTTTACTTACCTTTTGGCTTTCGTGTTGTCGAAGAACACATCTTCAAGGTTAAGTGTAACTCCACAGGTGACACTGATAGCTTCAGAATACTGGATTTTACAAATACTAAAGATTACACATTGCTACACAGACTTTTGGAAACACGCATTCCTGTCTCTAATATAGTTGGCGTAGTCAACGAAAAACCTGTGTTCTGTGTCAATGAAGGTAGTCGTCCCTTATATTATGCAGAAGATTTAGATTTAATCGCCTGTATGGAGATAGAAGATAACCGACTTCATCTTTTCGATCTAGTTACAACGCAGATATGCTCTTTGAAGAATATTCTTAGTAAGATTCCTCAACCCATTGAAGAAGTAGTGATTTACTTTAGTCCAGAACTTCTCGATGTTAAAGATGTGCAATCATTTCCCCATAAATTTGATGAAACTGTGCTGATGGTTCGCGGCAAATTTGCGGCGGAGGGCGAGAAATTTATGCTACCGCGTTCTGCAAGGTGTTGAGTCACTCAAAAACAATTGAATCATAATAGAACTGAAACTTTCATCATCAGGATTGCTTTATGATGTATCAAACTGACCCGCCGCGATCGCCAAAAGAGGTATTGCCTACCATGTACGATCTTCCTAGTGAAGATCCAGAGGAGCCTGGTTTGCCCGATCAGTTTCATTTATTACAACCTCGTCTTTTAGACGAAACCTTTCGTCCACCAAATTATCCTAGAGAACGAGAAAGTCAACGGGCTGAACAAGAAAGTCAACGTGCCGAACGGTTGATTGCACAATTGCGATCGCTAGGTGTTGAACCAGATTTAGATTAGCTTTTTGCCTTTTTTATAGCCCTGCAAACCACTCATAGCCTTGATCCTCCCAATAGCCTTTAGTAGGTAACAAATTGCTGACGAATGTAATTTGAGTTACCCACTTGCTTTGCTTGTAGCCCAGTTTAATTGGTGATGCTAGGCGCATGGGCGCACCATTATCAACTGATAAGGGTTGTCCATTCTTTTGATAAGCCATGAGAGTTTGGGGATGTATGGCAGAAGCAAGATCCCAGCTTTCATAGTAACCATCAGCAGATTTGAAGTAGACATAGCGGACGTTTGACTTAGGCTGTACCAGCGCTACTAAATCTCGTAATCGCACACCTCCCCATTGAACGATCGCAGCCCAGCCTTCAACACAGACATGGCGAATTACCATTGAAGTCAAGGGTAGTTTTTGAATATCTGCCATGCTCAATTGCATCGCATTATTAACCTCACCATCAATTATTAAGCGAAACTGTGCCGGATCGATTTGCGGGGTAAAGTCAAAGGTATTTACCAGCAATTTATCTGCTTCTATGGCACTAACAGGAAATTCAGGTATAGGTTTTTGAGTTAGCAGAAGTGTTTCAAGACTTTGGTTTAGTGGCTCAGATATTTGCCGCAGATTATCTGAGAACAAATTTGTTCCACAGCCACCAAGAAGAAAACCTACCCCTGAAAGTCCAGATACTTGCAATAACCGACGACGGGATAATGTGCGTTTGGGAAGAATCAGACTCATAAAACCTCTACAAAAACATAGATTTCACTAACGTTTCCTACCTTCAGGGCAAGTAAGGAATGAGCAGTTGTAAACAGTATGACAGTAAGAACAGTGATAAAGTGAACAGTGCGTAGAGTCTGCCAACTACCAAACAGCCCGGAAAGCCAATACAGTTGAGCGGGTTTGGACAGTGTTGAAAAAGTCATGAGAGTACTACGGAAAAAGCAAGGGAATCTAGATTGTCGCCATTGAGTCAGCGTAACTCCCCCAGCCAGTGAAGAGATAGAATCAATCATGCCTGTTTGAACTAGTCAGCCCAGGTACAGTCTAAATAAATGAATAATTAAAGGTTTGACTATTGTATAATCTGGCTTGCGAGTCAACCCTACTTTGCTCATCAATGTAATAATTGAAGGCGGTTGAACCATGCTAAAAATTCCGGAATATAAAATTTGGGCAAAAATCCATGAAAGTGCTAATTCACGGGTCTATCGGGGAATACGGGAACGGGATCGTTTGCCTTTAATCTTCAAGATTTTGAAGAAAGACTACCCCACCCCAGAGGAAATCACGCGCTATAAGCTGGAATACGAAATTACCCGCAGCTTATCATTGGAAGGTGTTATCCAGGCTTACGACTTACAGCAATATCAAAGCACTTTTGCAATTGTTCTGGAGGACTTTGGAGGCGAATCTTTAACAAAAATTATCGCGACAAGAAGGTTTTCATTAATCGAGTTTCTGAAGTTAGCTGTTCGGATTGCTGAGATTTTAAGTGAAATTCATAGTGCAAATATTATTCATAAGGATATTAATCCATCAAATATTGTTTTAAATATAGAAACACAACAACTTAAAATTATTGACTTTGGGATTTCAACTGCCCGATCGCGGGAGACATTAACTCTCAAAAATCCAACCGTATTAGAGGGAACATTAGCTTACATCTCTCCAGAGCAAACAGGCAGGATGAACCGTTCTCTGGACTACCGAACTGATTTTTATTCATTAGGTGCGACCTTCTATCAACTTTTGACCCATCGGCTGCCTTTTAAATCTAGTGATGCCCTGGAGTTGATTCATTACCATCTGGCTTTGGAACCTGTTCCACCCCATGTTATTGATCCAGAAATTCCGGCGATCGTTTCCAAAATTATCTTGAAACTTTTAGCTAAAACAGCAGAGGATCGATATCAAAGTGCCTGGGGAATTAAAACTGATTTAGAACAGTGTCTAATTCAGCTAGAAAATACGGGACGAATTGAGCCTTTTTTGTTAGCGCAACAGGATATTTCTGATAAGTTTCATATCCCGGAAAAACTCTATGGCAGAGAAAGAGAAGTTGAGACATTATTAGCAGCGATCGCCAGGGTAGCAAGTGAGAGAATTGATCAGTCTCAAGTTGAACTGATGCTGATAGCAGGATATTCCGGTATTGGCAAGTCAGTATTGGTACAGGAAATTTATAAACCGATTACGCAACAACGGGGCTACTTTATTTCAGGCAAATTTGACCAGTATCAGCGCAATATTCCTTACTTTGCGATCGCTCAAGCCTTTGAGTCACTCATCAAACAATTACTGACCGAAGACGAGGTAGAACTGTGTCAGTGGCGAGACAACCTTTTAACTGCCCTCGCCTCAAACAGTCGCGTCATTACCCAAGTAATTCCAACATTGGAATTAATTGTCGGCAATCAACCAGACGTACCAATTCTACCGCCAACAGAAGCCCAAAATCGCTTTCACCAAGTCTTTCAAAATTTCATTCGCGTCTTTACCCAGCCAGAACATCCACTCGTCATCTTTTTAGATGATCTCCAGTGGGCAGATAATGCCTCGCTGAAGCTGATTCAATTGCTAGCTACCTCCACCGAGAAACAATCGTTGTTATTGATGGGGGCATACCGGGATAACGAGGTAAATGCAGCCCATCCCCTGATCCAGATGGTGGAGGAAATTCGCCAAGGGAAAGGAGTAGTAAACCAGCTTTCTCTTGCAGCATTGAGCCTACCTGATATCAATCAGCTGATTGCAGATACATTACACTGCCAACCAGAAGATTCCCTACCCTTAGCGGAACTGGTGCAACTAAAAACTGGTGGTAATCCTTTTTTTATCAATGAATTTTTGAAATCTCTCTACACGGAAGGGTTACTGGAATTTGATCGCCAAACAAATAAATGGCAATGGTCGATAGAGCAAATTCACAATCAAGGAATTACCGATAATATTGTGGAGTTGATGGCAGGCAAGATTCAAAAGCTCAACATTCAGACGCAGCAAATGTTACAGCTATCTGCTTGCATTGGTAACTCTTTTGATCTGGAAACCCTCGCATTTGCGGCTGAACTATCCCAACGGGAAGCCGCGCAAGCATTAGGAGTAGCGATCGCTCAAGGGTTGATTCTGCCCATAAGCAATGCCTACAAATCGGTTGAGTTGGATGTGCCCCTTCCTGACCACCCTGCAATAGAATACAAATTTGCTCACGATCGCATTCAGCAAGCAGCCTATTCTTTAATTCCAGAAGCTAAACAAAGAATCATCCACCTGCAACTTGGAAAATGCTTGCTACAAAATACTCCAGTCGAGCAACGAGAACAAAAGATTTTTGATATCACTAATCAACTCAACCTGGGTAAAGCACTGATTCAACAGCAATCAGAGCAGGATGAACTAGCAGAGTTAAATTGCTTGGCAGGTGAAAAAGCCAATGCCTCTGCTGCCTATAATTCAGCCCTACAGTATTTTCAGACTGCCTTATCTTTGCTAGCAGAAGATTGCTGGCAAAGGCAATATGCTCTTACCCTAAAGCTCTACATTAAGGCGGCAGAAGCCGAATATTTGAATATCCATTTTGAGCAGGCAAATATTTTGGCAGAGATTGCTTTAAACAACACTGCAAACTTACTTGATCGCGTCAGAGTCTACGAATTACAAATGCAAATTTGTATGGCACAGCTTGAACTAATGAAAGCGATCGAAATTGGTTTGCAAGTTCTAGAACAACTCGATAGTTCTCTGGTTTTAGAAAAAGAAGAGAGCCTACTGATAAAGTTGCCTAGCCTCGACACCTTATCAGCCATGCCTGTGATGACCGATCCATACAAACTTTCTGCTATGCAGATTTTGATAATTTTGTGTGGGCCTGTGTTTATGGCGAAGCCGGAAAGTTTTCCGCCGCTGATCATCACTATGATTAATCTTTGTCTTGAGCATGGTAACTCATCATTCTCTGCATTTGGTTATGGTCTTTATGGCTTGCTGCTGTCTGGAACAGGTAAGGTCGAGGAGGGATATCATGCTGGAAAAATTGCCCTAGCACTGCTTGAAATGTTCAACACCAGAGAACTAACTGCAAAAATTTATAACTTATTCAACTCTAATATTAGAACCTGGAAAGAACATGCAAAAAATAGCATTGCTCCCTTGCAAGAAGCGGTACAAGTTGGGCTAGATACCGGAGATATTGAATGGGGTGGTTATGCAGCTGCTAACCTCTGTAGCTATCTGTTTTTCTGTGAAGAGAACCTAGCCGCCGCTGTTCAACAGCAGGCAATCTACGTTGATCTCTCGATCAAACTTCAACAAGAGATCCCAACTTATTTTACTCAAATATGGAGACAGCTAGGGTTAAATTTGCGCGGATTTGCGAAAGAGCAATGTTACTTAATTGGTGAGAGCTTTAATGAAGCGGATATGCTACCGCGTTTAATTGCAGCAAAAACGGGCACAGTTCTGTATATTTTTTATGTTGCTAAGACCATTCTGCTGTATCACTTCGGCGAATATAACCAAGCACTAGAACAGGCAAAATTGGCACAGCAGCAAGCAGGTGCAGCCTTTGGGTTTATGCAGGTGGCAGTTCTCAACTTTTACCATTCCCTGGCGCTTTTGGCGAATTATTTGGAAGTTCAGCCTAACTACCAACAAACTTACCTACAACAGGTTGAAGCAAACCAGAAACAGATGCGGTTCTGGGCACACCATGCCCCAATGAATTATCTGCACAAGTGGCACTTAGTAGAAGCAGAAAGGTATCGATTGTTGGGTCAGGTGGTGGAAGCAATGGATGCCTACGATCGCGCCATTGCCCTGGCAAGAGAAAACGAATACCTCCAAGAAGAGGCTCTGGCAAAGGAACTAGCAGCAAAGTTTTATCTGGCAAACAACCGGATGACGATCGCCAAAGCCTATCTGCAAGAGGCGAGGTATGGTTATTTAAGGTGGGGGGCAACCGCTAAAATCCAGCAGATGGACAAGCAATATCACCAACTGCTAGAGATAGGCTCAGAAAGAACCGAAAAACGTAAAGTTGAGACTACAGAATCGACTTCAAGTAAGTTAGAAGCACTTGACCTAGAAACAGTTTTAAAAGCCTGCCAAGCGATCGCCAGTGAAATTCTGTTAGATAAACTCCTGGCAAAACTGATGACCATCCTGATTGAGAATGCTGGGGCGCAAACGGGTTATCTGATTTTGCCAACACAAGATGAATGGCGAGTTGAGGCGATGGGATCGATTGGCAATGAGACAGTCGCTGTATTGCAATCAATTCCCCTGGAATCGAGATCAGTAGATAGCACTCCTTACTTGCCGACTGGACTGATTAATTACGTGATTCGTACCCAAGAAAGCATCGTCCTTGATAATGCTGCTCAATTGGGCAACTTTCAATCTGAACCCTGGATTGTTCACCACCAATCGAAATCAATTCTTTGTGCTACTCTTTTGAACCAGGGAAAACTAACTGGAATTGTCCTTTTAGAAAATAATCTCACCACCAGCGCCTTTACCCCAGAGCGAATTGAAATCTTCAGTCTACTTTCTACTCAAGCAGCTATTTCCATTGACAATGCCCGTCTGCTGAAGCAGCAGGCAGAACTGAATGAATCCCTACGGGCTGAAATTACCGAACGCCAACGGGCAGAGAAAGACCGCGATCGCCTAATTACCATCCTGGAAGCCTCTACTGACTATATTGGCATGGCTGATCCCCAAGGCAATATTCTCTGGAATAACACTCAAGCCAACAAACTGGCAGAGATGCCTTTAAATAAAGATTCTGCCCTTAGTATCCCCAATTATCATCCTCAGTGGGCACTAGATTTGGTTCAAAATGAAGGAATTCCAACAGCAGTTCGAGATGGCACTTGGGTTGGTGAAACAGCTTTAATAGACAGAGATGGCAGGGAAATCCCAGTTTCCCAATTGATCATTGCTCACAAAGCATCAGATGGCAGCCTAGAATATTTTTCTAGCGTCACGCGGGATATCAGCGCCCTCAAAGCAGCTGAGGCAGAAGTCCGCCAACTGAATACTGAATTGGAAGAACGAGTCATTCAGCGAACTGCCGAATTGCAAGCTGCTAACAAAGCGTTGGAGGCTTTTTCTTACTCTGTTTCTCATGATTTACGGGCACCGCTACGGGCGATCGTTGGTTTTTCGAGAATGATCCAAGAAGACTACGGTGAGCAACTCGATGCGGAAGGCAATCGTTATCTAGAAGTTGTGCGAGATAATGCCAAACGCATGGGTGAGTTGATCGATGATCTGTTGAACCTATCCCGCTTAGATCGGAAAGAGATGACCCGGCAACCCGTTTTCTTCAATGAGATAATTCAAAAGGTGCTGAGTGATTTAGCCCCGGATTTAAAGGGTCGCCAAATTGAGTTTGCGATCGCTGATTTACCTATATGTCACGCTGACCCTTCACTACTCAAACAAGTTTGGATAAATCTGTTATCGAATGCGATTAAGTACACTCGTTACAAATGCCCTGCTTATATTCAAGTGGGCTATGAGGTTATGGATGGGGAAGAAGTGTATTTTATCAAAGACAATGGAGCCGGATTTAATATGCGATATGCCGATAATTTGTTTGGGGTATTCCAACGCCTGCACCGCGAACAAGATTTTGCAGGTACCGGGATCGGACTAGCGATCGTGCAACGTATTATTCAACGCCACGGTGGGCATATCTGGGCAGAAGCAGCGATCGATCGAGGCGCAACCTTTTATTTCACCCTTCAAGGGTAAATATAACCCATGAGTGACCAACCCATCGATCAGCCCAATGACCCATCTTTAAAGCGACCAATTTCCATTGTGTTAGTTGAAGATAATCCTACTGATGCCGAGCTAACGATCCGAGCATTGCGTCGCGGTAGAATTGGCAACAATATTCAACTACTTGAAGATGGAGCCGAAGCTCTAGATTTTCTCTTTTGTCGGGGAGAGTACGCCCACCGTAGCATGACAAATCAACCCAAAGTCATTTTGCTAGATTTGAAACTGCCAAGGATAAGTGGATTAGAAGTTTTACGGCAACTCAAATCCGATCCACGCACACAAATGATTCCAGTTGTGGTGCTGACCTCTTCTGCTGAAGACCAGGATATGATCGAGAGTTACCAGCTTGGGGTGAATAGCTACATCGTCAAACCTGTCGATTTTGAACAATTTAACGAAGCAGTCAAACAGCTTGGTTTTTATTGGGTCTTGTTTAATCAATTACCAGTTTTGTAATAATTAACCTGAGTTCGGGATAAGGAAAAGGACAAGGTGTAAGGTGTAACTTAAGGTGTAATAGTGCTGGGATTAACGGCAGTAATTTCTGAGTAGCGGGCAAAATCACTAATATTAAACGTAAGGATATGGGTCAGCCCATACACTAGCATAGCCGCTGTCAGCCGTGCATCGTGGACATTAACCCCTTTTATCTGATACTGCATAACAAGCCGCTCCCATTCGTCGTAAATGCTTGCGGTATCTGCCAAAAAAAGAAAGAAAGCTTTCAGCCGAATGATTTCTTCTCCAGCTTCAGAGGCAGTGTGACCCAGCCCATTTTTATTAGCTGGACGGGTATACACGTTCCAAAACTCAATGAGATTCTGTGGTACGATGCAGAGGGTTTCCCCCTGGTGACGCAGCAAGGAAATTGCATTGATTGCATCGTTGTACATTGGGTGGTTAGAGTCTGCGCACCGCAGCAGGACATTGGTATCGAGCAGATAAGCCACTAGAGCCTCTCGTCCTCATACATACTTTCCCGGCTTACCCCATAGTCCGAAAGGGGAGGTGTATCATGGCGGTGACTTGCTGCCCATTCCCGGAAAGCTGTTACCCACTCCGATGCTGTTGCAGTTTCATGGAAGGGACGTTCTGGCTGTTTTACCAGTTGCCGCAACAGTGTATCTATATGTGGTTTAACCTGCTCTGGAGAAATATTGGTGATGCTTGCCAATAACCGAACTATATTTTCTAACTCGTCTTGATATTGTTCTTGCAAGTTTTGTAGGTGCTGATAAATTAAGGTTTTCTGAGTAACGCCTTCATGGGTATCTGGATTCATAAGTGTCCTACCGTTGTATGCGCTATTTTCATTATGGGAGGTTTTAAAACTTTATCAATAAGTATGTAATTACGAATTACGTAGCTTGCTTCTCATGCCTTGGCGAGTATTACGAATTACGAATTATATTGCAATCCTTCAGCACTGCTACCAATTTTTCAATATGCGTTGCTTGATGAGTTGCCATTAAAGATATTCTGATCCGACTTGTGGGTACTGTGGGAGGGCGAATTGCTGGGGCAAAAATGCCAGCATCTCTTAGCTGTTTTCCAGCTTTGAGCGCATCTGTGGCATTAGGCAATTGAAAACATAATATAGGTGATTCAGAAGGCAGCAATTTTAGGCTAGGTAGCTGTTGTTGCAGCAAATTTTTTAAGTAATGTACATTTTGCCACAATTGGGCACGGCGTTGCGGTTCTTGTTGCACTATCTTGATTGCTGCTAAGGCCGCGGCTGTATCAGCAGGTGAAAGCCCAGTGGTATAAATCCAACTGGGTGCGCGGTTCCGTAAAAAATCAATTAGGGCGCTACTTCCTGTTACATACCCGCCTAAACTACCTAAAGCTTTACTCAAGGTGCCAATTTGAATTAATTGCTTTCCTGTACACCTAAAATGTTCGACACACCCTGCGCCAGTTTTTCCTAGTACCCCAGTGGCATGAGCTTCATCGACTAGCAGCATACAGCTAAATTCATCAGCGAGATCCAACAGTGCAGGTAACGGACATAAATCACCATCCATACTGAAGACGGTATCAGTAATAATCAAACAGCGCCGATAATTTTGCCGCTGCTGGTTCAACTGAGCTTTTAATACTGCCATATCACAGTGTGGGTATTCCACAACTGCTGCACCACTGAGAATCGCTCCATTTTTCAGACTGGAATGATTGTACTGGTCAGAGAATATTAAATCGCGCTTGCCCATAAGGGCGGTAATTGCACCCAAATTTGCTAGATACCCGGAACTAAATACCAAGCCATCTTCTGTTTGTTTGGTAGATGCGATCGCCTCCTCTAACTCCCTGTGTAACTCCCGGTGCCCACTGAGTAATCTAGAACCAGTGCTTCCAGTTCCAAATTCAGCGATCGCAGCCGTCGCCGCTGCCATCAACCGCTCATCTCCAGCTAATCCCAAATAGTCATTGCTGGCAAAATTAATTACCTCTTGCCCAGCTAAAACCACCGTTGCACCCGGACGACCATCGATAGGTTGTACCGAACGATACCAGTCCGCTCGATGAATTGTTGCTAAGCACTGTTCTAGCCAGGCATAAGGG
>JADEXV010000235.1 GCA_015206945.1 Nostocales cyanobacterium LEGE 12452 | reverse complement strand
ACCTTGGGTCGCCAAAAGCAATTCTATCCCAGCGTTGAGCATGAATTCTTATTGGATTTTCCACTCTCTCTTGCACCCTCAAATCCCTGACCCTAGTAGTTTACTTCGACTTGTGTGTACACCGTAGGTCCCAAAGGGAGAGAGAGGCTAACGCCTTTCCTCCGGAACGCTACGCGAACGCGGAGCGTCTCGTAGAGAAAGGAGAAGACCACACTGGCTACCCTACAGAAAGTCGCTGTAGGATTTTGGATGCCCAAATTTGGAGGCAATTTAGAATCATCTCCATTAGTCGTTAAGAGATTATTAGCTAGCTTTCATGTTCACACTAGTCAGCTGTTCGATAAGTGCAAAAACATCACTGCGGCTGAGTTTCTCTTTACCATTAGCAAGGGCGTCAAGAGTGCCGTTTGCCAAGGTGAAGGGGATTTGACAAAAATCTAAGGCAGGCCCGGTAGGAAGGTCTTTGATATAAGCTTCGGCCAAACCTAGATTGCGCCGGGCATACTCTTGCATATTTTCTGCGCTCCAACCTTCTGGGAAGAATTCTACCCCACGCTTCAAATCTTCAGTGTGGTTACGCAGGATATTCACTGCTTGTAAACCCCGACCAAAACCAATCGCCTGGATACGGTTTGTTTGTGTTCCATCATACCAAGTCCACAAGTCAGAAAGTAACAGTCCCACTGCACCTGCAACTCCAAAGGTATAACGATCTAAATCAGATTCTGTATGAATTTTCCAGTTTTTTTCTGACCAATAAGCCATTCGGTCAGCCATTGCAGCAGTGGCATCCCAAATTCGAGGTGCAATGGTATCTGGTGCTAGCAGTGACCATTCTCTAATCCTCAAAGTGACTTCTTCTAATGAATTCTCATACCCACTAAATCCTGCAAAGAAAGCATCTACCGCAAAGCCATCAACTCCTGCCTGTAATGTCAGGCTAATGGTTCTTAACAGCTTTCCTTTAGTAGCGTTATCTAGTTCGGGATGATCTTCAATTTCATCAATGGCACGCATACACAAATATGCTGATGCTACTGCTTCTTGCAATCCTGGCGGTAAAAGACTAATTGGGATATAAAAAGTTCGGCTAGTTTCTTTGAGGATTTGCAATGCATCTCTACGTAAATTCATGTTTTCACTCCCCACTTGATTTTTGCACCACATGAAGTTTGCAGTTTTTTGATGATACTGGATATAGTTTTGACTAAACCTTAAAAACTATAGACTATAAGATACGCTAGTATTTCATCTAAAAATTGATAGTTTTTGGTATTGCAATTAACAAAACTCTCAAATTGATCAAAGTTTAGTCTAGTATAGAGGTTTTTGGGTGCAAAAGTGTTTTAAGTGTCGTTTGATATAGCTTTCATAAACTTTTAGTATAAATATAAAGAATTATGGTAATATTTGGTTAGATATGATGAAATTTTTCCATAAGCAAACATCCATTTTCGGGATTTAAAATTGCTTAAAGTCTGCGTTAATCTGACTAACAAAGTGTAATTATTGTATATATAAAGACAATTCAGGAAAAGCTGACAAGGGATAACAGCATTTGTACATACCTTTTGATGGGTACAGTGGTTTACCGAAGAGTTAGGGTCAGTTAAATTGGACCATATATAAGGCTGCAATGCCTGAGTTGGACTATACCTAATCGATTGGAGTCAGAACCGCCTTGTTGTTCAAAGTGACATAAAGTGACCAAAACTTAAAACAATAAGTTCCCGTATATTTACGAGATCGACAATAAGAAAGTTGGCTGTTTACCCACTCAACACAATATTTGTGAATATTTGACCTCTCATATAATGTCCGCTTGATTGCTTATTAAACCCGAATAACCCCAAAGAGTTTAAGCTACACTTCATCTCCACTCGCCACTTGTCTACGATACACACACAAGTCCTAAAAACCCAAGCTTGATGAGCTTTTTCCCCTTCCAATACTCTGGATGAGAATGAGAAGACAATAAGAAATCGAGCTTTTTCGACTTGTGTGTACACGTTAGCCCCGCTTACAGAGCGAGATTAAGGGGAACCATCAAGAAATTAGTAGTATTTAGATTGACCCCTCCCCATCTGCTCTTACCAAGGAGAGGTGCCGCAGTCAGTGGGGTTGTTTCGCATATTCATGAATAATCGGTATCATAGTCCAGATTATGTTTACACACAAACAAACCGAACAGTCTGTAAAAAATCAAAAAAAATCGAAGTATTCCTAATTATTAAATTTTCTAAATCCCTTGTTGATACTGTAAATATTTTTTTTGTAATTCCTTTGGAATGGGAATAAGGCGATTATTTTGCAAACTGACAAAACCACCCTTCTGGCTAGCCACTGCTGCTAACTCATTGTTAGATAAAATTTCAGCTTGCACAGTCCACTTTAAGCGTCCTAAATTACTCAACCATAAACGTCCAATCACTCGATCAATCATCTTTATTGGACGTTTATATTCAATTTCAGTCCCAGCTAGAATTGGTGTATATCCTTGCTCAATTTGTTGATTGAGTTGCCAATGTTCATCTAAAAACTTTAAACGTAAATCCTCTAGCCATCTGATATACACAATATTACTCACAATTCCCATAAAATCAATGTCGTATGTTTTGACAGGAATTGCTAATACTACTTCGAATGGTCTCTGTAAGTTGTTATTTCCTAGCATTATTTCTCTTGATATTTTTTAATACTGCCTAGTCTGTTCAATGAAAGAGAAGTTTCCAAGTATTGATTCAGGTGATTAATTACCCTATGAATATGAATTGAATCTCCATATAGCTTGCTCATCATGATGCCTCCTTCCAGCGTTGCGATTATGATGGTAGCGATTTCATCAGCACTCACTTCAGAGCTAATTTCACCCTTTTCAATTCCTTTTTCAATAATTCGACAAATTAGATGCAGCCAAGAGTTCATCGCTTGTTGAGCACGTTCTCGCAACGCCGGATGAGCATCATCACTTTCCACAGCAGTATTCAGCAGTGGACACCCTCCCTTGATTGGTGGATTTTCTGCAAAGCTACTAAATACTCCAATGATTGCTTGCAGACGTTCTACTGCCTGGTGTTTGCTTCGTAATGCAAATCTAGTATGTTGCTTAATGCGAGCGATCGCAAAATCAAAAGCCTGTAGCGCGAGATCATCTTTGCTTTGGAAGTGATTGTAAATTCCTCCTTTCTGCAATCCCGTAACACGCATGATGTCTGACATTGATGAGCCTGCATATCCCTGTTGGTTAAACAGTTCGGCTGCTTGGTAGAGAATTCTACTTTTTGTTTCTTCGCCTTTGGACATTACAGCGATTTATTAGAGTAGGAAGTTGCGAGTTTATTGAACTAAAAATTACTGTCAATTAAAAATTACCGACCGAACAGTTTCTTTATTATTATCATGATATATGCTTGCAGGTCAAGTATTTTTCAAAGCCGAGTTCTGAACAAAGATTTATTCGATAAAGTAAAGCCATACATAGATTTGCACGATGCCATTTGCAGTGAAGACAATATATATAGTTAAGTAAGTTGGCACAGCGTCCAGACAATGAAGATTTCACCTCGTCATCAACACTATTAGTTTTGATGCGACCTTCACTGTAGTAATGATAAATTTTGCATCAAAATAAATTTCAGCAGCAATATTTTCAGTGTCAAGATATCAATACAAGTCTTGTTAAAGTTCATTAGTGAAGGTTAAGGCATTTACCAAGGCTTTTCTGACAATAATTGCTCAGACTATCACAGATATGCTAAAAAGTAACTCCAATCTTTACGGCTCTGATGGAGGTGCAAACTGTGCAACTACCTCCGCCCCTGTTAGGTTCTTGGTTTCATTGGCAAAACAGTAATATTTGGGCTTTTCATCTATGAATATCTGACGCTCGAAAACAAGACCTTCACAGCTATCGAATAGTCCAACGGGTATGAAATACTGGTTACTTTGTTTCAATTTGTAAAATAGATGGCTACCACACTTCTTACAGAATCCACGCTCTGCCCATTCTGAAGATTGATAAACTCCGATATATTCTTCACCAGAGAAGCTAACATCATCACTTTCACACTCAACTACTAACAAAGGTCCTCCACCCCAGTTGCGACACATACTACAATGACATGCTTCTACCTGATTACTCATACGGGTTGTAGAAACGTTTACTACTCCGCACAGGCAGCTACCTTTTGCAATGCTCACATTAGACATATTTTTTCTCTGCTCCCAAAAATGCGCTCTAATTTTACATTCTTTTTTGTTTCATGCTGGAAGTATCTACACTATTGAGTTTAGAGGCTGATACAACTAATCTAGTCGCTTCTTGACGCTGATTTAAATCAACATTGATGTTGCATCTCCAATTTAAAAATATGGAGTTTTGCTTTTATCGCGTGGAGTGTAACTCGATGGATGGGCTGAGGTAAGAAGCCCATCCTACCGCGCTTAAGTACAAACGTCTTATTTCAGTTTGCAGCTTGCGGTAAGTTCTAGATTGTAGAAAGTCCCTGGTTTGGGATTAATTGAACGCAACTGCTGGATAAAAGCATTAAATGTTGTATTGCTTATGCCGAAGCCAGCTTCAGCACAAGCAGATAAACCTCCTTCGATGGGAATAGATCCGGTCCTGGGACTATATACAATGAACTTATCGACAGTGCTATTGCCGACACCAGACCCGATAACCTGGCGAACTGTTCGCAAAGCGGCATTATCTAAGGGTCCGCCAATACTGCCAATACTGATATTAACCGCACGACTTTCAGCAAAAGCCGGCGCACTAATCGACAATACTGCCCCGACAATCATCAAACAGCTGAACTTCTTCATTTTCCTCTCCTCCAAAAAATTGAAAAACTAATAATTAGGTTTCTACATGGATGAAGTACATCAGAGACTCTACCATGTAAGGTTTTCAGACACTAGGTGTGTGTAAACTACAAAATCTATGATTCTGAACTTTTGGGGATTACTTCAGCATTAGGTCTTTCCTTTTCTGAAAAATGTTAATTTCTTAAAAATTCTTTATAAAATCGCCTTTGCAGACTCTAGCTGTCTAATTGGTGTTGGTTACAGGGAAGCTGAAAAAACATCTAGCAACAGCCATCCCAGCGTGAGACTAATATTAGTCCGGTTCTACTCTCAGATAAAATTGCGTAGCCACAAACTTAACATCTCTCTTGGTTGGGTTTAAGTCGTCTACTACCTTTGTTGTACCCACAGTAATCAAACCTAGAGCAAAAATTTCTTTGTTTGCGGCTTCAATTTGTTCTGGTGTTGCACGCGTTTGGCTCAAATCGATTGACGAAACTTGAGAACTCTGAGGCTTATTCAAAATAAACCGATCCGTGGAGAAGCAAGGGGTGGTGAAACAAACAATGCCATTGTTTTTAAGCGCAACAAAAGTACCTTTCGCTGGAGTATCTGTAGCAGCTATGAAAGCTTCTTTAACTCTCAATTCCCCAAACTTGCCAATTTCACCAAATTCCACTGGAACTATACTACCTCTGAGAATCAGACGGCTACCATCCTGATTTTGAATTTTTGCCAGTTTGTCAAGTGGTAATTTCAGTGAACTCCAATCAATTGAAGACACATAGCATTCATTGCGAAAGACACCATCAACACAGGGAGTAGCTTTTAGGTTGTTCTGCTTGATAAAAAATCCCCCGCATCTCGGAGAAGCACATTTGCGAAAATCTCTCCGCACCGTGTAATATCCCCACTGGGGAAAGTCTTGATTTCTGACACTGATTGCAACAGAATCATTAGCGTCTGGAGCAGAAATGTCCAGAGCATGTATCTTTGGGGGAAATCCGAAGCTAGCTAGAATTGCACCTAATAAGAGAATGAGTCGGTATTTGTAGTAAATTGGTTTTTTGCTCATGGCATCTTTAAATTTTGTTTAAGGTTTTCAGACATGGTGTTGTACCTCACTTGACTGAAACCCTATGTAGGTAGAAAACGTGGAATAACTACTTATTATACTGTCATGGTACTTTTTTAGTGTATCAGTGATTGATACTGAAACTGTTGTTAACTATATTATTAGTGCCTGACACCAAATCATCATTTTCTCTTATTAATTGTGAGGTAGTGTCAAGGACTGGTGTATTTATACTTAGTGACTGACACCGACTGACTTTGAATAATTCATCCCGATTTAACCACTGCCCGAAAATCGAATCATGCTCCTCATCAGGGGCAAAAAACTGTAAACTTGGCAGTGAATTTCCATATCTCAACTAACTGCCATAAATCCTCTTTTCATAACCTATCCATTCTTTCTCTCGTAACAGATACTTTTGAATTTTACCAGTGCTAGTTTTTGGCAGAGTAGTAAATTCAATCGTCGTAGGGCATTTAAAAGCAGCAATTTGATGGCGGCAGAATTGGATTAATGTTTGTTCTGTAACTTGCGCGTTTTCTTTGAGGGTAACAAAAGCTTTTGGCACTTCACCACGCTTGGCATGAGGTATGGCAATAACTGCACACTCTAACACGGCTTCATGGCGGTAAAGACATTGTTCAACTTCAATACTAGATACATTTTCCCCATTTGTAATGATGATATCTTTCATGCGATCGCGCACCTCAATATAACCGTCAGGGTGCATTACTGCTAAATCGCCGCTATGAAACCATCCTCCTCTAAATACCCTTTCGGTTGCTTCTGGGTCATTATAATAGCCTGTCATCACCATATTTCCGCGCATCACGACTTCCCCCATTGTTTCACCGTCTGCCGGGACATCATTCATATTTTGATCTACTACTCGCAAACCATCTGCACCGATATAAGGTACGCCTTGGCGTGCCATAAGTTTTGCTTGTTTTTCAATATTTAAATTATTCCAATCTGATTGATATTCACAAACACTATATGGCCCATAAACTTCTGTTAAACCATAAACGTGAATAATTTTTGCGCCAATTTTAGTAAGTTTTTCAATCAATATTGGTGATGGTGGTGCGCCTGCGGTAGTGATAGTTAGAGGTTTTGCTAATAATTGCGGGCAGTCTGGATGATTGAGGAGAGAAATTAAAATTACAGGTGCAGCATTTAAATGAGTTACTCCTTCTTGTTGAATTAACTTCCAGATATTACCGGGGTTAAACTTACGCAAACAAATATGAGTACCACCGATAGCAGTTACCGCCCAAGTAAAACACCAACCATTGCAGTGAAACATAGGCAGAGTCCATAAATACACTGAGTTAGGTGTTAATGTTGTTTCAATTATTTCTCCTAAAGAGTTAATATATGCACCGCGATGAGAATACATTACACCTTTGGGTTTACCAGAAGTCCCACTAGTGTAATTAATAGAAATCGTTTCCATCTCATCTGTAATTACCCAAGGGAAAGGAGTAGGATGACCAGTTTGAAGAAATGCTTCATAATCCTCTCCGTTTATAGGTTCAAATCCTTTTATATCGCTGATATTGATTATATACTTAACAGTTTTTAGACTATTTTGAATAGGTCGAATTATATTCGCTAACTCTGTATCAAGAAAAAGAAATTTAGCACCGCAATCATTTAAGATATAAGCAACTTCTTGGGAAGCCAAACGAGTATTAATAGATACTAAAATACCACCTGCTAAAGGCACAGCAAAATGGGCTTCCAGCATAGGTGGAGTATTGAAACAAAAAAAAGCGACGCGATCGCCTTTTTCAAGTCCAGCATGATGCAGTGCTGAGGCTAGACAATTTATCCGCTCAGCAAATTCCCTGTAAGTGAAGCGTTTTTGATTATATATAATAGAAACTTTATGACTATAGACTTTAGCATTACGTTGAATAAAAGTTAGAGGTGTCAGAAAACTGCGCTCAACTGCTTCAGGGTTCATGGCTAATGCTAACAGTAATTATTTACAAAGGAGCATACCATACGGCCATGCAGCAACTATCTCTCTTTCATCAGTCTAGGACGTGTCATCAATTTGGCGAATATTACTCAAGTCAATTAGTCTGCTGCAAAACGTCTCACAGAGATGCCAGTATCATTTTTACGAATTATGACTGCGTTTATTACTGACTTGTTCCAGTGTTGATGATGAATTAAAAAGTTTAAATTATACAATTAACATCCGGATAACAAAGATGAAGTTAGGAAAAATAGTGAAGATATGATTGTAACTTTCTTTCTTCAATTGAGTTAATATAAAGGGCTTTCACAATGGTTACTACTCCTGTATACTATTTGCAAATTCTGGACAATCCAAATATTGAAATTTCTCAAGATGAGTTGCGATCGCTTTTAGGAGAAATAGAACTACAACTGCATCGTAGCCGAGTTTATCGCCGTGCTTTAGCGATTGTGCAGAAGTTAATAGGTTCAGAAACAGATCAGGCTCAAGATTTATTAAAAGCCGTAGGTAGAGAAGCGATTGGTTTAGCATTTCGACAATTTGCCCAACAAGATCAAAAGGTTGAAACAGCTACAGATACGAAGCAAGCCACAGAAACAGTCAAGACTTCATCAGAGATAAAGCAGGAACATTGCACGGAAACAGTCAATACTTCATCAGAGATACAGCAGGAACATTGCACGGAAATAAAGCAATCCTCTAAAAATGCAGCAGAAAATTCGTTGTGGAAAAAACCACTACAATTTCTGAATACTCAGAGAATTTCTCAAGCTGAACAAGCTGAACAAACAGCCCAACAACGCATGGTGTGCCTACGTCAAATCGGGCAACAACTCCAAAAAACCCGTCAGTCCAAAGGGCTTTCTTTGGATCACATCCAGCTTTCCACTCATATCCGAACCGAGCTGATAGAGGCATTAGAAAACGGCAACTCGAAAGAATTGCCAGATGACATTTTTGTACGTGGATATATACGACGTTATGGAGATGCTTTAGGGCTTAATGGTGTTGCTTTAGCTGCTTCTTTGCCAGAACAAGCAGCCATACCAGTAAATCAGCCCTTTTCGTACCAATCTAAAAAAGGAATGGGATTGGAAATTCGTCCGACGCATTTATATCTAAGTTATACAGCTCTTCTTGCTGGTGCAATGGGAGGATTAGCTTTGATGTCCCAGCAACAAGCGAATACCAATATATCAACTGAGCAAGATAACAACTCTTCTTCTGTTTTACAATCGTTAAAAGAACAATCCCCTACTGTTAAACCAGGGATTAAATCTACTAATACTGGTGTGGCTGTCGGATCTGATATTTCCCCACCAGAAGGATTATATTAACGAACTGCACCACAATTTTATTACATCTTAATTGATATAAATCCAAAGCCAAGTACTCAACATTGTGATTTGAGCCTAAATGCTCTTGTACCTTGCTCAACATCTTGGAAAATTGGGGGAGGGGCAGCCACTGGCTGCCCCATAGTCATAGTAATGATTATTATTATTTACTGTTGATTTTATTTTTTGCAAGTCCCTCAATATAAGAATAAGCTCATGGTGATGTGGGGCATAATTACTGCGCTTCGGAGGCAGAAATCCTGTCTTCATATACTTATAACGACGAGTTAAAGCCTCCCACATCACACGCGGCAGTAATATTACTCTTGAGACTCCTCAGAGATAGATTCTGATTCGGTTTCAAGTTCTTCTGTTGTAACTTTGGGGGCTGGAGGTTTAACCGGTTTTGGGCCACGCGCTAGTGCAGGATTCACTGGTTGTCTGCCTTCATCCCTATATGACGATCCTTTTTTTCCTTTGTCAGACGACCGATCGCGGCTCGGTTTTGAGCTTTTGGGGTTGGATTCAATAGGGGTTACAGAATCCGAATTTTCGGAATTGCTTTCAGTGCTTCCTTGAGACTGACGTTCCGATTTCTTAATTGGACGTTCTACCATTGTTGATTTTTGTAAATTTATCTGTATGGTACATCGGTTTGGTGACTGTCAGACTGTAGAGTAGCATTTTTAAAGATTTTATCGAACAGAATTCAGGAGTCAGGAGTCAGAATTCAGAATGAATTTTGTACAACTGGCGGATGAATAACCGGGTTTAAGACCCCATCAAATCGTAGATTTGATGGTCTTCTCTACGAGACGCAAGCGCGAACAATCAGTCGCGGGTCTAAATCCCCAAATGATTGATTATGACTCCTGAATTCTGAATTCTGAATTCTGTTTATCAATTAACTCACTAAATTCAAAAATGGGTGCGTTATCCATAGTTAAACGCACCCGACAACTATTAAACAAAATCAGGTCGTGCCTGTTGCCTGGATTTGAACTTTTCCTCTAAAACTGCCCAATTTTCTTGCTCAATTAAGTTAGTCAACTCATCAAGGTTTTGACGATATTGTTGCAGCGATCGCAGCAATGCTTGACGATTATACCGTGCCATCATCACGCCCAACTCTGGATTGCCGCCACCCACACGACTGGTATCCCGAAAACCTGAACTAGCTAACTTTTGGGCTAATTGCAAAACATCAGGGTCAGTTTCGCTCAAACAAGCAGCAATCAACGAGGAACTGACCATCACCGGTAAATGGGAAATCCAACTCACAGCGCGATCGTGTTGCTCAGGTTGGCAATAGTAGATATTAGCTCCGAGCGATCGCACAATTTCTTCTACAACTGTAATTGCACTAGCTGGTGTTGTCGTTATCGGTGTTAATACATAAGGTTTATCAACAAATAAATCTCGCTGTGCAGCTTCTATCCCACTGTCTGTTCTGCCCGCCATTGGATGACCACCAATAAAATTATCCCAAAGGGGAGTAATGTCCTTAACTATCTGTGCTTTCGCCGAACCCACATCAGTGACGATTGTAGCAGTAGGCAAATAAGCGATTAACTGTTCAAATTGGGGCACAATAAGGGCTAGAGGTGTACAAATAAATACAACTTCTGCGGCTGCTAACAGGCTTAGATCGACTGATGCTTCATCAACACTGCCGAGGGTAACTGCCTTTTGACAGGTAGCTTCACGGCGACTGACTCCTAAGATATGATGTCCTTGCGATCGCAAATCGAAGCCCAAAGATCCGCCAATCAGTCCCAATCCTAAAATCCCAATATTCATTTTTGATTTTGACATTCTGTTTTTTATGACTTTACCAACTATTAAAGTTGGCATCCAAGGGGTAGCATCGATGACTGTAGAGGAATTACTGGAACAATACGCAGCAGGAGTCTTAAACTTTAGTGGTGTTGACCTCCCAGAAGCCAATCTGAGTGGAGTAAAACTCAGCGGCGTAAATCTGAGCGATGCTAATTTGAGTATAGTCAACCTGAGTGGTGCAAATCTGAGTGAAGCTAACTTGAGCAATGCCAAGCTGAATATAGCCAGGCTCAGTGGCGCGAATCTATGCAGCGCCATCCTCAACAACGCTAGTCTCAATGTCGCTAATTTGATTCGAGCGGATCTGGGTCGCGCTCAACTCAGAGGAGCGTCATTAATCCGCGCCGAGTTAGTTCGCGCTGACCTCAGTCGTGCTGACTTGTTGGAGGCCGATCTCACCGGTGCTGATTTGCGAGAGGCGACACTCCGCCAAGCGAATCTCCGTCACGCTAACTTAAGTGAGGCTATCTTGAAAGGTGCTTCCTTAACTGGAGCCAACTTGGAGATGGCTAACTTAAACGCTAGTGACCTCAGTCGTTCTGACTTGAGTGGTGCAAATTTGCGAGATGCCGAACTCAGACAAGCCAATTTTAGCCATGCTAACTTGAGCGGGGCTGATTTGAGCGGTGCAAATCTTCGATGGGCAGATTTGAGTGGTACAAATCTCCGGTGGGCAGATTTGAGCGGCGCAAAATTGAGCGGGGCTGATTTGAGCGGCGCAGATTTAAGCAATGCCAATTTAACAAATACAAGTTTAGTCCACGCCAATTTAACTCAGGCAAAATTAATTAGAGCAGAATGGATCGGTGCTGATTTAACAGGCGCAACTTTAACGGGAGCCAAGCTATATGCCACTTCCAGGTTTGGTTTAAAAACTGAAGGGATGGTTTGTGAATGGGTCGATCTTAGCCCAAATGGCGATCGCTCCATTATCCAAAACTTCCATTCTGAAGAGTCACGAGATTTTTTTAACGAAACACCACCAACAATTCGGATTATTGTTGATGCAGCTTTAGAACACGAAGCCAATTTTGCGATCGCTGGCGCTTACTACCAAATTGCTCAAGAATATCGGGCGCTGAAACAACCTCCAAGCATCGAAAGTGGTCGTCGCCGGACTATTTTCACCTTTCATGTAGATAGTGATGAAGCATTATTTCTCACTGCTTACATTGTCATTCTTCCCTTTTTAGATGCCGCATCTACCCAAAAGAATATTTCTAGCATTGTGGAAATGATTAATAGCGAAGTTATTGCAACCCAAGACTTAAAATCGCTAAAATCACCTCATATAG
>JADEXV010000234.1 GCA_015206945.1 Nostocales cyanobacterium LEGE 12452 | reverse complement strand
GGGGGGCAGAGGAGCAGGGGAGCAGAGGAGAATAATTAATCCCCAATGCCCAACGCCCATTTAAGATTTGGGATTTTGGATGAAAATTCAATTCTCAATGGCGATTAACAAGTCCTATTTACTAAGGAACTTAAACATGGCTGAAATTAAAGTATACAGTGCAGTTGTTTGTCCTTATGCTCACCGTACCCGCTTGGTACTCCAAGAGAAAGGCATCGACTTCGATTTGATTGAGATTGATTTGCAGAATAAGCCTGAAGGGTTTACCCAAGTTTCCCCCTATGGTAAAGTGCCTGCACTAACTCATAACGATAACCGAGTTTGGGAGTCAGCGGTAATTAACGAATATCTTGATGAGGTATTTCCCAATCCACCACTGTTACCCAGCAGCCCCATTGCTAAGGCACAGGCTCGAATCTGGATCGATTTTGCTAACACCAGATTCGTTCCCGCTTTTTCTACCCTGCTGCGGAGTTCAGATCCCGAAAAACAAGAAGAAGCGAAACAGGAACTATATAAACATCTGGAATTTATTGAAAACGAAGGTTTAGCAAAGCTTTCTGGAGAAGGCCCTTACTGGTTTGGTGAATCTATCAGTTTGGTCGATTTCACTTACTTCCCTTGGTTTGAGCGTTGGGCTGCACTGAAGCAGTATCGTGGTTTTGGAATACCAGAGCAATTTACCCGTCTACGCCAGTGGAAACATGCTTTGAAAGAGCGTGAATCTGTGAAAGCGATCGCTCACTCTAAAGAATTCTACATCGAGCGATATGCTAAATTCGCTGCGCCTACTCTCGCTGCTGTTTAAACGCAATTCATAACTATGTTTCAAGTGGGAATTTCAATTCCCACTTGAAACATAAAATTAAACTCTTTAAAATTACGAATTACGAATTACGACTTTACCAAAGTGACCCGCACTTTTAAGGTAATGATAAGCTTCCCGCGCTTCAGTAAAGGGAAAAACTCGATCGATAATTGGTTTGATTTGATGCTGTTGCATCGCTTGATTCATCGCCTCAAACATTTCTCGACTGCCAACATAAATTCCCTGAACTGTTAAGCTCTTAAAAAGTATTGGCATAGGGTCAATTTCATCTCCTCTACCTGACAATACGCCAATCAAACTAACACGTCCCCCAATGCGGACTGCTTGTAGTGATTTTGGTAGAGTACCTGCACCGCCTACCTCAACTACATGATCTACACCTGTGCGATTGGTTAATTGATAAACTTGCTTTTCCCAATCTGGTGTTGTTTTGTAGTTGATTGTCTCGTCAGCACCAAGCTGTTTGGCTCGTGCCAACTTTTCATCACTGCTAGAAGTAATAATCGCTCTAGCACCATGTATCTTGGCAAACTGGAGAGCAAAAATTGAAACTCCTCCAGTACCGAGTAATAAAACACTATTACCTGCACCAATATTGCCTTTTGTCACTAGTCCATGCCAAGCTGTGACTGCTGCACAGGATAAAGTTGCACCTTCAATGTAGGATAGGTGGTCAGGTAATATTACTAAACCATCTTGATGTAATAAGACATACTCAGCCAGCATTCCATCGATACCGCCTCCGAGATCGGATTTCATTTTCTCTTTGGTTAAAGAGCCATAAATCCAGTCTTGAAAGAAAATACCAGCGACGCGATCGCCTATTTTTACCCGTGTCACACCTTCCCCCACCGCCACAACTTCTCCCGCACCGTCAGACATGGGAATTAAGGGATATTTCTGTCCAGCACCGTAAGCTCCTTCAATAACCAGAAGATCGCGATAATTTAAGGATGTTGCTTTGACTTGAATCAGAACTTGTCCAGCTGCGGGTTTTGGTTCAGGGCGATCAACTAATGCCAGGGCTTCAATCCCGGCGTTGCTTTGAATTTCGTAAGCTTTCATTTGGGGATTCTAGCTACAACTTTGGTATTGTAGCTAGGGTAAAAAAGAATTTAGAGACGTAGCAAGTGCTACGTCTCTACAAGGGTTCTGCATAACGCATATTTAATTTCAATAGTAGGGTTACCCTCATCCCCTAACCCCTTCTCCCAATATGGGAGAAGGGGAACTGGACGCTACAGTGAATCTATGAACTGCTGTACTTTTTCTAAAAGTGGTTGATATTCAATTTGCTCTGCTAACTCTTGGGCATTTTGATAGCACGATCGCGCCATTTTTTTCCGTTTCGTGGAGGCGTAAACGCTTCCCATATTTAGCAAGGTTGAAATTTCTCCGAGATTATCGCCCAGTTCTTGATAAATTCCAATGGCTTGCTTGTAGAACTTCATTGCTTGGCGATGCTCTGCCAAGGTGCTGTAGGTAAAACCAATGTTGTGAAGGGTTGTTGCTTCACCAGAGCGATCGCTGATTGCTCGACGTGTTAAAAGAACTTGATAGTAGAGCAACAGGGCTTGTTTCGGTTGTCCTAAATCATGATAGACAGAAGCAATATTATTTAAGGTGGTTGCTTCTCCAAGCAAATTCTTGACAGCTCGTTGAATTGGTAGTGCTGCTTGAAAAAATTCTAGCGCTTGCTCAAACTTGCCTAAAACATTGTAGGCAAATCCAATACCATTGAGCGTTGTTGCTTCACCAGAAAAGTCACCTAACAATCGCCGCATCCTCAAAATTTGGTGTTGTAGCAACAGTGCCCGTTTTGGTTCTCCTAAACGCGTATAAATTAGTGCGACATCATTAAGAGTAGAAACTTCACTTTGAGTATCTTGCGATCGCCTAAAGATTGGCAATGCTTTGTCAAAATATTCCAACGCTTGCGAAAAGCGTCCAAGACGGCTGTAAGTAGAACCCAAATTGCTAAGTGCAGTTGCCTCTGCTGGCGCGTTGCCAATTTCAACAGCAACCGAAAGCGCCTGATGAAAGCGCTCTAATGCTCTTTGAGGTTGCCAGCAACTGAGGTGAGCTAAACCGAGGTCGTTTAATGTATAACCTTCTCTGGCTCGGTCTGGAATTGCTCTAGCCAAATATAAATTTTTGGTTGCAAGATCGAGAGACTCTTGGAATTTCCCTCGTTGGTAATAGCGGTTTGCTTCGTCACGACGTAGTTCCCATTCTCTAACTTTATTTAAAGGTTGCGTCATCTGACCTCAGTTGCATTCTGCGATAAGTAGGTAGAACATCTCTAGGGAATGAACCCCTCTTAGGTTTCCCAAATTTTAACCTTAATCTTCTATCTTTAGATATAAGACGTAAATAGAGAAGTATGCTATTTTTTCATACTTACAGGAATATTTATGAAGCAATTAATACAAATGCTGTAGGGGCGCACTGCTATGCGCCCTCAGATTCGCGATTTATTTCAAAAGTCGGGAATCTTGTTGTTACATCGCTATTTTCAACTCAACCGTTGCCGCAACTACAAGGCCAGTAAAGGTAGCGCCAGTTGATAACCTGGCTCGGCATTATAAATTAAGCCTTTGTGCTGTAACCCAGTCAGCGCACACTGAAGACTTCCACCCCTGGAAAGTCCTTATGTTTCGCAGTTGGTTCGCCAATGATTCTGTAGGCTGCGGTTGTGAATCGTTTTGAGCCGCCAAATCAAATTAAACAGTAGCAACATTTCTGGGTAGGGGACTGATAGTTTTAAGATTGCAAAATGTAAAGGAAATCATCCAAATCTTGAGGAATATCTGGTCTTAGTAGTAGTCTTGCGGTTTCTATCTCAGGCATGGTATCAGAGTAGAAAAATAAACGCTACTTTAAACAAGCGTGTGTTTTTTCCAAACATTAATATAATGCTCTTACTATGAGCATCTACCAATCTCTCAAAAAATCTTATATACCAGAGCGTCGGCGTGAAAATGACTGGCGGTTATTTTTGCGTTTGGTGCCTTATGCCCGTCGTAACGGACGGCTACTGGCGCTGTCGATGTGCCTACTCGTACCGATCGCACTAGCTAATGCCGTTCAACCTTTCTTGATTGGGCAAGTAATCTCTCTGATTCGTAATGAACCAAGCACTTACGAACTTTTCCGGGATCGTCCCTTCTCGCAAGGGCTAAATATCCTAGAGGGATTATTAATAATTGCGATCGCCATCCAATTGCTGTTGTCAGGTTTTCAAGGTTATATAGTCCAAAAGCTAGGGCAACAAATCACCGCAGCAATTCGCCAAGACTTATTTCAGCATGTAACATCTCTAGCAGTGCGCTTTTTTGACCGCACACCCGTAGGTAAATTAATTACCAGAATCACCAGCGATGTCGAAGTGTTAGGCGATGTCTTTTCGACTGGGGCAGTTGGCATTATATCCGATTTGTTTTTAATGCTGGTGACTTTGGGTTTAATGTTTTCCATCCAGTGGCAACTTTCTTGCTTGCTGCTATTGATGCTGTTACCAACTAGCTGGGTAATTGTTTACATTCAAAAACAGTACCGCAAAGCCAATTACAAAGGGCGAGAAGAACTCTCTATCCTGAATTCACAGCTACAAGAAAATGTGCTTGGTATTAACGTCGTGCAGTTGTTCCGTAGAGAAAAATTTAATGCCGAATTGTTTCGTGCTACGAACAGCAACTACACTCAGCAAATGGATAAAACCATCTTTTATGATTCATTTGTTTCAGCAACCTTAGAATGGATTGGACTGATTGCGATCGCAGGTGTTTTGTGTGTGGGTGGTTGGTTGCTGTTGGAAAAAAACTTGACTTTTGGGACTTTATCGACATTTGTATTGTATGCCCAGCGATTATTTGACCCTTTAAGGGCTTTTGCCGAAAAATTTACAGTAATTCAAGCTGGTTTCACTGCCATTGAACGCGTAGGCGATATATTAGATGAACCGATAGAAATTCGCGATCGCGCCAATGTCCGCTTCTCAATATTTGATGCGAAATTTGGCTACATCGACGAAATCCTGGCAAATCTAGAATCCCCAGACCTCACGTCTCCCCCAGAATTGGGAGAGATTCGCTTCGATCACGTCTGGTTTGCTTACAAAAACGATGATTACGTAATTAAAGACTTAGATTTTACCATTCATCCTGGTGAAAAAGTGGCATTAGTCGGCCCCACCGGTGCGGGTAAAACTTCGATCATCCGTCTTTTGTGCCGCCTCTACGAACCCACCCAAGGACGCATTCTCATCGATGGTATAGATATTCGGGAAGTACCACAAGCAGAACTGCGGCGCTACATGGCGGTAATTTTACAAGAAGGCTTTTTGTTTGCTGGCGATGTTAAAAGCAACATATCTTTAGGAGATGGCTACACCATTGAGCAGATTCAACAAGCAGCCGAAGAAACCAATATTGCCCAGTTTATAGAAGAATTACCCCAAGGTTATGATACTCAACTTCGAGAACGGGGCACAAATATTTCTAGTGGTCAAAAGCAACTTTTAGCCTTTGCACGGGCTGCCATTCGCAGTCCGCAAATTTTGGTACTAGATGAGGCTACCGCTAGTTTGGATGTTGGTACAGAAGCTTCAGTTCAAGAGGCATTAAACCAGCTTTTGCTCAGACGTACCGCCATTATTATCGCTCACCGCTTGTCTACGATTCGCAATGTAGACCGGATTTTTGTTCTCAAGCGTGGCGAATTAATCGAACAGGGAAGTCATGAGCAACTACTGCAACAAGGAGGGCTTTATGCCACTTTACATAACTTGCAGATGTTGGGAAGTTAGTATTTTTTATAACTCCAAGGTAGAAAAGAGCGATCGCTACGTTCGCCGCAGGCATTGCCTAAAATGATACTGTTATTGAAAGTGCGATCGCATAAAATAATACCAATTTGAAAAAAGAATGCGACAAATAGACCATTTGTAGAGACGCGATTCATAGCGTCTTTACCCAAGCATGTATTGCAATCATTAATTGAATTGGTATAAATTTCTCAAGAATCCATTTCGGTTAAGGAGAAAGAGGAAAGAAAAAACCTTTAACCCTTCCCCTTTTCCCTTTTGCCAAAACCCGATTCCGAATTAAAAATGCCTAAGCGAGAAGTATTGATACCCATCTGACCTACCACTTTTGGCGCATCAACCTGCAAACTCATCTGCTCACAACGCACAGTTAACCAAGGTTGACCTAAACCTATTCCAGAAAAAGGACTTTCGGTAGGGATTTCTAATTTAGAACCAATCAAACCCAATACAGACTCAACTTCAGCAGGAAATATCAGCAAATCAGCACCCTTGGCGCTGAAAGCAGAGGCACTTAACCACTGTTTCCATGCCAAGCTTTGGCGATCGTATTTCAGACTACACAACTTCCGGTTTTCCTGATGCACATTAACATACTTTCCTTGTTCCCAGGTAAACTTAGCTAGTTCCTTTGGTAGTGCCCAAATTTCTCGACCGCCAGCCACTGAATTAGCATTATCTACATAAATGTGGGAAACCCAACCACCGACTTTTCTTTGGTAATTAACCAAAGCTGGGACAACAATTAACTCACTATACTCCAGTACTGAGCCTGACCCATAATGAGATAAATACACGCTAGCGAGAGTTTTACCAGGCCATACAGAAATAATTTCTAACTCTAAGGGAATCAAAGGGCGCACTTGGTCAATATTTACCAAATGCAGAGTTTGGATAGCATAACCTTGAAGTGTCCAAGGTGCTTGTGGATATGGCATAAGAGATTAACCGGACTTTATATACCTAATTCCTAACCCCTAACTCCTAAAAAAAAATCCCCACTCAGGCATTTGTCTGAGTGGGTAATATGAGGTCGAACAAAACAATCTTCCCAAAAGAAGTAGAGGAATTATTTGCTCTCTGTAAAATCAGCGTCAATCACATCGTCGCCGTTACTAGAACTAGAGGAACTGCTACTATCTTGAGGTTCACCACCAGATGTAGCACCGGCACCGGCACTAGCACTAGCACCAGCTTGTTGATAGATGTTGCTACCAACAGCGAATAACGCTTGTTGCAATTCTGGGGTGAGCTTTTTGATTTGCTCATCGTCTTCTTTAGCAACTGCTTCCCGCAATTCTTTCACTAAACCTTCGACTTTAGTCTTGTCAGCATCGGGAACTTTATCGCCCAATTCTTGTAACTGCTTTTCAGCTTGGTATGCCAAAGAATCGGCTTGGTTCTTGCGTTCAATTTTCTCACGCCGTTCTTTGTCAGATGAAGCGTTCTGTTCAGCTTCTCTCACCATCCGGTCAACGTCATTTTTATCCAGGGTAGAAGCGCCGGTTATGCTGATGGACTGTTCTTTACCAGTACCTTTGTCCTTAGCGGTGACGTTAAGGATACCGTTAGCGTCAATGTCGAAGACCACTTCAATTTGAGGGACGCCGCGTGGTGCAGGAGGAATACCATCGAGGCGGAAGGTTCCCAAGCTCTTGTTATCGTTAGAGAATTCGCGTTCACCTTGGAGAACGTGAATTTCTACGTTGGTCTGTCCATCCACAGCAGTGGAGAAGACTTCCGATTTCTTGGTGGGAATTGTCGTGTTGCGGGGGATAATTTTGGTCATCACGCCGCCCAATGTTTCAACACCCAAAGATAGCGGTGTCACGTCTAACAGCAAGATGCCAGTTACATCACCAGCTAGTACCCCGGCTTGAATAGCTGCACCAACTGCTACAACTTCATCAGGGTTCACGGTTTGGTTGGGGTCTTTACCCAATACCTGCTTCACAATCTGTTGGACTGCGGGAATGCGGGTAGAACCACCAACTAACACCACTTCATCAATATCGCCTTTGTTTAACTTGGCATCCCGAAGGGCGTTTTCCACAGGGATACGACAACGGTCGATTAAGTCAGAGCAAAGTTCTTCAAATTGAGCGCGAGTTAGGGTTGTATCTAGGTGCTTGGGACCATCCTGCGTAGCGGTGATAAATGGCAGGTTGATTTCTGCTTGGCTAACGCTAGAAAGCTCAATTTTGGCTTTTTCTGCGGCTTCAGTCAGACGTTGTAAAGCTTGCTTGTCTTTCCGTAGGTCAATACCTTCGGCTTTTCTGAACTTCTCAGCTAAGAAGTCAACTATTTTTTTATCAAAGTCGTCACCACCAAGGTGTGTATCCCCAGATGTGGCTAGTACTTCAAAAACTCCATCTCCTACTTCCAGCACAGATACGTCGAAGGTACCACCACCAAGGTCAAATACGAGAATGGTTTCGTTACTCTTCTTGTCAAACCCATAAGCTAGAGAAGCAGCAGTCGGCTCGTTGATAATCCGCAGAACTTCAATCCCGGCAATTTTTCCAGCGTCTTTTGTTGCTTGCCGCTGAGAGTCATTGAAGTATGCAGGAACAGTGATTACAGCTTGGGTTACAGTTTCACCCAAGTATTTGCTGGCATCTTCAACTAGTTTGCGAAGAACTTTTGCAGAAATTTCTTCAGGAGCAAACGGTTTACCAGCGATTGGACAATCTAATTTGACATTGCCGTTGCTGCTGAGAACTTTGTAAGAAACTTCTGTAGCTTCGTTACTAACTTCATCGTAGCGGCGACCGATAAAGCGTTTGACTGAGTAAAACGTATTTTCGGGGTTCATCACCGCTTGGCGTTTGGCGATTTGGCCAACCAAGTTGTCGCCATTTTTGGCAAATGCGACTACTGATGGCGTTGTCCGAAAACCTTCAGCATTAGCAATTACTGTGGGTTTACCACCTTCCATCACTGCCACGCAGGAGTTCGTTGTTCCTAAGTCAATTCCAACTACTTTTGCCATTTTAGGTGCTGGCTCCGTATAACTACAAATGAATGAATGAGAATATAAAGCACTAAATTTTGAACCAACAGGGTCAAGAAATCAGCCAGTTCAGCATGAATACCTTTGATTTGGCTTTCCTGGGGTTAAAACTCCAGACTATGCTGATATATATACTGAAGCTTAGTGGTAGCCAGTCCATGAAGGGTGGTTTCCCGAACCTTGCTTGGGACGGTTAAACTAACTAAATTGTGTTTTTAGTTGGTTCATGGATTAATTTGTCTTCACTCTGTCTAATGTAGAAGAATTAATACTTTCAGTAATTAGGGTGAACCGTAACGTCCGAGTGGTGTTTGCCGTCTTTTAAGGCAATAAACTACAGAAGCAGTGAGTATTCAGGATTGGGCACCTGTACTGAGCGAACGCGAACAGTGTCTCGTAGAGAAGCCGAAGTATAGGGTATGGGAAAGAATAATAACTCAGCACTCAGTACTCAGTACTTACTCAATTCCAGAAAAAAGAGTTTCCCAGTCAATCACAGATGGTCTTTGTCCTTGGTTGACTATTTCAAAAATTTTCCTAGAGCTATTTGGCTGAAAAAGGCATTCTACACAAGCGTTTGCGACATCAATCCGGCTGGCATCACCCGAAAGTGTATCCCCAGTGCCTATGACCACGCCGTATTTACCCCCAGTTTTTGCCTTAAGGAGGGTGTTGAGGTCGTATGAGGTATAGGGCCCGTCAATGAGGCGTCCTGGGCGGATAATGGTGTAGGGCAATCCTGAATTAATAATGGACTCTTCGCCTTTTTGTTTGGCATCCAACACGCCAAAACCATTAAGAATACTAAAAGGAAACTGATTTTTACGAAGAATTCCACAAGAAGAAACGAAAACGAATCGCTTCAAATTTTGGGGTGCTGCTGCTACTAGATTGCTGGCACCTTGAGCATCGATCTTGGCCGGACTATTCTTTGCTTTTGCTTCACTAGATTTGGGATTAAGGAAAATAATTCCCCATTCAATCAAGTTCGGGGTTTCGTCAAACTCCCATCGCGCAGAGGGAAAGGCAGTAGTTCCAGTACAATTTATGATGTGGATAACACCTGGCATTGCAGCTGGTAGTGTAGCTGGCTGGCGGATATCGCCAACGGCAATTTCCACTTTTTGCTTAAACATATCTTCAGCTTTTGCGGCATTGCGTGTCAGAACGCGAACTTTTAAACCCTTTTCGAGTAACTTGCCTACCACTAATTGCCCGACTCCACCTGTAGCACCAGCAACTAGTACCAAATCTTTAGCTGAATCAAAAGAAGTCATAAAGTGCCCTTGAGATAGTCTATTGCTAATCTACCTAAAAAATACGATGTCTACGACAAGCTGTTACCCTCGATAGCGCAGCGTTAGCGACGCAAGAGCGTCTAACTCGCTAACGCATATAAAGCTTGGATGAACATGATTCTTGCTTGTGCAAAGATGTTCTCAAACTATATTAAATAGTTTATGTATTGTTTGGCACAACTATTATCACAAAATTATTACTGGCACAAGAGAAAATTAGGTTTTTGTCAAAACACAGGCGCAGTGTCAGCCTTCTTGTTGTTTTAGGTAAAAATAGCTTCTAGTTATAAAGGAATTACAGTGAGTTGCCCTCATGTACTTAAAAAACTTCTAACCGTAGGTTGGTTAATAATATGACCTCAAGAATTATGATTATTTTATGAATTCAAAGAGGGTGTTATCAAAAGTTCTTCTAGGGAATCTGTTAGGGAAGACCTAACTGATGGGCTAACTTCCAACTCAAAATCTAGCCATCAGCAGGAAGATAATACACAATTAGAAACTTTGCCACCCTTGAGTGCTGCCGCAATCAAGCGAGTAAAACAGGGTGTAGCCGCGGCTAGCGATCGCGCTGTTCGCCAGATGATCGAAAAAACTCTCAATCGCCTCGAAGCCATTAGTCAAGGGCATTGCGAACCTAGAGCCAACTCTGGGCTGCGTCGCTTTGTGATGCGATCGCTCATCCATTCCTTTTTCAAAGTAAGGGTTGAACACCTCGACAGGATACCTCAGAAACCTGCAATTCTAGCAGTCAACCATCTCCACCACATCGATCCCTTACTCCTCCTAGCTGAACTCCCCACCCAACCTTACTATTACATCCTGGGCGATGCTCGTACCCTCTATAACAAGTGGTGGAAGCGCTTCACCCTGGATTTTGCAGGCGGCGTGATTCCTTTAGAACGGGTGTGGAAAGAAGAAATTGCTGTTATAGAAGCGGCTAAAGCAGGAAGGCAAGATTTAGTTGAGTTAGCCGCAGCAATTAAACAGACAGTACCCACAGGGGAAGACATGCATACACTGCGACAAATAGACCGGATTATTCTGGCAATTTTGACTCGTGGGGATGGGATGATTCTCTTTCCTGAAGGAAGACTAGGAACTGCTGAGGCTAAATTGCATCTTCCTTTGAAGCGCGGGACTGTAATTTATGCCTTGCGGGCTGGTGTACCGATTATTCCAGTTGCGCTGATTGGAACTCATGACCTCTATTTGGGAAAAGAGTTAACAATTCGGGTAGGCGAACCATTACACTTTCCCCAAACAACTAGACCAAATCGCCAGGAAGTAGACATCGCTTTAGAAAAATTGCAAAATGCGATGTTGGCTCTTTTGCCAACTGATTACCCTGAACCAACCGGATTAAAGCTGTTACGTTATTTACTCAATCATATATTGTGGTAAGAGATTATTGTTCTAAAAAGTTTGTAACTTTGAAATTTGATGTTCCCTCCCAACAGTGGTTCAAAAATGCACTTACCTGGGCATCTGCTGAATCAGCCGATTCCCTAGATGCATTAAATTGTACTGCTGTCACAATGTATTCAAAGATAATTACAAACTGCTTTTGGGGTGAAATTCTTTCGACTACAATTGTTTCACCTATGTTCGGGATTTGAGGCAGATTTACCACAAACGTCTCAATTTTCGGTTTATCTAATGGATTTTTGAAATTGAAGTATTTACAGTAAACAATAATTTTCACTTAGACAACTACCAATAAC
This sequence comes from Nostocales cyanobacterium LEGE 12452, assembly GCA_015206945.1. Lineage (GTDB taxonomy): Bacteria > Cyanobacteriota > Cyanobacteriia > Cyanobacteriales > Nostocaceae > Nostoc. The sequence goes on along the minus strand of JADEXV010000234.1, from coordinate 707 downwards.
ATTATAGATAATCCAAATTATCCTTAAATTGAAAAATTGTAAGCTCTCATGAAATCTGATGAGTGTTAATTACGAATTACGAATTAGTATTATTTACCCTGCCATAGCTGCCGCAACGACTGAAAAATCCTGACAAATCTCTCTTCTAGCCAGACCATAACATAATCAAGCCATTCTAGAAGTTGCTCTAAGGGGTGCTTTTCATAGCCAGTTGAAGTTGCTGTAGTTTCTATCCAATCTGGCTGGGCCTCAACTTGACTGCTTTGGTGAAATTGCTGTTGCAAAATTTCCCCTTTACGACTCTCGCTTTTAGTTTGGGAAATGCCGGTTTGAGTTTGTTTTACAGAGGCGACTTTTCCAGATGTTTTTCGACTTGAGGTAAGATTACGACTTGGTTGTTTTCTTTGTACCAAACCAGATCCGACTTTAGGTTGTTTTACACTCAAATTCTTTTGTGGAAAATGCCCTATTGATAAACTTGGGGCTAAAGCAGGATTTATCCTCCCAGAAGGTGTAACTGGCTTTTCAGCAACGGTTTTGGTGTCACCAAATAAATCATTCCATGTTAGCCAAGGATCATTTGTTAAATCCTGGTTATCTCCCAGAGGGCTTTTGGACAAAGCTTTTCTCAGGCGTGACGATAAGAGTTTACCTGGGAATCTTTCATAACTAATTGTTGTCTCAAGTGTTTTTCTATTACCAACACC
>JADEXV010000492.1 GCA_015206945.1 Nostocales cyanobacterium LEGE 12452 | reverse complement strand
CAGGGCAAACGCATCTAAATATTGACGAGCCTGAATCAGGATGAAATACACCAAGGCTCAAACTACATAAGGCTTTGAGGAAATTAAATCTCACTTAATATGAAAATGATAATCATTGTGAGGGGTAGTTAGAGGCAGCCGACGGCTGCCTAAATTTTCACGGTCAGTTCTCCACTTAAGAGCGTAGGTTTTCTCACAGTCTGATTCTCAATAGTTTTAGATTAATGGCTAGGAATCACGAGAAGATCAGCGCAAAGAAAAACTCGATTTATGCGATCGCCACAGGAAAGAGCGGTTACGCCATCGAAAACTCTTCAAAGTGACTTTTACAGATGGCGTGAAAAGTCAGGACGGCTGCCTGTCAAGGAACATGGTATTCTTGCAGGAACTCCAAAAAAGAATTTCATTCTGATTCTCCTTTCTATGAAGCTGAAACCAAAAATCACAATTGCTGACCATTTTGCGGTGATACAAGATCCACGAATAGATCGCACTAAACGGCACAATTTAATTGATATTATGACAATCGCAATAATAGCAGTGATTTGTGGGGCGGATGGCTGGGTGGCAGTAGAAACTTATGGTTGTGCAAAATATGAGTGGTTAAAAACATTTTTAGAATTACCAAATGGCATTCCGTCCCACGATACATTTGCGCGAGTTTTTGCACAGATAAATCCCCAACAATTCGAGTCATGTTTTATTGATTGGATGAAATCAATACAAAAGATAACTAATGGTGAAGTTATCGCCATTGACGGGAAAACCTTACGTGGTTCTTACGACAAAAGTAATGAGCAAAGTGCAATTCAAATAGTAAGCGCCTGGGCAACTACAAGTAAATTAGTATTGGGACAAGTTAAAGTTGATGAGAAATCAAATGAAATCACAGCAATTCCAGAATTATTAAAGGTATTAGAACTGTCTGGATGTATTGTGACAATTGACGCTATCGGTTGTCAAAAAGAAATTGTCAGGTTAATTACACAGGAAAATGCGGATTATGTAATTACATTAAAAAAGAATCAAGGAAATCTTTATGATGAGGTAGAAAAATTATTTTCTTCAGGGATAGCTACAGGCTTTGAGGGGATTGAACATAGCACATATAAAACAGAAGAAAGAGGGCATGGTCGTCATGAAATCCGCCATTATGTGATGTTATCTCAAATTGAATCTCAGCTTAACCCAGATTCAGTTTGGTCAAACTTTAATAGTGTTGGAATGGTAGAATCCGTTCGCTCGTTAAATGGTGAAACAACAGTTGAAACTCGTTATTTTATTAGTAGCCTTGAAGATAATGCTGAACAGTTTGGTAATTCTATTCGCAGTCATTGGGGAGTTGAAAATTCATTGCATTGGGTATTAGATGTCGCTTTGAGAGAAGATGACTGTCGGATTAGAAAAGATAATGCTCCACAAAATTTTGCAATTCTTAGACATATTGCAGTCAATCTTTTAACTCAAGACAAGCGTGTTAAGCGTGGAATCAAAAATAAACAGTTTCTCGCGGCGATGGATAATAACTATTTACTAAAAATTTTAGCATTAGCTTAAAATATTGCATCAAAACTTGAGTTTAATATTATATAAAAGTTTTATTTAATTTCTAAGTAAATATAATTTTATCTATCCAATAATTGAATTATTTTAGTATTAAAGATTAGTGGTTAACCTGAACATAAGCTAATTCACATATTGAAAAATATTTGATTTATTTTATTTATCATTTCATCAAATTTTACAATTATCTATATCATTTTGAAATCTTCCTTAGTTTTTATTAGTAGATAAGATGCGTTTGCCCTG
>JADEXV010000491.1 GCA_015206945.1 Nostocales cyanobacterium LEGE 12452 | reverse complement strand
CCTTCAGCACCTTCAACCACGGCACAAGTACCTAATTCTCAAAAACTTGCAGTAGCACCAGTGACTAGCCCACAGCCAGCCCAATTGGGAAAAACAGCACTTGAAAGAGCTACGACACTACCAGTACCCAGAAGTCCGAAGAAGTTAAGGCAGTCGAGAGTTGGATTCAGTGGGCAAACACCAATTCAAGCTCAGTCATCTCTAAAAACAGGTGCAGCAAGTTTGTTGGGTGGTACTGTGGGTATATCTAGTCAGAATTATCGTGGCGAGCAACTGGCATCTGTGCCTAATTCCAACCGCGATCGCATTGGGACTTCTGGTGTTGATGCTAGCAGTCAAGATGTAGACCTCACCTCTTACTTAAATAAACTAAAGCAACGCGTTCAACAGCAGTGGCTACCAGGAATGAGCCAGTCTAATCGGCGAACGGTGCTTAACTTTACTATTAACCGTTCAGGTCAAGTTAGCAATCTCAATATTGTACAAACCTCTGGATTTAATGTAACTGATAAAGTAGCACTCAATGCTATACAGCGAGCTGCACCTTTTGCGCCTTTGCCTACAGGATATACCAAGAACTACATTGATATCGAATTTACATTTAGTATCAACGTTTATGGCGAGCTAAATTTATCAAGGGATGGTGGCTAACAACAGGCAAACAGAGTTTTCGCTGGCAGGCAGAACGAGTAGTATATTTGTACCGTATATCTGTAACTCTGGATCGCTAAATAAATATTAATAATCAATACCTTCGTCAAAATAAGAGCCGACAAAAATTTTGTTTGGCAAAAATGGCAAAATCACTCATAGATAATGTTATCGAACAGAATTCAGGAGTCAGGAGTCAGAATTTATTCTGAATTCTGTATGACTGGCGGATGAATAATCGGCGTTTTTGCACCCCCACCAAATTGAAAATTTGGTGGTCTTCAATCAGTTGCGGGTCTGACCGACTGATAGCGAAGCGTTAGCGAGTCTTGCCTACGGCACGCCAAGGGCGAACGAGCGCCTTGATTTTGACTCCTGAATTCTGACTTCTGAATTCTTTTTCAATATTAATTGTTTATTTGAGTTTTAAAGAAATAATAATTAACTTGATTTCGGGAAATTGGTAATTTAAGAATCTAATTAAAAATTATTGACGCCGATCTAGCAAAACATCAAAATGTTTAACCTTAGTTTCGGGTTCAATCAGATACTGATTATCTTTGGGCAGAGGGTGTACTTGTTCTATGTCATTCCCAGCAAAGGCACGAATAGCATTGCGTGACTCCCAATAAGAGATGACAGTAAACTCTGTAATTGTGCCATTAGTACGACGAAATACTTGCGCTCCTAAATTACCAGGAATCGATTGAATTTTTTTGATTCCAGCTTCACTTAAATATTTATAATATTCGTCTGCTTTATTCGTGAGTGTTTGACCATGCCAAATACGTGCAACTACTGCTTTGGATTGGGTCGTACTACCATTAATTCTAGATGGAACTGCGCTAGGCTCGGTCTGTGCAACTGCTACCCAAGGTAAAGAACCAAGTAATAGTGCAGCTCCAAGAAATATGCCGAAAAATTTTTCTCTTCTCATTGTAATGTCGCATCTGAAAGTGACAATAATCCAATAGCAAATGTTTCTAATTTTATATCGTTTTTCCTTGCCATTAATCCTGAGTAAACAAATCTTTCTGAATGTATCGTCTAATTGACCCTTTCTTAGTATGATTTTTAGAGAATACTATTAGCCGCGACGAAACAGAGTTTCGAGATAAACTTGGGAAACACCGCGATCGCTATCAGCATTTTGCAGCAGAAACAG
>JADEXV010000233.1 GCA_015206945.1 Nostocales cyanobacterium LEGE 12452 | reverse complement strand
CTTGCCAGAATTTGAGGATTTTCGGGACGAAGAGAATGGAGGGCTAAACGGACGAGCGAAGTTGACAAACTGGCATTTACCTGTGCTTCAAAGAATTAGAAGTTACGTTTTAGCCAAAGGTTCTTTGAAGAAGGTAGCAATTGAATTAAAAAATCACCCCGAAAAGTTTTTAGGAGCCTAAATCATGATCGTTAAAGAATTTGCACAAGCTCTCAACAAAGTACCAGGAAAGATAGTTGATGAACTACGCCGTCAATATCCAGAGCAAAAATGGACGGTAGATTCACTAGTTCCAGACGAGATTTTAGCTAGATTTCAAGATATTACCAATAGTGAGAGATTACAGCCTCAACAATCACCTGTAGCAGACATACCCGAAGCCACAATCACCAAAGCTGATGAGGCAATTCAACAAGCCTCATATAAGTTGACTGCGGCTGATAAAGAGACTATTTCTGGTGCTATAGCCGTCCAAAATGAGCAATCTAAGATTTTGGGTGCATCAACTGGTGTCACCGGAGCTTTATTGTTCATGGAATCCTTGATTGGAGCCAAGGGGACGGTATTGGATGCCTTTGCTGAACAATCAATGTTGGAAGTTGATAACCAGATTACCGAGATAGATCAGAGTTTGATTAATTTGGCAGAAGAAGCCTCAACAAGGCTGGGGAAGTCGATCCGAAAAAAAGAACAACTCAAACTACGACTCAATTCGTTACGAGAGAGAGTCAGTTCAATGGGGACACAGATCCGATTTTAGAAGCTTATAAAACAGTGGCGGCATTGTTACAAATCCAAAATGAAACTGTCGCCACTGTTGCCGAAATCCGATTACTTCAAGAACTATTAACTCATCAAAGGAAAAATCAAGTTATGGATATTCTCAGTACGGGATTGTTTGCGACTTCAGTTGTTGGCGCTTTAGGTGGCAGTGCATATCTCGTTGGTAGCGTTGTCGCTACTGGATTAATCGGCAGTGGGGTGTTCATTCCCTTGGGATTACTTATTGGTGCAGGATTGACTTTTCTGGGACGGGCATCAAAGTAATAGACCTGTCGGGAAATAGCGAGAAAAATCGCTGAAAACCTTGCGACACAGGAATTATAGGTATTTATGGTAAAGTTGATTGGAAGCCTTATAGATTAAGGCTTCCAAGGATTTATTGCTTTATTTCCCGACAACTCTAATAGTGATGGGCGCGAGTGTTTCACGAAGCTGTTTCACGAAACTGTTTCATGAAACGTTTCAACGGTTTCATCAATGTTTCAGGGCGTGAAACAGCATGAAACAGCATTCCCCCAGCGTGAAACATGAAACGTGAAACATGAAACACCAGCTAATTCCCTACTCGAAAGCCTTTATGGGCGGGATTGTTTCACGAAGCTGTTTCACAGCACTGTTTCATGAAACAGTTTCAACGGTTTCATCAATGTTTCAGGGCGTGAAACAGCATGAAACAGCATGAAACAGCATGAAACAGCATGAAACAGCATTCCCCCAGCGTGAAACATGAAACACGAAACACTAGCTAATTCCTTGCTCGAAAGGCGTTATGAAGGGTAGAGTTTCATCCAGCTGTTTCACGAAACTGTTTCAACGGTTTCATCGATGTTTCAGCGTCGTGAAACATGAAACGCCTCATTTTATGTGTGAAACAGGGGAAAAATTTGTAGTAAGAACGCGCTATAACGCAGTAGTCTCATGTATAAGAAACAACTGTACTTAGCTTTGGCTGGTGTTGGCATCTGCATGTTGCCTGTAATCATCCCCTTAGTACCCAAGTTGGGGGCTTATGCAGAGCTTCAACGGCTAAAAGCCTCAGAAGAATTAGAACGTTCCCGCATAGAAGAACGGGCTAAAACCAGTGATGCCTTGTATGAGGCGGGAGTCATGCCCACAAGTCGCAAGTTGAGAATTACCAATTACTTTGATAGCGCTAAACTCAATCCCAGACCAGACACAACCCTTTATCAAGATGACGAGATTATTGATGTTTTTGACGCGACAGGTAGGTGTATTGGGCGAATTGAAGAAGGAATTTGGAAGTGGAAATACAAAGCCAAAGGGATTTGTAAAAGCGTTCAAAATATCAAACCAGTGAGGAAAAAGTAATGGCTAATAGTTCATCAAGTGCAGAAACTAATAGTACTGGCAACAGCGATAGTAAGCCTAAAGGTAAGAAGCGATCGCTTGGTGAAATCATTGATTTTTGTGCCAAGGCTGTTGTGATGATTGTTGGCTTACCCATTCGGGCTGCGGCTGCTATCGTTAATCAGTTTGTTGCTAACGGTGGTGCAGGTCGTGCGTTAGTTGGCGGGATTTTATTTATCGGCGGTTCCATGATTAGTGCTGATTCAACTTGGCAATTAATCTTTACTGGGCCCCCTGTTTTACCCTGGTTTGAGCCGGCTTGGAATTGGCTAAATGTACCGTTTGCATTGTTCAACCCGTTTTTTTACCTTGCATTCATAATTTCTGTAGGCGTTCAGGTAATCGAAGCCCACGCCCTACGCGGTAAGAACCCAGATTCAGCTAGGCGGGAACTTCAAGACCACATGGTTTATGACCTTGAAACCAAGCCTAGTGGCAAGATTGACTTAGTAGGCCAACTCTGGGCGGACTACAAAACCGCAGGTATACGCGATCGCTCTAGTGCAGGGCTGGTTGTGATTGCGGTTTGGGCGTTTGATATTATCACCACCTTTGCAGCTCGTAACCCATTTGAATTTACAGCCCCACTCATGATTTTGGGTTGCATCTTGTTTAACATCGGCACAATGATGGCGGGTGAAATTGGGTTTGCCATTTGGCGCTTGACAAAGGATTAGAACGGAAACCGCCCAAGAAAGCAATCACTGTAAAAAAGGGCGGCAACGTTTCACCAAGGGAGGCATTTATGCAAAGTAACAATATCCCAAAAATCACAACTAAAGAAACTGAACATTTACGCTCACAGTATCCTAATCTGTCTCACTTGGAAGCTGGAAATATCGCCCAATGGCTGCAAGAGAGAAAAGATGGATTATTTGAAATGGCACGGGCATCTGAGAATGAAGCAGACATGACCCGTGTACTTGGTTTGTTGGCTTCTGGGATTGGAGCGGTTTGTTATGCGGTCAACCCTTTGGCACTAGTTGGTGGTTTAATTGGTGGTGCTGCATGGCTATGGTTTGTTGTCGAACACTCGAACCGCACTAAAGAAATTGCCCCCTTGCCTTTTGTGCGTGGTAATTTTGTAGATGCTCTAACTCGTGCTGGGGATTACGATGCGAGGAGCAATTATCAAGCGGATCATCTTGCTAATACCGTTAAATTTCTAGAACGACAATCAGCAGAAGAATACGCTTTTCTTCATGCTGAGTTTGAAAATATTAGTCAGTATTTAACACAAGTTGAGCCAGGAAAACGTTTTTATGCTTATCGCTGGATGTTTGGCTGGTTTAGCAAGCTCAAGGGTCGTCAGCTACCCACTTATGAAAGCATGGCTCTTCATTTACAGGATGTGACAATTGACAGCCGGGTGAATCGGTCGGAGATAAGTGCCATCGCACAGGCTCAAGCCCAGTTACCACCGACCGTAGATATCAAACAGTTTCAATCGCCACAGGTAGATATTGGGAAGATGAACCAAGCTGCGGAGCTTTCTAGACCGACAGAGTTACAGCCATCTTCCTCTGATGAGCTTACACCAGAAACTTTAATTAATCTCCCTCTGATTAATAGGGCAAACGCACTCATCGCTGCTTTAACGAAAAGTGGTTTCCAAGTACAAGATATGATGAGTTCTCAGGTGGTAGCGATCGCTGGTACTCAGCGAGGTGGCAAGGGAACCTTAGCAGCAATCTTAGCAACATTATCAACTGCACTTGACCCCGGATTGAACACCCAATACTTTACAGCCGGAGTGGACGTTTACCCCTTCGCTTGCAACTTAACCTCTGCCCTTAAATACCCGGATCAAGATGCGGATGGGGCTGATCAACTCGTCGCTCGTGATTTATTGAAATTTCTTAAGGGTTTAGATGGAAGCGAACCTTACTCCCATAAAAACTTACTGCTAGTAATTGATGAGGCGATGCGGTTGCTGTCATTGTTAGAGGAGAGCGATCGCACCTGGGCGATTCAATATTTACTTTCTCGCTTCGCCAAGTGTGGCGGTACATTAATCATTGTGTTGCATGGCTCGAACCTAACTTCTGTGGTTGGGAAGGCCACAGCAGGACTGGCAGACACCTTTAAGCTATCAGTTAACTTCATTGGCTGTGTAGCTCAAGCGGTTAGCGCTGGTGGTCTACGCAAAATGAATGTCGCTAGTGGAGAATATTTCAAAGCCAACCCTAATAACTTTGGAGAACCAGTTAGCGGTGGCAATCTGGGCATGATTCCCGAATGGCTAAAGACCCATTTGCACCCAGGCAATGGGCAACCAGATCCAGCCAGAACATTACTTCAATTCTTCCCGGAATTAGTTCAACAGCATGAAAGGACAGTCATACCCAGAGGGGAGAAAATTGCACCATCAAACGCAGTTAATCATCTAGAGTCCATTTTTTCAAAACCTTATCAAGAAGTGGAATTTCTGGAGGTAGAAGAGAGCAGTATTTCTGAGGCTGATTTAGACCAAATTGTGGCGATCGTTGCAGCTACTGCTAATCCTCCAGCTTCTTTTGCTGCTATCAGAAACAGCCGCAAGTGGGGCGAAGAGAAAAAGAGTGTTCTTTACTTAAGGAATGCCCTATCACAATTGATTGACGCTAACCGATTGTGCGGAAATGAAAAAGACGGTTTTAGCGTTATTAACGTTAACCAGTAACATTGGTCACAGTTCCTGTTGAGTTCCGGTCGAGTTCCGGTATTCCTACATCTCTATTTAAGAGATGACAAATAACGTTTGCGTGATTAACGAGAAATCTTTTAGCTGCACCACTTTTTCCGATGGCGTACCCGCCCGCTTTATAGTAATCGCACTTCTTGGAGAAGAATTATCATTTTACCTACCCTGCTTTTGTTCTTAACCGAGAAGTATTGCCTAAGCACCCCTATGACCAAAAATAAGCACTACTGCTAATTTTTCAGTAATTTTACTGGTACAGTATTTTGCATTTTCGTTGGTTATCGTAGTTTTACTGTGTACATTGGCACTTGTAATCCTTACTCTTAAGTAAGCATTTAGAAAAATAGTTCACCAAGCTGTTTAGGTCTAGATAACACACACTTAAGTCTAAAAACTTGGAATTATATATCAAGGAATGCCAACGGCAATCCAGATGGATTTTTATCAAACCCTCAGACCAGACGGCTAGAGTCAAAGTTTATTCAAAAAATTATTAAGTAGAAAAATTAAAACATGACGACAGCATATATTCTCAGTAATAACACTCTGATCTCGTTTGATAAGCTAATCGGCATTTAAGCTGCATAATATAAATGCAGAGCCGATTGAAAAAAGTATGCCACCACCAGCCAAAAACTTTTTAATTTTAGAACAAGTTACTCAGCTACAGCAGGCTCTTAAGGAGAGCGAACTACCGCACGTAAGGGAAAGAATTTTAATTATTCTGCTCCAAAATGATGGCAAAACACAACAAGAAATTTCTAGATTTCTAGGTTGTTCGCCCAGAACTGTTGCTTATTGGTGTATGCATGGAGATCCAGATAACCTAGAAAGTTTACATAATAAACGAGAGTATGAGCATAACCGAAAAGCCACGCCTGAATATATTGAACTGTTATTAAAAACAGTTGATAGAGAACCATCAGATTTGGGTTATGAATTTGGTCGATGGACAGCAGAAAGATTAGCAACATATTTAACAGAACAAACAGGAATTGATTTAAGTAGTTCTCAAGTTAGGAGGATATTAAAGCGAAAAAAGTATAGTTATATTTGGGCTAAGTATGATTTAGAAGATAAACAAGATCCTCTAATTAGAGCAGAATTCCAAGAGAAGCTTGCCCAATATTTGACAATAGCAAGAGAGCAACCAGAGCGGATGCAGGTATGGAAATGGGCGTGAGAGCGGTTTCAGTTTACGTGTGATTCGCCGTAAAAATTGGGGTAAGCGAGGAAAACGCAAAAATCTTACAGGGCAACGTCGGCGTGGTCGGGTCAATGTTATGGGAGGAATCCGAGAAGGAGATCGGAAACGGGTATGTTTTTTTATTAAAAAAGGTGAGGGAGATATCTTTTATGAGCAATTACAGCAACTAAATAAATTAATTAAAGAAGAGTGGATAAGCTCTGGATTCAGCAACAATGATTTTCAGAAGATTGGCCCCAAGATTATTTTAATTTTAGATAATGCTAGTTTCCATAGACGTAAGTACATTCTCGTTAAAATCGCCCAGGAACTCCCTAATTTCGTATTAGAGTTTTTGCCTGCATATAGTCCTGATTACAACATCATCGAATTAGTCTGGTATTCATGTAAGGAATACATTGCTCATCGTCTATTTCAATCAGTAGATGAGTTAAAGTCTTTACTCGATAGGCTATTGAACCAGGGTGAGCTAGCCATTAAGTGGTATCGAAATATAAAAAACAAGGGCGATAGTGCCTATGTTGCAATTTAAATGCCGATTAGCTTACTACGCCAACAACACCCGCAACACCTTAAATTTGCTGCGCTGCTGTAGCATTATGGGTGTTAACAAGTTCATTTTTTCCAGCACAGCCGCAGTCTATGGGGAAGTAAAAGACAATCCTGTGACTGAGTCGAATCCTACACAGCCTATTAATCCTTACGGACGTTCAAAGTTGATGAGTGAGTGGCTGATCCAGGATTATGCTGCAGTATCTTCACTAAACTACGTAATTTTACGTTACTTTAATGTAGCTGGTTCCGAACCAAGTGGACTATTAGGGCAAATGTCACCGAATGCCACTCATTTGATTCGAGCTGCTTGTGATGCAGCACTCAAGCGCAAACCAGAAGTCCGAATTTTTGGTACTGATTTTCCTACGCCCGACGGAACCGCAATTCGAGACTATATCCACGTTGAAGATTTGGCGACTGCTCACTTAGATGCTTTAGATTACTTAGAAAAAGGAGGGGAAAGCCAAATTTTCAACTGCGGTTATGGGCAAGGATACAGCGTGCGACAAGTTATTGAAAGAGTCAAGGCTATTTCTGGTGTAGATTTTCCCGTTATTGCCGCACCACGTCGTCCAGGCGATCCTGCCTGTGTTGCTGCTTGTGCTGATAAAATCCATAGGGTTTTGGGTTGGCAACCAAAACATAATGATTTAGACGAGATTATCAACACAACCATTGCTTGGGAAAAACAGAAGAATAATTTGGCAAGTCAAAGGCATATAAATATGGCATATGCATAATTAAAGCTTGGCACTTAATTAACCTTGTTTTTGGAATTTAGATAACGTGAATTCGACGGCTCATATAGTGTCCCTATAATTGACTCAATCAAAAAATTTCTTAGAGGTTTTACTACACAAAACCGTCCCTATTGGAATTGAAGAAGCACAGACTTGAACTTTAATTCAAGGCAGAGAGAGGTTCGTCGAACTTACGTTGACATAGGCATTATCTTTAAATAAAGGCACGCAATTACTGATGTTAAAGGCGGCGGACAGTTCAACATCTGACTCAAAACCTTTTTCAATCAACTCTTTACCCGAACTGCATTTTTTCAAGTACCCCAATAAATCCTGCTGAAAAGCCTGAAATGTTGTTACAGCAACTTCGGCTTCTGGTGATAGACTGCCATCTAAATAACTGAGAATTGCCCCAGCACCAATTAAATCTTCAAATGCAGGGCGGAGGCTACCATCTTCTTTCCACCTCTCACCAGCAGGAATTACAGCAATTTTATCACCATAGTTTTGAGCGAACTGCGCTACAGCTTGGCAATTTCGCAAGCAACCAGCCAAAGTTGGTGTATTCCCTGTATGTAAAGTCAGAAAAGAACCATTAGGTGAAGGTAAAACTAGTCTAGTTCCAGCAGGAATTTCAACTACCGATTTTGGCGAGAGAGAATATCCAGTTGTAGTCCAACGTTGTCTATGACTTGCTAACTCTGCTTGTACTGACTTGGCATAATCTATGGCTGATTCATCCTTATATACGTAGGGAAAAATTATCGCGCCGTTATTGGTGGCAATTTCCACGCAGGTAGAAAAAGAGAGAATGTCAACTATTACAATTACATCACTGATGGGAGCGAGTTCAGCAACTCCTTGCGATCCCCATTCACAGCGTAAATTAAACTCTGATTGGTTGTAAATCATTGGTGCGATCGCAAAAGACAATATGATAAAAATTAAACCATAGATAAGTAAGGCAGTGTAAAGAATTAAAGGTTTATACTCAGCACGAAGTGTCTTTGAAGTCAAGGTAGTATTTAGGTAATAGCGATTCTTGCAACTCACAATCGGGAGGAAGTGGGTCAGTTATCAATTGGAATATTTCACTTAATTCATCATAATATTCATTCAAGCTATGACAATATTCAGATGTATTTTTTAAACTGGATTCAATAGAATGTTTTAGTTTTCTTAAAATATTTAAATCATCTTCGGAGAGTTCTGCATAATATTGAAACATTAGCGATTCTCACTCAATTTTAAAATAATTACAAATGTTCAAAGATCAATTAATAGAACATTTGTACAATTTTAACAGTTTTATAAAAGGTCTTTTCATCTTAGTACAACAAATACTTGTTGTTATTTATATAACTACGTATCTCATTTATTTTAGCTTGCTTGTTACTTTCATGGCTAAAACCCCTACTATCAAATATAATCTGGAAAAAACTTAAAGATAAAGCTCTAATCTAAGGCTGGTAATTGTAAATTAGAGAAAAATTTAAAAATAAAAATCTCATAAATCTAGTTGTAAAAATTTGCAATGTGTCGGTTAAGCTTGAGCAAAGATATTACTTTGTATATTAGGAACATACAGACTATTAGCAGCACAAAAACAAATTTTACGCTCCTTATAAACGCCAATTTACTGACTTTGCTGTTGGATAAGTAGTAGAAAATAAGCAATAGTAATCTTTGCTCTAACCAGCCACTATCCGCTAAACTCAGAAATGCTGCGTTATTCCTCATCATGTCCGATTCCCAAACCGTTAGTGCTGCTGTTGCCAAACTCTACAATACCTACCCCTTTCCGCCGGAAGCCCTGTTGGATGAACCACCTCCAGGCTACAACTGGCGCTGGAATTGGCTAGCTGCTCATAACTTCTGCACAGGTCAAAAACCCCAAAGGCAAGATATTCGGATTTTAGATGCAGGTTGCGGTACTGGTGTGGGTACAGAGTACTTGGTTCACCTCAATCCTCAAGCTTCGGTTGTGGGAATTGACCTCAGTACTGGTGCTTTAGCTGTAGCCAAAGAACGTTGTCAGCGTTCAGGCGCTAACCGCGTTGAATTTCATCACCTCAGCTTGTTTGATGTGGAACAGTTACCGGGTGAATTTGATTTAATTAACTGCGTTGGCGTTTTGCATCATACTCCCGATCCCATTCGCGGGATTCAAGCTTTGGCGAAAAAGTTAGCCCCAGGCGGCTTGATGCACATTTTTGTGTACGGGGAGTTGGGACGTTGGGAAATTCAACTCATGCAAAAAGCGATCGCACTTATTCAAGGTGACAAAAAAGGCGACTATCGCGATGGTGTCCAAGTCGGGCGACAAATATTTGCTTCTCTACCAGAAAATAACCGAATTGTCAAATACGATAAACAACGTTGGTCACTAGAAAACAACAAGGATGAATACTTTGCTGATATGTACGTTCATCCTCAAGAAATTGACTACAACATTGAGACGCTGTTTGAATTAATAGATGCTTCGGGATTGGAATTTATTGGTTTTTCGAATCCGAGCTTTTGGGATTTAGACAGACTTTTGGGCAAAGCACCAGAGTTAGTGGAACGGGCAAAAGAATTGAGCGATCGCCAGCTTTATCGCCTGATAGAATTATTAGACCCAGAAGTAACTCATTACGAGTTTTTCCTCGGTCGTCCTCCCTTAATCAAAGCTGACTGGTCAGATGATAACGCTCTACTAGCAGCGATTCCCGAACTGAATCCTTGTCTTGAGGGATTTCCCAGTCAATGTTTCTTTAATTACGATTACCAAATTGTGAATTTATCTGTAGCAGAGTTTGAGTTTATGCAAAGATGCGATCAAAACTCCACAGTTGCAGAGATATTGACAAATGTAGAACTGGGATTGGATGAGGTAAGAAGCCTTTTGCAACAGCAGTTGATTTTATTGACACCTGCTTAGGGAATTCAAGTAAAAAATCTCTAATTATTTATTGTGGGATGGGCCTTTCGGTTATCCCACAATTAGATATTTACCCTACAACAGCCGAACTTGCTATCTTCTCCTGTCTTTGGGAAGGCGGACGCATTCCCAAACCAAGTAAATTCAGCATTTCTCGGTCAGTATCGTAATCTGGACAGGGAGTTGTTACCGTCAACATTTTGTTGTCGTCGCTAGAAAAGATAGAATTGGCTCCTGCCATAAAGCAGAAAGCTTGCTCAACTTGAGAAAGTCTCGCCCTTCCGGCACTAAGACGCACATCGGAAGCTGGCATTAAAATTCTGGCTGTGGCAATCATCCGCACAATATCCCAAATGGGGACATCAGGCTGATTTTCTAAAGGTGTGCCCGGTACTTGGGAAAGAATATTAATTGGCACGGACTCTGGATGGGGATGTAAGTTTGCCAGAGTTTGTAACATACCAACCCGGTCATCAACTGTTTCGCCTAAGCCCAGGATACCGCCAGAACAGACAGTGACATTTGTCTGACGGACATTCTCAATTGTGTTCAAGCGATCGCGATATGTCCTCGTGGTAATAATTGTGCTGTAATATTCCTGCGAGGTATCTAAGTTATGGTTGTAGGCATAAAGTCCTGCTTCTTCCAATTTTCTGGCCTGATTTGCCGTCAACATACCCAGAGTGCAGCACACTTCTAAACCCATTGCAGTTACATCCTTGACCATTTCCAGGACTTCCTCAAATTGTGAGTTATCCCGGACTTCGCGCCAAGCTGCACCCATACAAATGCGACTAACACCAGTTTCTTTAGCTTTCTGGGCGATGTTAACTACCGTTTCCTTTTCTAGGAGTGCTTGCGCCTTTACCTCTGTTTTATAGCGAGAAGATTGGGCGCAGTAGCTACAATCTTCTGGACAACCTCCCGTTTTGATAGATATAAGCTTGCAAACTTGTATTTTTGTTGGGTCATGATATTGGCGATGCACGCTAGCAGCTTGATAAATAAGCTCTAGCAATGGCGTATTGTATATCGCCCGAATCTCTAATTCCTGCCAATCGTAGCGTATTCCCACCACATCACTATCCTTCTTGTAGACTGGGTTAATCAAGAGCTGTTTTTTGCTTGAATCTGCTGCGGTACAGCGTTTAGGCAAAGCAATTTTATCGAAGTTATGCCGCGCACTGTGCTTTATCACCCATTGGCTCTCAATCCTTCCGCTCTAGATATTAGACATCAGCTTATCAAGATTTTGGTTGAATGGCAGATTTACAGCAAAAATACTCACTCTATCTGTTGTAAAGGGCATTGGGCTTTGTCGAAATGCAGCCTTTCGTAAAAGAAGTATTAGACATTAGCAAGACTTATGTAACTGGCGTGCGAATTCTATTCCCCCTAGCTGCTAAACCACAGATTATGAGAGAATTTATAAAATTTAGAGAATGTTTTGGAAAGAATCCCGCCGATTAAGCAATTTATGATATCAGAACTGCCAATAATTGCAAGCGATCGCCTATTATTACGAGCAGCGATCCATGAAGATATACCTCAAATTCTCAAATACTTCATTGATAACAAAACTTATCTCACTCCATTCTATCCTCTTTGGGCTGATGGTTTTTTCACTGAAGAATATTGGCAATATCAGATAGAGAATAGTTTTCTGGAATTTATCAATGGTCAATCGTTAAAACTATTTGTTTTTACCAAAAAAAATCCCACTGTAGTTATTGGAACAGTCAATTTTAGTAATTTTGTCCGAGGAGTAGCTCATTTTTGCTATGTGGGATATAGCCTTGCTGAAAATAAACAAGGTAAAGGCTATATGACAGAGGGGTTAAAATCTGCAACTCAATATCTATTTCAAGAGTTAAATTTTCACCGAGTTATGGCTAATTATATGCCTCACAATCGGCGCAGTGGTAATGTCCTCAAAAGACTCGGTTTTGTTGTTGAAGGATACGCTAGAGACTATTTGCTAATTAATGGGCAATGGGAAGATCATATTTTGACAAGTCTTACAAATCCTCATTGGAAAGTACCTAGTTTTTAAAGCCTGCGGAGATTTTTCTCAAAATTGTTATTTTATTCATCGACTATACCTGTTAATAAATTCATTTGTTTATAATTGTTATTTATGAAACTTCTTTAGGCAATATATATAAGTAAAGCTTCAATTTTACTCAAATACTTATTTGTCGTTTGTGAGTAATGACCACCTTACAGCTATTTATAATATTATAA
>JADEXV010000232.1 GCA_015206945.1 Nostocales cyanobacterium LEGE 12452 | reverse complement strand
TTTATAAGCCGTTCGTTGATTTGATGTTTTGTCATGTATGTTAATTTTTAACGCCGACTTACTTGTATCTCATGGTTTTAGATATATACTTACATACAAGCTGAAGTTACTGCTTTTCAGATTATTTACCAAAAATTTTTGCAAAACTGAGATTCTCTAATAAATCTCATGATAATAACTGTCATTAAACAATTCAGAATTCAACTAGTTGCAGCAATGCTTACGGCGGGCTACGCCTACACATAGCTAAATTGAGTCTAGCAGTAGCTTTTCCTCCCTGAGTACTTATGATGGTAACTAGGATCTATATTTATTTATGTCCAATTACTTACATAATTGAAATAATTTACCTCTGGACTACCGCTCGTAGAGCCAAAAATTTAGGTTTCAACAGCGCCAAGCAAGCTAGAACCGACACCAAGGCTTTAAAAGAAGTTTTCTGAAGGCGATCGCCTCTGCTATTTTAGTATTCCCAATATCTGTCATTTCTCGACAGACAATGCAAAAAGTAAAAAGTTGTGAATTTGTTACTCCTAACTCCTCACTCCCTCAGATAGGACTCACTTTGGCTCTGTGAAGCAGCTTCTCACCTTGAAGGTAGCCAGTGTAGCGGACTTTGACTGTTTCTCCAGGTTGTGCAGTTCCTTCCAGCAATTGGTGCAGTTGGGGATCGTAAGGTAATTCTACTCCCACAGGGGCGATCGCTTCCACTCCCCACGCCTGTAAAAGCTTGTCCAGAGGTTTCTGCACCAACGGTACTATTTTCACTGCTGCTAGCTGGGGATTTTCCTGCGCTTTCTGTGCTGCTGTTGGCCATTGCAATAATAAAGACTCCAGCAGTTGCAAACTCGACTGCTGGAGTTCTTGTAGTAATATTTCTCGCTGTTGTTCTAATTGAAGCTGCGAGCGATCGTACTCTTTTCTTAAATTTGTAATTTCTCGTAACAATTCCTGAGTTGGCGCTGTTTTCTCTTGTAATAACTCTACGGTTGAAAAAGTTGCGATTAATTCATTCAATGGCATCTGTAGCACTGGCGAAAGCTTAAGCAGCACATTTACCCGCATTTGCTCTAGCTTTCCTTGGCGTAACCGCAAAATTTGACGCTCTGAGATACCAGCAGCGCGACTCAGCGCTTTAAAACTAGAAATACCTACCTGTTGCATTAAATCTTGCAACTTTTGAGTATGGAGCATTGGGGATTGGGTATTGGGCACTTGTACTGAGCGTTCGCGTAGCGTCTCGTAGAGAAGCCGAAGTATTGGGCATTGGGGATTGGGCATTGGGCATTGGCGATTAAGTTTTTTCTCTATCCGCTATTCCCTATGCCCCATACCCTATTCCCTAATTCCTATTCTTCCAGTAAACTTCTCAACATCCAAGCTGTCTTTTCGTGTACTTGCATCCGCTGAGTTAATAAATCGGCGGTAGGTTCGTCGTTAACTTCCTCTATCACCGGGAAAATAGACCGTGCAGTTCTGACTACGGCTTCTTGTCCTTCCACAAGTTCGCGAATCATCTCCACAGCTTTAGGAACTCCGGGAGTTTCTGGAATCGAACTCAGTTTGGCATATTCGCTGTAGGTTCCTGGTGCGGGATAGCCAAGCGCTCTAATTCTCTCGGCTATTAAATCAACTGCTAAGGCTAATTCTGTATACTGGGTCTCAAACATCAAATGTAATGTTTGAAACATCGGCCCCGTTACATTCCAATGGAAATTATGAGTTTTCAGATACAGTGTATAAGTGTCAGCCAACAGGCGAGATAAACCATCGGCAATTTTAGCCCTACTCGCCTCGTCAATGCCGATATTTACATTTTTGACTGTTACTTTCGATGACATAATTTTCTCCTAATTAGGTTATATGTAATTGGGGATTGGAAATTAGGCATTAATTATTATCCTTATCCCCTGATCTCCCCATTCCCATTTTCTATGCCAAGTGCATCTTTAAAACGCTACGGGGTGCTTTACGGACTCTTGCTAAAACGGTTTCTTTGCCTAAACGCTGGCAAGCTTCATACCGATGGCAACCAGAAAAGCCATAATATTGTCCATCTACTTCTAGAACATCAATAGGTTCTTGCTGCCCAATCTCCGCAATCGATTCCATTAAGGCTTGTACTTTATTTGGATCGTTTGTACGGGGCAATGGCCGTTTTATCTGATTTAATGGAATTTCTTGGACTCTAACCATAAAGAGTTTATCCAACTAGTTCTGTTTTTTCTCCCTAAATAAATCATAGTCGTTATGACTTCGTTTTGCAACTAGTATTTAGGGCAAAATAGGTAATGGTATCATTGGAGCATTCATGCGACAAAAAAACCGCGCTACGAAGCAATTGGAAAATCGGCTCCAACGACTCCTTAAGGGGCAGAAGACCCTCGCTACGAGAGATTACTCGCGATCGCAACTCTTGCAGACGCTACACGAACGCTATCAGGTAGCCATGAAATTTTCGTTTTGGCGTTTTCCCCACACTGTACTGACAACGTTTTGTCTATTGGGACTGACTGCTGCATCAGGGCCTGAGAGCAACATCCAGGATATAGAACTGAAAATTGGAATTGTGCAGCGATTTGGCGCCGAAGCCACAGCCAAGCTGCAACTGGAACCGATGAAAGGCGATCGCTTAAAGCTAAAATTTCAAGCGGGCAATAAGCAGCAAATTCTATTTACGAAGAATCCTGTAAAGCTGGAAACAGTCATGCAAGCTTTACCCCAGTCAGCAGTCGAAGAAGTAGTAGTTTTAGGCACATACCGCACTTTTGAAACTGCGGAAGATAGTGCTAATAAATGGCGTTCTCAGGGAATGGAAGTGGAAATAGCCCAGCCAGAACGCTGGCAAGTTTGGGCTAAACGAGATGTTTACAGCACCCCTTTACTGCGACGCTTGTTATTACAAAACATCCAAGCTTCTACTCAAGAAAAAGTATATCTTGATACTAAAGTTTTGAAAAAAGTGCCGCGAGTGAGTTGGGTGGTAAATGGTAATCGCTATAGCCCGAATGACTTGGAAATTAGCACTGATAAAAACTTAATTCGGGTAAATAAAAGCGAGAAACCAGAAAATGCTCGTCTTTATGCCGGCCGACTGAATTTGCAGCCAAATGCTTATGGCACATACACTCTCGTTAACCAAGTACCTTTAGAAACTTATTTGCGTGGGGTTGTACCTTACGAAATAGGCACAAATGCACCAAAAGCGGCGCTAGAAGCTCAGGCAATTCTCGCCCGGACTTATGCCTTGAGAAATTTACGTAGGTTTGCCGCAGATAACTATCAGTTGTGTGCTGATACTCATTGCCAAGTTTATTATGGGTTGAAGGGAGTAGCTGCCAAAACAGACCAAGCGATCGCCTCAACCAGGGGTAAAGTACTAACTTATAAAAATGAACTCGTAGACGCCCTGTATTCTTCTACCACTGGTGGCGTCACCGCTTCCTTTAGCGATGTCTGGAATGGCGACGATCGTCCCTATTTGCGCCCTGTACTGGATGCTCCGACTAATTTTTGGAACTTGTCTAAGCAGAATTTAGCAGATGAAAAGAATTTTCAGAAATTTATTAATACGCAACAAGGATTTAATGAAAGCAAGTGGGATATGTTTCGTTGGCATAAAGAAACCCCTTTAAAGGATATTATCAAGGACTTGCAGAAATTTTTACAAGTGAAAAACAGTCCCCATGCCAAATTTAAGACAATTCAGGCTATGGCAGTAGTAGAGCGAAGCCAGAGTGGACGTATCCTTGAACTTGCAGTTAAAACCGATCGCAGCACCTTTATTTTGCACAAAGACGAAGTTCGCAGTGCTTTTGCAGCCCCTACAAGTACGCTTTTTTACATCCAACCCCTGAACAAAGGCAAATCGGAACTCTGGGGATATGCTTTTATTGGTGGTGGATTAGGACATGGAGTCGGCTTGAGTCAAACTGGCGCTCAGAATTTAGCGAAACTAGGTTGGTCAAGTCCAAAAATTCTCCAGTTTTACTATCCTGGTACTAAGATTCAAATTCTCAACAAAGAAATTAAGCTTTGAGCTATTGGCATTCAAGTTGCATCTGTGAGCTAAAAGTCGGGAGTTAAAAAGAGGCCAAAATTATAGAATAGATAGGAAACTCCCTACTAAAAAAATTAAGCAGGAACACAAGATTTACTGTGTTCCTGCTCATTATAAAATTAGACTTTTTGTCAAAGTCGCTTTTAGAGGTACACACGCTATTGCATTGCAAGGGTGTTAACTCTAGATATCTTGCTTCTATTTTGTCGAAATTAGTAACTCTTGCAAGAGGTTTATGTTTGAGTCGGTTAACTCTTAGTAAAGGTCTTCTTCTTTGTGAGTTTCGATTGTTACATCAGAGGTTGGGTAAGCAACACAAGTTAGTACATATCCCTTTTCTATTTGTTCATCATCTAAGAATGACTGATCACCCTGATCGACAGTACCCTTAGTGATTTTACCTGCACAGGTCGAGCAAGCACCAGCGCGGCAAGAGTAGGGCAGGTCAAGACCAGCTTCTTCAGCAGCATCTAGAATATAGACATCATCGTCAACGTCAAGTGTTTGGTTTAGACCTTCAGCTTCGTTGACTAGTGTCACTTTATAAGTTGGCATTGAGTAATCCTCTCTTTTACAAACGGCAGTATAAGTTATCTTAAGGCAAAGGTCACGGCAGTTCTGTGGAATTAGCCGCTGGTTTAAATTTGCTTCAATTCTGATACTACGAGAAAAATTAAACGATATAACTGGAAATTGAACCCGATTAGTAATGAAATTTAGTTACTTAATCCCGATAAGTTTTCTTTATATTATTTTCTACCCTAGTCGGGTTGTAATTAGAAAAAATTATATGCCAGACAAGTAAACATGAGTAAGATTAATGTTACCGATATTTTGTAGGACTTACGTAGAAGAGATTCCCCAACTCCTTTAAAAAATAGGGCTGTTTCATTTTCTAATCTGATTTAAATGCGCTCGTTATAAATAAAAAAACATAACAATACAGTAGAGATGTAATTTTTCTTTTGCCTTTTTTTTTGTTCATTATATTGAAAAATTTCTGACATTATAGATTGAAAAAGGCTTTTTCTTTTAAAGTCTTCCTTTTTGAGTACACGTAATTCTATCTAGCTGCAAATAAAGTCTTATTTATCCTTGAGGCGGTAGGACGAATGTTGTAGAGTCTAGACTGGTGAACCCCATACAGAGAGAATCTCACCACTAAAAGTGTGGGAAGATCAAAAACAGAACTAATGAGGATCATGTATAATTCAGAAGCAGCTTTGGAAAAAGCAAGAGTGCGTGTAGGTTTGGTAGGTACTGGGTATGCGGCAAAGTTTCGGGCTGAGGCATTGCTCCGTGATGAGCGATCGCACATAGTCGCAGTTGTTGGTCATACAAGAGAAAAAACCGAAACCTTTGCCAGAGAGTACCAGATTGAAGTCTTGAATACTTGGCAAGAGCTGGTAGAACGTGAAGATATAGACCTAGTAACGATCTCCACGATTAATCGAGATCATGGTGCGATCGCTCGTGCAGCACTTACCAACGGCAAACATGTAATTGTAGAGTATCCTCTTTCGTTGGATGTATTTGAAGCTGAGGAACTGATTGCCTTAGCCAAAGCACAACAAAAACTCCTGCACGTTGAACATCTGGAACTTTTGGGTGGTTTGCATCAAGCTTTGAAGAAAAACTTAGACAAAATTGGTGAGGTGTTTTATGTTCGCTACAGCACCATCAATCCTCAAAATCCTGCACCCCGCAAATGGACTTATAACCACGAGTTTTTTGGCTTTCCCTTAATGGGGGCATTGTCTCGCCTACATCGTCTCATCGATTTATTTGGTACAGTATTTACTGTTAACTGTCACCAGCGATATTGGGAAATAGAACCGGAATACTACCAAACCTGTTTCTGCACTAGTGAACTGTCCTTTAACAGTGGACTTTTAGCCCAAGTAGTGTATGGCAAAGGCGAAAGTATTTGGCAATCAGAACGCAAGTTTGAAGTTCACGGTGAAAAAGGTGGTTTAATTTTTGATGGCGACACCGGAATATTCGTCCAGCCAGGGGAAACAACATCTATAGAGGTTGGCCCTCGACGGGGTTTGTTCGTCAAAGACACAAATATGGTGTTAGACCATCTTTTTGACGGCACTCCTTTGTACGTTACCCCAGAGGAGAGCTTATATACCCTAAAGGTTGCTGATACTGCACAAAGAGCTGCACAGACAGGGTTAACTATGTTTATGAAAGATACTTTAGATAAAAGTTAATGAAAACTGAACTAATTGTTATTTTATCCCAACGAGAAATAGAGAAAATGCGTCAAGCTGGGCGTTTAGCTGCTAAACTTCTCCAGCATCTAGAACCCTTTGTGAAGCCAGGGGTTAGCACTCTTGAACTAAATGATGAAGCCGAACGTTGGACGCAAGCGCATGGAGCAAAAAGCGCACCTCTTGGCTATAAGGGTTATCCTAAATCGATTTGCACCAGTGTAAATGAGGTAATTTGTCACGGCATTCCCAACGCCAAGCAAATTCTTAAGGAAGGTGACATTATTAATATTGATGTAACGCCGATTGTTGAAGGTTATCACGGCGATACATCCAAGACATTCTTTGTTGGTACTCCTTCCCCAAAAACAAGGAAGCTGGTAGAGGTGACAGAAGAGTGTCTCCGTCTAGGTATTGCTGAAGTTAAACCTGGGGCACGCATTGGCGATATTGGTGCAGCCATTCAAGAATATGCTGAAGGACAAGGCTTTTCTGTGGTGCGAGATTTCGTTGGACATGGCATCAGTAATATTTTCCATACTGCGCCGGATGTTCCCCACTATGGCACACGTGGTAAGGGTAAGCGCCTCAGACCAGGGATGGTTTTTACCATTGAGCCAATGATTAACGAAGGTACTTACGAAGTCGAAGTTCTCAGCGATAAGTGGACTGCGGTAACGCGCGATCGCAAGCTTTCTGCTCAATGTGAGCATACCTTAGCTGTAACTGAAGATGGCGTTGAAATCCTCACTTTACCTGAAGGCGAGAATTAGTAGACGACTGGTAGGTTTTTCTCCTACTTGATTAACATAATGACTCAAATTGCTGCGGAAAACGTCACACTTGAGCAGCTAATTTGTAGGATTTATAGCCCATAAGCTAACTGTCGAGTTTGATCGCATGAATCTTCCCTACACTATACCCAAAACTGCATTAGTCAAAACTCCTTCTGCCGAATCCGCTTACTCGCCTGATGTGTTGCTGCTTAATCTTGATAATCTCGACAATGAACCGCTTTTTCAAAAACAGTCAACAGTAAGCCAAGCAGCATCGGTTCCAATAGTTATTGAAGTTGTTTCAAGCAACTGGCGAGATGATTACTACAATAAGCTGGGGGATTATGCTCGCGTAGCGTCTCGAAGAGAAGAAATGGGAATTCCCGAATATTGGATTGCTGATTATGCTGCATTGGGTGCAAGAAAGTTCATCGGTAATCCCAAACAACCTACTATTTTTGTATGCGAATTAGTTGATGGTGAATATCAAATGACACCTTTTCAAGGTAACACAGCTATTTCATCACCTACCTTTCCCCAATTAAATTTAACTGCACAGCATATTTTTAATGCAGCTAACTAATTTTTTATCTAGTCTTATAACTATCTTCCCAACTTATTAGGAATACCTTCACAACCACCAGGAATGGTGCCTCTAGTTTTTTCGCCACCCCAAGTGCAACAGTAGTTACGTGTAGACTCAGACATCCGTTGTACGTTGCTGAAATCGGCATTTTCTACCACAGCGCCGGTTTGTTCGCCGGTTTCATAATTTGGTGGTTCAGTGCGACTGCGGGGTGAGGCTTTATCTACTACACCATAGAATAGGCGAATCCCGTTGATGTCAGCACCATCGAGATTAGCATTGTATAAAATTGTGCGGGAGAGGTTGGCTTTTACTAAATCACAACCGCTCAGATTGGCGCGGACAAGATTAGCTTCGCTGAGGTCAGTCCAACGTAAATCAGTACCAGAAAGGTCTGCTGCGGCTAGCATTACGCCTAAATCGATAACGCGCACACCTTCGAGGCGATCTTCTGCATATCCGCCAGTACCATCGAGAATGGCTCGACCTAATAGGCGATCGCGTTTTAGGGGTGACAGTAACTTGGAACGTGACAAAAAACGGAGAATTTTCGCTTTACCACTACCATCGACACTACTTAAAATTGCCGCAGTGCGTCCTTCCGCGATCGCTCTTTCTTGGGGCCAATCTTCTAATAATCCTTCTTCATCTAATACCAAGTCTGAAACGCCTTGGAAATAGGAATCGATTGTCTGTTGCTGGGTGATAATATTTTGCTGAACTGTGAGCAGGTTTTGCTGAATTGTCAAGTCTTTGGAAATGACATATTGTCGCCATGCTACGTAAACGGCGATGATAGCGATGAGAATCTGCCCCAAAGCGCCAAACCATTCTGCTAGGCTACCAGCAATATCCCAGTTAATCTGGCGTCCTAAAAGCAGTAAGCGATCGCCTATACCTGTGAACCTGATCGTGCCGATAATAGCTACTATTAGTCCCAAAAAGGCAACAAATAGGGTGCGTTCTTGGGGTGAAAACCACTCGTCTAAAACTTGTTGCAACCAAGGCAATAATATCGCTAGGGATAACAGCAAAGTTATCAGCGTGCCGATAATGCCAACGATCCAGTTATTGAGGATAATTCCAATGAAGGTGATGGCGATCGCGATTAGAATAATCAGCAATGCCCTCGGCTTAACTGTAAATTGCTTGCTAATGGGTTGTTTGAAGTCAGAACGGGCTTGTTTGAGAGCAGTTGTATGTTGCGGAGATTGCAAAGAAGCGATCACCGCTAATGCTTGTTGTGTCGCTAGTGCTTCTGAGCTTAGGTTTTTCTCAGTTGCACTCCCGTCAAAGTCATCTGGCTGCAAATCGTTTTCCGGGTCTGGTTCTGGGGTTGGTAGATTAGAGGAATTGGATTCAATTGTCATGTTTTCTATTTTGCCCCAGTAGATTCAGAACAACATCTGTTTTATCAGAAATTGCACTAAACCTAAAAACCAAAGACTTGTATTCCATACCCAATACTGTTCGGTTAAGCATTTTTAACTTGAAATTGGGTTTGGGGAAAAGGTTAAGGGGTAAAGGTTAAAGGTTTTTCTTTTCCCCTTTTCCCCTTCCCCTTTTCCCCTTAACCGAAAGGTATTGATTCCATACCGACTGAGAAACGCTACATATAGCAGTTTCCAATTGCCTCAAGTACACACATTTTGTAAGGGCACAACAGCAGTTCACCTCTATCAACTTAAGTAGAAGCTGTCATTGGCAAGGGTTTTTTGATAAATTTTTTGTTCTCCTTTGCCCTATACCTTATGTTTAGTCTACAGTTTGAATTGTCAGCATTTGAGGGGGCGTAGCATCAGGTGGGTAGAGAAAATCCACTTCTACCAGTCGGCGCTGTCCAGGAGATATTTTTAATTGAGCAAGCGGTTCTCCCATCTGTCCCCGTTGTTGAACTAAATGCCAATATTGAGTTCTGGGTAAGCCATTATCGTCGTTGTAGCGAATACGAACTGTACCTCGGAAAAAGACAGATGGTGCGGGTGGTGAAAAAAAGCGAAGCCCTGGTTTACTTAACTCATCTTCTTTTATAGGCGTTTGAAAAAGTACATTTATAGTTTGCGGCTTATCCGTATTGTTAAATAATGGTAGAGAGATGTTGTATTCAATACCGTAATTGCCGTGAGCTTCGTAAGCAGTACCAGGATAACGCGCTACGAGTTTAGCAGTTTGGTTTTGTCCAGTACCCATTTTGCCAGCCAAAAGGGTACTTAAACCGTAGGAGAAAGCTTGTCCTGATTCGGGAATTGTCAGGTATGAACTATTAGAGTCGGTAACTTGTGCTTGCCAACGAGAGCCAACAGCTACTCCCGCTACCCGTCCGTAAATTTCTGTCGCCCCTGCAAGCTTATCTGGGGGACTGGGAGCCGATTCGCGCGGCCCTGCAAAATCGCCATTTTCTAATAAATTCTCCCATTCTTCTAAAGTAGGCGCTCTTTCACTACCATCGGGATTGGGTTTGGCAAACATGGCCAGGTTTGCCATATAAACAGGACGATCGCTATACAAACGTAACAAAGTAGAACGTCCATTCAATGGCGGCGTTAAAGTCCGCACTGGAATTGGATGATTCATTAACATCCGGCTTTGTTTCGGTGGAATTACCAACTGGGCTGGCCATCCTTGTCGTTTGACTCGTAGCAGATCATTCATCACGCGATCGCCCGGCCCAGCATAAATGTTTCCCGAATTATTTGACAGCATGGGAGGCAGCTTGACAAAAGGTGCATCAGGTTGACTCACATAACTAGCTGCTTGCAAGATGTTGACAGTTGCAGAGCGATCGCTGGGATTGTAAACAATCACTCCCAAATAAAGAGTCCGCAAATCATTTGGCGTCTCAATCGCTCTAGCAATATGGTGAGAAAATAAATCAAACCGTCCCTGAAATGGAAAGTTGAGGTGGGCGTTGGGCACTCTTTTGCCTTGAGGAGGAAATGTAGATAGCAGAATTCCTTCACTCTTAACTACTTCTGGATTATTACTGTTAAATACTGGTACTTCGTCAAGATGTCCTGTTAAAGGTCTTGTTTGTTGGGGAACGAAGATTTCTTGCGGTGCAGGAGAAGGTGATGCTTGAGCTAAAAACAAATAGGAAATAAAATTAAGCATTTATTTAAAAAGCAATTTATCGCTGAAGTTAAGAATACAGCATACCTAACCTCCACCCAAGCATGACAAGTTAGAGGAGGCTGTTGACATTTGGGGATCTGTCTTAACTTGACACCAATGGCAAGATGTCCACCCCACAAAATTGGGTAATTTATAAGTCTTAGTCCGAATGGCACTAATAAAAACGCAAACCCTTAATTTGAGTTGTCTCGTTTTTGCCTAATAAGAAGGCTGCCGCCTCAAGATTTGCGGCAGCAGCCCAATGAGCAGCAAGTTACCACGATTAAGAATTTTGATGAATGCGATGTGCGACTTCTTTTTGGAACCCCGCTCCCATTCCTCTGCCCTACAGTCCAAAAGGCTGTGATTTTTTCTCCGATTACCTGGTATGGAAGGGGTTGCGGGTTAGGTTTGAAAGAAAGTCGCACATCGCCTTATCTATTACTTTTTAGCAGACTACTGTCAGGAAGCAGAGCTAATCTCTTTTGTTCAAAGTTCAAAATGTTATTGATAGATGCTTCTTTGCGTGCGCGACAGAAGACTGGGATTTCAGCTCCCGAGCACCCGTTACTAAAATTCAGTTCAATTCTATTGTTCTGAGTTAATTGCCAATATCTTTGACGCCACTGTCCAGCAGAACATGTAGATGTGGCATCATCAGAGGCTTGTGTTCCTCTATAAAAAATAAAGCCTCCATAATTCATGCCCGCTGTTGGATTATCAGAAACAACTAGATATGGTTGCTTGTTATAGATCCTTGCTCCCACATTCCAAAAACTACAGACAACTGGTAACGGCTCAGTTGTGTTATAGGAGATCGCATATTCGTAGCTAGCACTTGGATAGTTTAGAATCTGACAAGTGCTTACATCGATCTGGGTTAGATTTGCACATTGAAGCCAATCGCTTGCATAGGCTGGCGAGACTATAAAGATACTTGTAAAAACTGAAACAAGTTTACAAAAGTTTTGAGTTTTTGTTTTCACTTTTTTGTTCATCATAATCTTGTAATTTTCTGCAAAGTTTTTATTAAACCAAACTCAACCACAAGCTGTAGCGATCGCGCTCTTTTCAGGTGTTTAGGTTTGCTCTACAGGGCAACGATATAGCCAACAGCTACTACTAGTAAAATACTGAGTTTTTGCCTATGAAATTTACAATACCAAAGCAAAAATTACAAGAGAATTAATTTCTACAAAACTTAATTTGTTACTAGCCCTCACTAGATATGCCTTAAAAATAGAGGCTGAAACAACGCAAAATCATTCCTAGATTATTTTCATTGTTCCTTGTGAGCGCAGCTCATGGAGTCTCTTGCATAAATCAAAAATAACAACCCCACTCTCAACCCCTCTTCCACGGTTGCGGGGAAGGGTTGAGGATGGGGTGTTAGGGACTTTTACAAGAGGTCTACTGTAACCGTATTGGGTAATTTTATTGGTTGCAATTTCAGTATTTTGCACTTACCTAAGGTGCAAGAGCATTACCCCGAATTAGGCTACCAATGGTTTTGGCAGTAATCTTCAGTTGGGTGATGGGATTAGCTGGGACAACCGTCTTATACAGATAGCTATCGAATGTTAGCCGTTGTACATCGAGGTCATCACACATTTCCACAAAGGCTTCGCGGGTGGCGTCAGAACGATAGAATACGGTTTGCAGAATGTCCAGCACCTTGTAGGTGAGTCCGTATCTTTTATCCCAGCGCTTCAGGTAAACCTTCAGGTCGCCTTCTGTAGGAATCCGGCTACCACCATTAGATGTTTCTACAATGGTTTCGGCACACATCCGCCCAGACTTAGCGGCAAAATAAATACCTTCACCAGAGGACTTGGTAACATAACCAGCAGCATCTCCCACCAAAGCGATGCGACCGACAACACGACGGGGACGGGGATGTTCGGGAATGG
>JADEXV010000231.1 GCA_015206945.1 Nostocales cyanobacterium LEGE 12452 | reverse complement strand
AATTGGTACGAAGTACAACGAAATATGTTCACATTAGTTGTACGTGAGCATATTTTTGCAACCCTTCGCAGTGATAGCATTCTCTAAACTCCATGAATGATGTTTCTTGTCAATGCGTAAGTCCTAGACGCGATAAATCGCCGTCTCTACAAAACGACTGATTATTGTAGAGACGGCGATTCATCGGGTCTCTTTCCAAAATAGAGAATGCTGATTACCAAATCAGCTTTTTGCTACACTACATATATAGTGAAATTAACTAGATTGTCTTGACCAAATCGCAGCGAATCACCGTTGAGTAGGCGATACTGCATACCGGGAGTCAGAGGATTGTTGTTTAAATAAATACCATTTGTACTCATATCGACAATCATGTAAGAATTTTGCGACCAGTCCCAATCGACTCGCGCATGACGACGAGAGACTATGCCCTCACTGGGAATACCGGTCAAGTCAATTTCTGGGGGCGCTATTCCTGGACTCTGACTGCGGCGACCAATATAACCTCCTTCCCCAATGAGGTGAAATTCTCTGCCGGTGCTATGAATCAGCTTTAAGGCTGGCGCTCTTTGAGGCGGAGGGGTATAAACTGGTGGTGTTGGTTGATAGGTAACTCGTGGCTGATAGACTGTTGAATAATCAATGGGGGCTTGTTGGGGAGCTTGGTAATTAGGTTGGTCTGTAGGCGGCCGCTGATACTGAACAGGTGGTTGACTAGGTTGTTGTTGAATAGGCGGAGGTTGACTTGGTGGTTGTGGTGTAGCAGAAACTACATTACCCACAGGGGTGGAACACCAAGGACAAACCTTAGCATTGTTAGGCAGGGCGCGGTTAAAATATTCGCAACTAGGATTAGGGCACCGATTTGCAGGCATAAGAATTTATATCATCAGGCATAGGTTGTAAAGCTACAAGACCTACTTTACTAAGTAAACACTGACCCTGACGAGTAGTTAGCATCTGGGCAAATGTAGAACCACCAGGTAGGCGGTTGCTGTCTTTAGGGTACACTACAAAAATAGGGTATCCCAAGGCGTAGCTTTGGAAGGTTGTGACATCAACATAATAATCATCATGTTGACACAAATCATCTGAGGGATTAATTGAGCGGCGATCGCGCTTTTGAAACAGAGGTTGAATAGCGGACTTTTTAGCATCTGCGATCGCTAGAGGATAGCCAGTACACTGACTCAAAGTTTTACTCATAATCCCAAAACTGATAATACCAGTAGTTCGCCCATCTAAAGTTTCACTGCGTATCAGGTTTTGGGTTTTTGTTGTATCAAGTTTAGTAACTTTCGCCGCAAATAAAGCTTCGTCTTGAGGGGCATTTTGCAGAACTATTTTTTGAAATTTACTGATTGCTTCCGGTTCAATTGGGGCAAAAGGTTTCACAGGCAGATTTGGAAGTTTGGGATTAATCTGCTGCCAATTAGTAATTTTACCTGTGTAAATTTGACGCAATTGCTCAAGATTGATTTTCCCCCCAAGAGCATTGGCAAGATTCGAGTCTCTTTTATTAAATGCGACAAAAACAAATAAACCATCATAGGCTACTTCTCTTTTCGCAAGTTTATCTGTAATGTTGTCTACCAAACTAGTAATTGTAAAATCTTTGTTGTTTGTTTGAACTTCTTCGATACTTTTAATCGGATTATTTATATTTGATGACAAAACAGATTTATAGTCAAATTTTGCTGTTGCATCTGGCTTTGGTTTGGTCAATAAATCTCCTAAACGACTGTTGTCTACTAATTGCGTTAAAACAAAACTCCATGTACTATCTTTTTCTCCTGTATAAGTAAATTGTCCAGAAGGAACGTTAGGGACTTCGGAAAAATTCCGCACAAGTCTAGACCATTGGATATATTGATTAGGATTATCTATTTTCCTACCCCAAAGCCAATACCAAATTCCCCCACTAAGTAGTAATAAAAATAGGATTAATAGCAAAACTAAGGGCGTTGGCAAAGGCTTTTTTAGTTCTTGAGAACCTGGCGATCGCACTGAACTCGAACTTTTAGCACGATCTTCTTGAGGAAGTTCTAGTAGTGCTTTACGAGCCGCTTCTGCACTCTCAAAAGGAGTTTCTAGCCCAATTAAACGATAAATAAACTGCTTTAAATTGCTATCGGTATCCGGCCATTGTTGATTATCTCTAGGGTCGAGAGGCTGGTTAGATGAAAAATTAGTTGTCCGCCCTACCCATAAATAAAAGGCTAATAATCCTAATGATTCTATATCTTGGTCAGGTCTGGCGGGAGCAGGTTGAGGAATAATTGGGGGAATAAATAAGTTTTCCCAGATAGCTAAATCACAAAAGTATATAGAAAACTTTTGATTGTTTTCTACTTTAATTAAAATACTGTCTAAATTGATATTGCCGTGAGTGATACCCAGTTGTGTTTGATTGGAGGGAAAACGCAGCTTTTGAGTGTGGAGAAACTGGAGAGTTTGTAAACCTTGATTTAGGACTTCACGCACCTCAAGAGATGTCATTGCTCCCTTTTCTATGAGATACTTACCTAAAGTTTGGGATGATTCGATTCCTTGAGTAATAAGATAGCAGCGTTCTCCTTTTTGATCTGCGATCGCTTCTTTAGTTTCCACCAGACGGAAGTTTTGAATTCGACTATCGGCTAAACTTACTCCACCCACCCGTTTAAAAGTCTCTTTCCGCTTTTGAGTCTCACTTTCATTAAAAGAACGATTGGGGAGCAAGTATTCTTTGATGATTACAGGTTGTTTGTCTTTAAGTTGAACACCTGAATATAAGCGGCCTAAACCCCGCACACCGACAAAACTAGCTATTTGATAAGTTCCCTGACTTCCTTTAATCTCAGCCTCCTGTGGTAAAGTTGCTGGAAAACCACATTCCAAGCAAAACTTAGCACCCTTGATTTGCTGCGCCGTTTGGAAGGGGCGATCGCAACTTAAGGGAGAATTGTACGAGCAGGGGTATTCTTGATAAAAAGATTCAAATGAAGCCATATACAAAAAGTTTCGTGAATTGCGCCGACTACTTCCGTCGCGCTCAAGCATGAACTAATCCTAGCTTGAGGGCAGTCACAATCGCTTGAGTCCGGCTAGTAACCTTTAACTTTTCAAAAATACTGGTGAGATGCGCCTTAACAGTAGCAACTGTTACATACAAATGTTTCGCGATTTCTTCATTAGAAGCACCTTGAGTTAACCAGTATAAAACCTCTTGCTCTCTTTCGGTTAAATGCACCTCATGACATGCTTTCACACAAGAATCTGAATAAGCCTGAAAAAACCGGAAAAATCGACTAGCAACTTCTGAAGGTAGATAAATTTCTGACCTCGTTACAGTGTCAATAGCTTCACACAATTGGGTTGCCACACGATTTTTAAACACATAACCTGCGGCTCCTCCCTGCATCGCTCTAAAAATCCAGTCGTCTTCTTGATGAGCCGACAATACTAAAACTTTGCCACTGTAAGCAGCTTCTTTAAGACGTGCCAGAACTGTAATTCCATCACATCCTTTCAATTGCATATCCAGCAAAATTAAATCTGGACACTTCTGGGTTGTAAACTTTAAAACCTGCTCAACAGAATCTGCATCACCAATAACTTCTACAGGTAACGCAGAATTAATACTATAAAAATTTAAGAGAGTACGTAAACCTTGACGAAAACGTTCTTCGTCATCTACGAGTAAAACTGAAAGTTTATTACTATCATTAATCATATTTTTATGATGAATTATAAATTAATTCACGCTCCTTGAACGAGGCAAAATCATCGAAAATTGTGCCCCACTTTCTGATAAAACTTGTGCCCAGATACTTCCTTGATGATCCAAAATGATTTTTTTAGCAATAGTTAAACCCAGTCCTGTGCCTCCTTTGCGTCGAGAATAAAATGGGGTAAATATTTTTTGTAAGTCCTCTTGAGACAATCCTGGTCCTTGATCAGAGATTTTAATTAAAACTTCATCTTGAAAAATTTGCCAGCTACAGGTAATAGTTCCTGAATTAGGGCTGAAATGAGCGGCATTACTGAGGATATTATCAAAAACTTGTTTCATTTGTAATTTGTCTATCTTCAGTATTGTCGATGTCTCGGGAATCAATATTTTAAGTTTTTTCTGATTAATTAGAGGTTGTAAATTTGTGATACTTTCAGCCACTAAACTTCTTAAATCTTGAAGTGTTACCCTTAATTTGGCACTTTGACCGCAATCAATCAGTTCATTTAAATTAGTATCTAAATCTTGAATACTTTCGCCGATGATTGTTGCTTGCTCTTGCCAAGGGCTATCCTCTAAACCTAAGCATAAATTATGTGCATACAATCCTATAAGTCCTAGAGAGTTACGCAATTGATGACCGACTCGATGCAAGATATCTTCTAGGAGTTTAATTTCAGTTTTTTGTCTGCCATAGTCCAAGGAAATATCTACATACTTACTCAGCAGCATAGCAGAGCGTTTTACATATAGTTGTAAACTCGACGAGAGAGGTTCATGAGTAATGATTTGAATATATTCAGTTTTTTGATTTCTATAGGATATGGGGCAAATATAAGAAATAGATGAAAAGTCCTTAAGCTTAAATTCCTGTAAAGTCAAAACAGGCGGAAAATCCGTCAGCCATGCTTCCGAACGCAAATAAGCTAAAGTTTTTGGGGGAAAAGGAACTTGGCCTTGACCATAATTTATTACCTCTTGATTAGCTCTCAATAATGAATCATGATAGACAATTCGAGCGAAAAAAATTGGATACTTACTAGTTAACTGCTCAGACTCAAGCTGACAAAAGCTTTGGATGTCTGAGGAACTCAAATAATTAGAGCCATTGTCTAGTTTTTGTACAGAAAAGCCTAGTGTCATAGCTTCACTCGCTTTTTGCAACCAAATGTTTTTACTCTTCTGCTGACCAGTATAAAATTATGCAGTCTCAGGAATGTTTATTTTTTTATTAAGTTATCTTTTGGGATAATTCATACAAATAATCATTAAGGTTTGTATTCAAATGTGTATCAAGCTAACTTTGCTGTATAAACAAGTTTGTAGTCAGGACTTTAGTCCTGATGTTAAGCACTGAAATGCTTACTACGTACCCAAGCTTTCGTTAGCTTAATGGGCTACTTGGGTCGGCTTTTCAGCCATTAGTGTCAAGTGAAGATGAAATCACTGGGGTCAAATAGTATAGTTAGGGACTGGGGACTGGATGAAAAGTCTTTTTGTGTTTAGGTTTTATCCTCCTCAAATTAAAATTGAACAAAAATAATAATCGGCTGCCCGAATTCAATAAACGGCTACCCGAATTCAATAAACGGCTACCCGAATTCAATAAACGGCTACCCAAATTCAATAAACGGCTACCCGAATTCAATAAACGGCTACCCGAATTCAATAAACGACACCCCGAATTCGATGAACGGCTGCCCGAATTCGATGAATATACCTTTGACATTTGGGCTTCTGCCTTAACTTGACACCAATGCTTTTCAACCCACCCCACAAGAAATAAAATGTAGTGCGTCCAATTAAGAACTGCTCCAGATTAATCTACAAACTGAAGTTGCTACTTTACGGATTCTTGACCCAATACCCGATTTAAAAAATATCGACAAAAGTCTAATTAACTTTAGAAGCCCGATACATATACTGTAGAGGCATCTGGATTAGCTACCAGCAGAACACCTTCATGCTTATCTTCGTTCTTCAAACTTTAGCCGAAATTCTCGCTGGAGGAACCTCACTTACCAGTACAGAGCAAATTGACTTTAGCCATCCTGGTAATCGTAGGGAAGAGGGAGCAGGCCCGACTCTCAATTTATATATTTTTGATATACGTGAGAGTAAGCAGGTACAACATTCTGGCAGGCAAGTAGAACGCAAGCTAACACGCGCTCTACAACCTGCCACTGTAAATTGGGCACCAGCTTGGTTTGATGTTTCGCTGCTATTAACAGCCTGGGATAGAACAGCTTTAGGTGAGCATCACTTTATTAGTGAGGCGTTGACTGTGCTGTTGCGCCATCGCACCTTGGAAGAGGAGTTTTTGGTTCCTGAATTACGGGGCTATGGTAATTTGAATATGACAGTTGCTCTAGAGCCGCCAATTGAGATTGGCTCTTTATGGAGCGCTCTCAGTGTACCATTGCGTTCAGCCTTATATTTGACAGTCACGATACCCTTCGAGCCACAACCGACTCCAGTGCCTTTGGTTTGGGAGCGAATTTTCAATTTGCGAAATCAATTGTCTCGCGATAGTGACAGTTTAGTATTAACCAGACGAGTTGCGATCGCGGGTATTGTCAAAAGTGCAGTGACAAATTTGCCGCTGGTAGCGACAGAAGTGGCTGTGAGAGGAACTGACAAGTCCATATTAACCACTAAAGAAGGGCTGTTCTTCTTTGAAGACCTTCATTTAGGTAATTATGTTTTGACTCTGAATCATCCTGGCTATTTACCCCAAAACGTCAATGCATTGGTAGATAACCAAAGTAATACTTTCAAAGAAATATTTCTAACTCCTGAATAATTAGATTTTTACTGACTTGGAGAAACTTTCATGGCTAGACTTGATTACTTTGCTCCTGGTGTCTATATCGAAGAAATTGACCGGGGTAGCCGACCAATTGAAGGTGTTAGCACAGCAGTTGCCGGATTTGTAGGCTTTACAGAAGACGTTCGTGGTGGGGCTGAGTTATACAAGCCCATGCTAGTAACCACTTGGACGCAATTCTTAAACTACTTTGCGCGTCCCAACTCTGACGGCTTTACCGACTTCAACGCTTATTTACCCTTTTCAGTCTACGGCTACTTTATGAATGGTGGCGGTCGTTGCTGGGTAACAAGCATCGGAACTCAGTTACCAGGCGCACCCAGACCAGCAACTCCAGAACCGGCTAACTTACGAATTAACGCTCGAGGTAATCGTCCAGCCCTGCGCTTTACTTTGCGCCCTGAGCAAGCATCAGGTGGATTAGTAAATATTGTAATTATTGATGGTTCGCCCCGCGCTCTACCCGAAGGTACTGAAGGAGAAGCGCCTCCAAATACGGGTGAATATTTCACCATCGAAATTCGTCGGGGAGATGAACTTCTAGAGCAATACGAAAACTTGACAATGAACCGCGAGCCTGCCAATCAGGTAGCCACTTATGCGCTGACAGCATTGAGAAATTCGATGTATGTCACCTTAGAAGATATCACTCAAAGCGGACAACCTTTAGCTCGTCGTCCTGTTAATGGTCAATATGAACTAGCGCCACCCATTGTTGCTGCCACACCCGATAGATTTTCGCAAAATTTAGAAGGGGTTAGAGACGATCGCACCGGGGTACGCGGTATCTTTGAAGTTGATGAAATCACGATGCTGGCCTGTCCTGATGTGATGCGGGCTTATCAAGAACAAGTACTGAATTTAGATCAAGTTCACGGCATCATCGAACTGATGATTAGTATGTGCGAGGGTTCTGCCAGTGGCGATATTCCCAACCCGCCCAACCGGATGGTTGTACTTGATTCGCCACCGGAAGCCGTCAAACCGCAACAAGTAGTGGAATGGTTGAATAGATTTAACCGTCGTTCGATGTTTGCGGCCCTTTATTATCCTTGGATTAAAGTACCTAATCCACGCGATCGCGGTAATCCAATTTTAGTACCTCCTTGTGGTCATGTGATGGGAGTTTGGGCCCGCACCGACGAAACCAGAGGAGTTTACAAAGCTCCAGCAAATGAAGTTCCCAGAGGCGTAATTGGTTTAGGTTATGACACAAACTTCCGCGAACAAGAACTATTAAATCCCTTGGGGATAAATTGTATTCGCAGCTTCCCCAATCGAGGTATCCGCATTTGGGGCGCACGCACTTTAGTTGAGCCAGATAAAACAGAGTGGCGTTACATCAGTGTGCGTAGATTAATTAGCTATATCGAAAAATCCTTAGAATTGGGGACTCAGTGGGTAGTTTTTGAACCGAACGACCAAGATTTATGGGCGCGTGTAACCCGTACTGTGAGCAACTTCTTAGAGCGCATCTGGCGTGAAGGTGCTTTATTTGGTGCATCTCCAGCACAAGCATTTTATGTCAAGTGCGACGAAGAATTGAACCCACCAGAAACCAGAATTTTAGGACGTTTATATATTGAAGTCGGAGTTTGCCCCGTCAGACCAGCGGAGTTTGTTGTTTTCCGCATCAGCCAATGGAATGGTATTGAAGATAGCGAATAGACCAAGAATTCTCCTCTTGTAGAGACGCGATAAATCGCGTCTCTCCCTATTCCCATTCCCATTCCCATTTCAAAATTAATTACACACAAAGGAGTCTAAAAGTATGGCAGGCGAATTTTTAACCTCTTGTAAGTTTTACTTCGAGGCTGACGGAATTACTGATAAATTCATCAAAGAAATTAGCGGACTAGGCGTTGAAAATACACCAGCACAAGAAGTCCACGGTTCATCTAAAGGCGCTAAACTAATGCGTCAAGCTACACCAACTGTTGTTAAATTTACCAACATTACAGTAAAAGTCATCGCCACTGATGATATAGACCTTTATAAATGGTATCAAGACTGTAACGAAGATATGGGAGACCCTCGGAAGTGGGCACAGAATCGTAAGACTGGCTCAGTTGTTGCTTACGACCAACAAGGTTCTGAAAAAGCACGCTGGAACATTGTCAATTGTTATCCCTGTAAATACACCGGGCCTACCTTAACAGCCTCTGGTGGTGATATGGCAAATGAAACAGTTGAATTGGTTCACGAAGGAATTAAACGAATCAAATAATCGTAATTACGTAAAGCCTGCGGCATAGCTTTGCTTAGAGCGTAGCAGTAGCGAGTCCCCAAGCGTCATTACGAATTACGTTAGCGAGTCCGCGTTCGCTTTTAGCGTCTCGTAGAGAGCGTCATTACGAATTACGAATTACGAATTATTTAACAGTGGTACAATCCGCAAGCCGAATTCCAGAAGTTTTGACAGCCCATCGGTTCTATTTAGAACTGACATTAGAAGGTCAAAACGATGCCAATTGTTTCTTTTTGGAGTGTCAAGGCTTTAAAAGAACACAAGAGGTTATTGAAATTACTGAAGTCACTTCTCAAACTTGGGGTACAAAAGGGCAATCAAAAGGTCAGGTGGTGAGAACCAAGCTTCCTAGCAATCCCAAGAGTGGTAATCTCATTCTGCGTAGAGGTACTACCAACTCTATGGATTTTTGGAAGTGGTTTGAAAAAGTCCAACAGGGTAATTGGTCTGAGCAACGTAGACTTGTTGCTTTGTCTATTTATAATCAGGCAAATCAAGAAGTAGCTAGATTTGAGTTAGCCGGTGCTTGGCCTGCAAGCTACAAGATTGCCGATGTCAACGCCCGCAGCCATGACATCGAAATTGAGGAGGTGGAGGTTGCTTTTGAGGAATTTAAACGCGTGAAATAATTAGGAGAATTATGTTTCCCACAGAGTTTGAATTTACACTGCCAAAGGGGTATCTAGACTCTGAAGGCAACCTCCATCGCAAAGGTGTAATGCGATTATCAACGGCGATAGACGAGATTGCACCCTTGCGTGACCCACGTGTTAAAGCAAATCCCGTTTATGCCACAATTATTATCTTGTCGCGAGTGATTACCCACTTGGGTGCTTTATCAGAAGTTACTCCTGCAATTGTGGAAAACTTTTTTTCCCAAGATTTAAATTATCTCCAAGATTTTTACCGTCGAATCAATGGCTTGGAAGGCGAAACTTCCATACCAGAAGATACAGTAAGTTCTCCCGAAGCACTTCTTCATAATTGAGTCGAGCATTGGGCATTGGAAATGAGAAGTAGGTAGTAGGAGAGCAGAGAGCAGAAAGTAAAAACTCATTAATGGAGTTCAAAGACTCATTAATGGAGTTCAGAGGCTCATTAATGGAGTTCAAAGACTCATTAACGGAGTTCAAAGACTCATTAATAGAGCTAAAAGCCTCATTAATGGAGTTCAAAGACTCATTAACGGAGTTCAAAGACTCATTAATGGAGTTCAAAGCCTCATTAATGAAGTTCAAAGACTCATTAACGGAGTTCAAAGACTCATTAATAGAGCTAAAAGCCTCATTAATGGAGTTTCCCCTATTGTCAATGCCCCATGCCCAATGCCCAATGCCCAATGCCCAATGCCCAAATTAAATAACCTATGCGCCGTAAAAAGGACACTCTCTGCACAGAATTTGCCTTCACTCTTCCTAGAGGATTGAGTGATGGCGAACAACGAGTACATCGTCATGGGGTGATGCGTTTAGCCACCGCCAAAGATGAGATTTTAGTGCAACAAGAATGCAAAGTTCAAGAAAATCCGGCTTACGGTGTCTTGGTAATGCTTGCAAGGGTTATCACTCGCTTGGGCAGTTTCAATTCTGTTAGTCCTGATTTACTCGAAGGACTTCTCCTGCATGACATTGCCTATCTCCGAGAATTTTACAATCGAATCAATCAACAAGGCAATGTACACATTCCGACACAATGTCCCCACTGCAATACTCAATTTTCAGTGGAGCTAGAACTAGCGGGGGAGTCGTAAGCTACCCCTCTGATACTTTATATGAGGAGGTAGCTTTTATTGCTTATCATTTCCAC
This sequence comes from Nostocales cyanobacterium LEGE 12452, assembly GCA_015206945.1. Lineage (GTDB taxonomy): Bacteria > Cyanobacteriota > Cyanobacteriia > Cyanobacteriales > Nostocaceae > Nostoc. The sequence goes on along the minus strand of JADEXV010000231.1, from coordinate 2,103 downwards.
TGGTCACAAGATGATATTTTAAATTTAGAACATACTACCCGTCAGCGCTGGGTGGCAGAAATCAATAAAATTAACCAAAAATTAATATGAAAGTAAAAGTTAGCTACTCACCAAATCTAAGTGAAGTCAATGAAGTTGACCTTACCACAGAAACTCCAACGAGAGGAGAATGGCTAATAGGTCGTTCTCCTGATTCTGATTTACTCCTAGACAGCCCCGATATCAGTCGGGTACATGCTAAGTTTTTTGTTAAAAATGGAAATTACTACTTCTCTGACCTTGGCAGTAGAAATGGCTCAATAGTTAATGGTAAACAGGCTGAAAAAGATCGACCATATTCTTTGAGTGATGGAGATATTATTCGGATTGCAGATTATGTTTTGATTTTGGAAGCAGTTGCTCCCGCTTATGAGCAACCAGAGACAGTCTTTAGAATTATAGATCCTTCACTGTTTTCTCGATCGCGATCGCCTGAAAATGTCAACGCTGCCAATGTTGTTAATCCAGCCCCAGAGGTAGTTAGCGAAGTTCCACCGCCAATTAGTCCCGAAGTAGAAGTACCCCTTTCCTCAGAAATCAGCGAAATCTCAGAAGTTGTTTCGACTCAACCTGATGATGTCATCCCTGTTGTTGAGACACCAGAAGTAGTTAGCGAAGTTCCACACGATGCTCGTGATGAAATTGTGGATTTGCGGACATTAGTTACACCAGAAGTCAGCGCTGATAGTGAAGGAGTCGAAGTTCCAGAAGTCAGCGAAGCCTCAGAAGTTTCTTTGACTGAACTTGATGACGCCATAGCTGCGCCTGAAAATATCATTGAAACTCCTGAAGAGGAAAGTGTTCTTCCAGCAGCTAACCACGATGAGGCTATAAGCTTTGAAGCAGCATTGGCAACAGAGTCTACTTTCGTACAACAACGTGATATAAATCCTATTCCAGAAATTATCTACGACGAGAATGCAGAGTTAGAGGCAGCACTAGAAGCAGAAGTTACCTTCGTACAGCCACGTGATATTTTCAACGAAGTTCCTGCACAGAGTGCTATTCCAGAAACTACCTATGATGAAAATGCAGAGTTGGAGGCAGCACTAGCAGCAGAAGTTACCTCCGTCCAGCCGCGCGATATTTTCCACCATGTATCTGAGGAGGAGAGTAACATTCCCGAAACTACTCACGATGAAGTAGTAAATTTGGATACGCCAGTCGCAGAAGAAACCAGTGAAGTTGTTGAAAACGAAGAGATTCAGCCACAAGCAGCAGAAGAGGAGAGCCAAGTTACACCGGATATCATTGATGAAGCAATAGATTGGGATAGGTCAGTTACAGCAGCAGACAGCGCAGATGTTGACGAATTAGAACCTACTTCTGCGGTGGATGAAACAATAAGCGAAATTTCTGAAGCATCAACTGCACCTGATGATGCCGTTGCGGAAGTTTTAAGCAATCAATACATTGATTTGAGTAATGCAAGTACTGAAGAAGTTAGTCTATACGTTGATGATGTTGCTGCACAAATAAGTAACATTTCTGACTCAGCTGATATTCCATCTTTGGAAACAACAGAAAGTGGAACTACTGAGAGCATCAGTCAAACTATTGAAGAATTTCCGGAAGTAGAAGAAGATCGTTTTGATGAAACTCCAGAAGAAACAAATGTCAGTGAGACTCCTCAAGCAATCATTGAAAGAAATATAGTACTGATTGCTCATGAAAGCAAAAAATCAGAACTTGTTGAATTGGTTTCCGAACATCAAGAATTTTTCTCGCAGAGTTTTACCATTACCTGGCCATCTGTTAGTGAAGTTTTACATCAACAGACAGGGATAACGATTAGTCAACAAACCCCCGCACCAACTTCTGGAGGATACCAAACAATTGCTTCATTGGTTGGAGTCGGAGAAATTGTAGCAGTTATTTTCCTGCGAGATTTGCTGCAACCTCAACCAGGTCAAGCAAATGAAGAAGCACTGTTAAGATTATGCACTATTAATCAAGTTTTATTGGCTACTAACTTCTCAACAGCAGAGGCGATTGTGCATTATCTGAAATCGATATAACCAATACTTAATCATTCATAAACAAAAAAATTACAGGTTTATTAAA
>JADEXV010000230.1 GCA_015206945.1 Nostocales cyanobacterium LEGE 12452 | reverse complement strand
TGGTTGGTCTGGTTATAGGTCTCAAAAACCTCCGGGAATTACTACTTTGAGTCGCGGGCTTGAGCAGTTTGAATCCACATTTTTTGGCTGGAAACTCGCTCTGGGTCAACTTGTGTGTACACCGTAGCCTTCTAAACTGAGAGCATGAGCGGCGATAAGCATATCCATTGCACCAATGATGAGTCCTCTACTTTCGAGATCACTTCTAATGCTGCCGTAAATTGTCGCCGATGCTTGATTAAATTCAACAATTTCTAAAGGTAGCAAAAATTGTAGCAGGGCGGTGCGGTTTTTCTCTTGCTGTTGACTTTTGGCTACTCCATATTCAAGTTCGGCAACAGTGATGGAGGAGATACCCACATCAGAAATGCTAAGAGTTTGAAATTTATCCAGCCCAGCACTTTTTGGGGTTTTTGCTTGATGAGGTAAATGCAGATATTGGTATCAAGCAGGTATTGCATTTACAAACTCTCTCTGGTGTCGATGAGTGGCTGATCTCTAATTGTCATGAAATCATCGGAAAAATTGTCTAGACTCTCGATCAGAGATTGCCAGGGGTTATCTTTGGCAATAAGAACAATAGCGTTACCAATTTTTTTGATATAGACTTCTGTGCCAGTGAGTTGAAAATCTTCGGGCAAAATAACAACTTGGTGAGTACCATCAGTGCTGAGTTTAGCAGTGTTCATGATATTTTTTTCTTCTGTTGCAGTTGCTTATCGTTAAACTATAGCGCTTCCCATTGGATGTCATACACTTTCAATAACACGCTTTATAACATCATTTGGTAAGTTATCTATCTGCTTTTGTACTGACCTTAAAATAGCGATCGCATAACTCATTATCTCTGCTCTGAGCGGTTAGCAAGATATTCATCTATAGTCACTGACTTACCATCGTTATACTCAGCGCGAACTGCTTGAATTTCTGCCAGTGTTTCTGCATCGTCTTCGTACAACGCTTCTTCGGCTTCAAAAATTTGTTGCTCAATTAGTTCTTGAAGTTGACGTTTTTCTGTTAAATCAAGGGAAGATATTGCTTCTGCTAAAGTTTCTAAGGAGAGTTGTAGTTTAACAATGGCTAGCATTTTTCTCCTTTTGGGTATGCTTTTTTCGCATTTATGCTGATTTTAACAGTTATATTTTTGTCAAGCCCAAAGTATTTGGGTTGTATTTCACGGTTGTGGGGTGCAGCGCAGCAATTGAAATTGTCTAACCTGGGGTTGCGATCGCCCTTCTACAAACTGCGATCGCATCAGTCTTTTCTACAGAATACTATGCGATCGCTTAAGCCGCTTTGCATCTATGCACTCCCCAACAAACTGGAGCAGTCTCACTCATGACGGGAGCGGTTTCAGTCGCGATGGGAGCAGTCTCACTTGTGACGGGAGCGGTCTCACTCGTGACGGGAGTGGTCTAACTTTTGCTTTTTTACATTATTAATTAAATTCTGAAAACAAATACCGAAAAATTACCGATATAACCTGAAAATTTTATGAGCAAAAACTGCGAGTTCTGCTGAACCGAAACGCAGTTGAATTAAGCCAAGCTAGCTATAGCAGCATCTTAAAGGAGTAATTTTATGTCTCGTCAAAAACGTACATCCCGCATTTTAGAAAAAGCTCAGTTAAGATCCTCTGGATTGAAATCGATTGTTCCAAGCGTCAAATTTGATGAAGATTATAGTCTAGAAAAATTAGTTGAGTCAATCGACCAGTTACGAAACAAAATTGATATTTATAATACTGCTCTGTCTGTAGTTGACTCTTCTAAAACTGAAATTGAAGAGATGGAAAAAAACTTGAGTCAGCTTTCTGAGAAGATGCTGATGGTGGTTGCGATCAAGTACGGCAAAGACAGCCGCGAATATGAGATGGCGGGTGGTGTTCGCAATAGCGATCGCATCCGTAAAATCAGATCGAGCCGCTTGAAAAACGTTGCAGAACAAGCATCTGATGAAAATACTAAAACTGCATAAAATGCAATAGACGCCATGAATCGCCGTCTCTAATAAATCCGGGAAAAATTGTTTCCAAAATACCACCTAGGACTTTAGATTTTAAAACAACCTTTTAACGCGAAGCTCTGGATGTTACCGATTTTTGTAAATTAGCTAGAGCGCGATTGTAATCCAAAATGGCTGTGATTCGATTACCTTCTGCTCTTGTCAAATCATTTTCAGCATCAATTACCTCTGTTTGAGTGCCTACACCAGCTTGGAACCTCAATCTTGCTAAATTCAGAGCTTCCCTAGCTTGATTTAAAGCCACACTAGAAGTCTGCACATTATTTAAATTGGATTGCAATTGAGCATAGTACCGTTCTACATCAAAGCGAATTAGGTCACGCTGGTTAGCAAATTGAGTCTCTGCGATCCCAATATTAGCTCTCGACTGAGCCGCCCTTGCTCTTGCTGCTCCGCCATCAAACAAAGTTAGATTTCCTGCAAGTCCCACTGAATAGCCATCAGTAATACTAACACCATCATCATACCGATCTAGCAGATTGTAGTTTCCTGCCAAACTAACTTGCGGCCCTAGTTGTGAAAGTGCCTGTCGTCGTCGTTGCTCCTCAATATTACGTTGTCCCAAAAACTGTTGCAACTCTGGACGATTTTGAAATGCTTGGACAATACTTTGTTCTACCGTCTGCGGCCAAAGACCCGCTAATTGTACGGGATCTGAGGCACTGATCTCAGCTGACTGCGATAAACTTAACAACGTAGCAAGCTGACGACGGGCAATTTGCTGCTGTGAGATCGCATTAGTCAGCTGTTGTTGGGCGTTTGCTAAATTCACCTGAGCTTGCAGCACATCGAATCGCGTACCCACTCCAGCCCTTTCTCTAGCTTGAGTATCCCGCAAACTAGCCTGAGCATTTGTCACAGCAGATTGATTAATTCTGACTTGCTCGTCTGCTTGTTGCAAATCGTAGTATTGAGTGGTGGCATTCAACCTAATTATCAAAGCCTGACTTTCAACATTTAATTCATCTATCCGTAGCTGTTCCTCTGCGGCTCTGATACTCGCTTCTCGGTTTCCAGAATTATAGAGATTATAATTCAGTTCTGCTGAACCATTAAAAGAGGTGCTGGCTTGAGATGAATTGTTATTAAAACCATTACCACTATTAGTCACACCACTGTTAATACCAAGAGTAGGAAACAAAGCAGCTTGAGACTCGCGGAGCGCCGAGCGACTGCGTTCTAGCTGTAATATAGCTACCTGTAAGTCTCGATTGTTGCGTTTTGCTAGTTCTAAAGCTTGTGCCAAACTGATTGGTACAGTTCCCTGAATCCTTACTTCCTCCGGTTTAGTCGGAAATTGCAGAGGATTAGGGTTGGGGTTGAGGCGATCGGGAACTTGTACAGAGCTTGAGGAATTCTGTGCTTTTGGCGGAGTTGCTGCATTTGCTGCATTTGGAAAAAGAATCGCGAACGCGACAGTAACCCAGGTAAAATGCACGAATAATAAGCTGAAATTCATAATCTAGATATAGTAATTAATTAGGTTCTTTTGAGGATATAATCAAAAGTTTTCATCCTGATTGACCTAGAGAGATTTAAATCTTAAATTCCTCCTCCAAGGGTTGATCTTAACAAATTAGCCGACAATCAAACCATCCTGAACTCGAATAATCCTTTGGGTTTGAGCAGCGATATCTGGTTCATGAGTGACAATTACAATCGTGATCCCCTGGTTATTAAGTTCAGTCAGTAAATTCATCACCTCATGGGAAGTTTCAGTATCTAAAGCTCCTGTTGGCTCATCTGCCAAAACTAATGCAGGTCGGTTGACCAAAGCACGAGCGATCGCTACCCGTTGTTGTTGTCCCCCAGATAGTTGACTAGGACGGTTAGCGATGCGTCCCCCTAATCCTACCTTTTCTAAGGCTTCTAATGCCCTTTCCCGGCGTTTTGGCTTGGGTAAGTTAGCGTAAACCATTGGCAACATGACATTTTCCAAAGCTGTCGCCCGCGCCAATAGGTTAAATTGTTGGAAAACAAAACCTATTCTTTGGTTACGAATATAGGCTAATTCATCATCATCAAAAGTAGTCAGGTTTCTGCCTTCAAAAATATAGTTTCCAGTTGTCGGACGATCCAGACATCCCAAAATATTCATCAGCGTAGATTTACCAGAACCTGACGCACCCATAATCGAGACATATTCCCCTTCCTCAATCGAGAGTTCAATTCCCTTGAGTATTGGAACGCTAACCTCTCCCAAGTGATAGGTTTTAGTAATAGATTCCATCCAAATCATTGTTGGCATAAGTGAGTGCTGAGTGCTGAGTAGTGAGTGCTGAGTGATGAGTAGTGAGTTATGAGTAGTGAGTAGTGAGTAGTAAGTAGTGAGAGTTCATTTATAGCAGTAGTCACATAAGTTAAGACTGTGTTGATTGCTCAAAGGCTTGAAAAAACTGGGTTTTTACTCAGCACTCAGCACTCAGCACTCTTAAACTTAGTCGCTTCTTAAAGCGTTGATTGGATCTAATTTGGCAGCGTTCCGTGCTGGAATCACGCCAGCGATTAAGCCAACGGTTAACGAAAGTACAAAGCCAGCAACGATCGACAAGACAGAAATTACAAAGGGAAATTTGAAAACGCTTGCAGCTACAAAGGCTAATAAAACGCCAGTGACCATGCCAATACCTCCGCCGACAATGGAAATCACGATCGCTTCAGCTAAAAATTGATTGAGTATGGCTGAATTAGTTGCCCCTACGGCTTTGCGAATTCCAATTTCTCGCGTCCGCTCAACTACGGAAACTAGCATAATGTTAGCAATACCAATACCACCAACCACTAGAGAAATTCCAGCGATCGCTACCACCATGACTGTAAATAAACCTACAATATTAGTGAAGGTACTAACAATATCAGCTTGATTGGTCAGTCGGAAATCATCAGCTTGTGGTGGATAAATATTATGACGCAGCCGTAAAAGATTGGTAACTTGAAACTGAGCGGCTTCTAACTGCTCCTGATTAGCGCCTTTGACTAAAATTCCACTTACAGAAACGCCCACCAGGGCATTGTTCCCAACTAGTCTCTTCGACATACTAGTTAAAGGAATAAAAATCTGGTCATCTCGATCCATTGGCCCTTGAGAACCTTTAGGTTCCATTACCCCAATTACTTCATAAGCCTCTCCCTGAATCCGAATTTTCTCACCGATCGGATTTACACCTTGTCCAAAGAGTGTTTTTTGCACTGTCGGGCCAAGAATGGCAAATTGTGCGGCAGTATCTAGTTCTTCCTGAGTAAAATATCTCCCTTGTTGGGGGCGAGTATTTCTGACTTCTGGGTAGTTCAAATCAGTGCCATAAATGGTTGTTGAGGTGTTCTGTCCTGCATAGACAACTTGAGCGCTGCGTTGGAGATAAGCAGAAACCATCTGTGCTGATGGCGCTTGTGTAGCGATCGCCTTTGCATCTTCCCAAGTCAACGTGCTGCTAGAACCTACTCCTTGACGGACATTCCCGCTTCTTGCTGCACCCGCCAAGATTTGGATGACATCTGTACCCAATGCTTGTATCTGTTGCTCAACCCCTTTTTGCACTCCCTGACCAACAGAAGTAATGGCAATAACTGAAGAAATCCCAATAATTACGCCCAACATAGTTAGACCCGTGCGTAATTTGTTACTCCACAGAGTCTCTGCCGCCATTGTCAAGATTTCCAGCAATGGTACTGTGCGGGTATTCTTCGCTTTATAAAAGCCCTTAAATATCTTAAACATAATGTTTTATTTAAAGAAGAATGCAGAATTCAGAATCCAGAATTCAGAATCAATTAGTGGAGGAATTAAACTCACATATTTATCCGCTAGTCAAACTTGAATTCATACTGAATTTTGACTCACCTCGACTACGCTCGGCGACCACCTGACTCCTGAATTCTTTATTGTTAAAACTAACTTTAAGGGGAACCACCGCCTTGAGAACGACCACCACCTGAACCGCCGCCGGAACGACCTCCGCCGCCACCTTCTCCTCTTCCGCCTCCTCCGCCTCCACCTAGACCAGGGAAAACTCCTCCTCTTGGTGTTGATTGCGGACGCGATCCTGGTGGGAAACTGAGCAATACCCTTTCGTCTCCTGTCAATCCAGACTTAACTTCGGTAAAGTTATTCGCGGTGACGCCAGTCTCTATGCGAGTAAACACAGGTCTGTTATTTTTTCCTTGCACAAACACGCCTGTGGCATTTTCTTGGCGTACCACTGAGGCTGTTGGCACTACTAAAACATTTTGAACTTGACCGACTTGAAAATCTACTTCCGCATTCATCCCAGACCGCAGTAGTCTTTGAGGGTCTGAAAGTGATACTCTCACTTCAAAACTGGTGACGTTTTGCTCTACTATTGCCTGGGCAGCAATTTGGCTCACTTTACCTTCAAAGGTCTTTCCTGGGTAAGCATCTGCTTTAATCGAGACTTTTTGACCAAGGCTGATTTTGGAAATATTTGTTTCTGCTAAATTGGCAACGACTTCATTTGTGGAAGCTAGAGACAAGATTGAAGAAGAAGAAGAAGAAGCTACTTCACTACTGGCAGTTGTAGGTGTCACGAAAGCGCCTGGATCGGCAAACTTCTTTGTCACTACACCATCAAAGGGTGCGCGAATAATCGTGTCATTGATTTCGGCTTGGATGTTTTGCAAGGAGCCGCGAGCCGATGTTACCTGGGCACGGGCTGCGTTAATATCTTCTTGACGCGTTCCGGCTTTCACAAGTGCCAAAGCTTGCTGTCTCTGCTTCACTACAGCTCGTGCTTGCTCAACGTCTTCTGGACGCGACCCGGCTTTTTGCAGAGCCAGTGCTTGCTGTGCTTCATTTACATTAGCTTGGGCGCTGTCACGATTGGAACGGCTTTGGTTAAGAGTCTGAAGGGAAATACCGCCTGCATTGTAAAGTTGCTGATTGCGAACAAAATCATCTTCTGCTTGGCGAAGGGCGGCTTGAGTGCTTTGCAAGCGTGCCTGTGCTTGGGCAATATCTTGAGAGCGATTACCTGCTTGTACCTTTTGCAGATTCGCCTCGGCTTCGTCTAATGCTCCCTGTGATTGGGCAATATCTTGAGGACGATTACCTGCGATCGCTTTTTGCAAATTCGCTTCGGCTTGTGCCAATTGTCCTTGTGCAGAGGTAAGTTGCCCCCGCAGGTTGGAATCATCCATGTAAGCGACAATCTGTCCTTGCTTGACGATATCTCCTTCTTTCGCCAACAGGCTTTTCAAGATGCCGGAATTTTTTGGGCTAAGGTTGATTGACCGCTCAGGTTTCACTGTTCCGTTTGCTGAAACTGTGATTGTTAAACTCTGTCTTTCTACAGGTCTTGTCAGCACCCGGCGGCTGGCTTGTTGACGGGGAGCAACCGTTACTTGGTAATAAACGGCATAGCCAATTCCACCCAAAAGGCAAAGAGCGATTAGCCAAGAGAGCCAATTACGTCTGCCCTTTTTTTTCTTGACCTCTGGAACCAAAATTGAGGAATCTACGGTATTTTGTGTATCAATTTTCATATCCATTTTTTTTATAAGGAACGGCTACCGAGCTACTTATTCACGGCTAAAACTATAGCCTGGTAGCCTAATACTGACAATGATTTTGAGTTTTTAGTGTTTTAAAGGTTTATTTGCAGTACCAATCCACTAGGAAGTCTGAAGTAATCATCACGCACTCTTACTAATCTCCCAGCAGAAACAATTTCTTGATTGGGAAGCAGAATATCCCCGTTAGGAAGTCTAAAGTAACCTTGATTACGCAGTCTGACTATGGATTTAGCAGGAATAATTTGCCCATTGGGATATCTGATATCACCATTACCAAGTCTGACTACTCTGCGATTAAATTGGTTGTCACGATTCCAATTATCCCGATCTCTAGGGTTTCTGACTTCTACAGGATAGGGTCTGCCATCACGGTTCCAATTATCCCGATCTCTAGAGTTTCTGACTTCTACAGGATAGGGTTTGCCATCACGGTTCCAATTATCTCTGTCTTTAGAGTTTCTGACTTCTACAGGATAGGATCTCCCGTTGCGGTTCCAATTATCTCTGTCTCTAGAATTGGATCTCCCGTTGCGGTTCCAATTATCTCTGTCTCTAGAATTGGATCTCCCGTTGCGGTTCCAATTATCTCTGTCTCTAGAATTGGATCTACCGTCACGATCCCAATCTCGATCGCGATCGCCAACAACGTAGACTTTCGTCTGGGCGTTTGCAGGGGCAGTTAAAAGAGTAGGAACAATTATCAGAGCAGCAGCAGCTAATACTATCGATATACGGTTTGGTTTCAACATAGAATTGGCTCCTTATTTGGATGAAAGTTCTATTCTGCTGAATTCAAACTTCAGCAATCTTTAGACAGTTATTTTTGTTTTGGCATTAAGGTGTTTAATATTTACCTCGTCGTATAAATTCATACATAATAATTATTGATCAAAAAGTTGAAACCAATGTATGACGAAAGTCACTAGTAATTCCAGGCTGATGTATGACCAAAGTCACCAGTTTTTTAAGATTGAGAAATTAAGATCCTAATCTCTAACTCCTATAAAAGTAGGGATGCAAGACCTTGCACCCCCAATACGGTTCGGTTAAAGGGCAAAGGGAAAAGGGGAAAGGTTTTCAATACATCCTTTACCCTTTACCCCTTACCCTTTCCCCAGACCACAAGGAAAGTGAAAAATGCTTATCCGAACCGTATTGCTTGCACCCCTACCGCGTGGCATATTTAGCTAAAAATAGTTGTAATACCTAATTCCCCACTGCTTATACTCCCTATTTAATCTTGGCTTGGTACAATTCCTTGCCAGACAATATCCACAAGACTCTGGATAAATGGTGATACTTCTGTTGGACGCTCTCCAAAAAATTAAAAATTTGGTGTTATTATCTTAAACCCTTGCTCACGAGCGATCGCGGCAGAGAGCAAAAAGCAGTATTCCCCCTGCCTCCTACCTGGTTGTTGAGCGTAGTCGAAACATGGTTGTTGAGTGTAGTCGAAACACTGCCTTCTGCCTTTATTTGTAAGATTTTGCTGCCGTCAAGAGCGCAGATCGTTTAAGCTAGCTGAAAGATTCTTTGATTAGTGGCTTAAAGGCGGTAGTGTGCCTAAACATGTTCGTTTGATTTCTCTTTTAATGGTCTGTAGTTTATGGAGTATGCCAAAAGCCGCTAACGCGCAGGCATTAATACCCCATACACTGCAACTAGATGCGACAAAGTTAGAAAAGCAGGGGTTGAGCTTGGCACAAGAGGCGGCTCAACTAGCTCAGTTTCAACAGGTTGACTTAGCTTTGCCACGAGCGCGGCTGGCTAGTCAACTGGCTCCTGGCAATGATAAAGTGTGGTTGCTGTTGGGTGGATTGCAACTGCAAACGAAAGAGTTTGATAGTGCGATCGCTAGTCTGAAAAAAGCACAATCTATCAACCCTAAAAATGGTGATATTCTGTTTGCTTTGGGTTCAGTTAATTTTCAGCAGAAAAATTACCAGGCTGCTGCTGTCAATTATCAAGAAGGTTTGAAGTTAAAACCCAACGATCCAGAGGGGTTATTTGATTTGGGTAATGCTTACTATTTGCTGGGTAAATTGCCAGATGCGATCGCCCAGTACAATAAAGCCGTCTCCCAAAATAAAAAATTCTGGCCCGCGCTCAACAATATTGGTTTAATAAACTACGAACAGGGTAATATCCCCGAAGCGATTAAGCGATGGCAATCTGCTGTAACCCTTGATAAACAAGCAGCAGAACCTTTATTGGCCTTAGCTGTGGCACTGTATACTAAAGGCGATCGCCAACAAGGACTAACCTTGGGAGAAACTGCACTCCGTATCGATTCGCGCTATGCTAATTTAAATTTCCTCAAAGAAAATCTCTGGGGCGATCGTCTACTGTCTGATACGAAAAAATTCCTAGAATTACCCCGTATTCAAGCAGCCCTACAGCAACCAGCAAACTCATCATCAGCGCCTACGCCTAGAAAACAGCCGAATCAATAGCAGTGCTGAGTGCTGAGTGAAGAGTGCTGAGTGAAGAGTGCTGAGTGCTGAGTGAGGAGTGAAGAGTGAAGAGTGAAGAGTGAAGAGTGAGGAGTTATGAATTTACGAGTTCAAATATTTAACTGTTAATTCCAAACTCTTTACTCAGCACTCACTACTCAGCACTCCTCCTTACCACTTGCCTAATAGTACCTTTTCGTAGTACATCTATACTAGATCAATACAGGAACTATCGCCCAAAAACATTTGCGGGCGAGTATTCCTGAAATAAGTCTTTAATTCTCAGTTTTCGTCTGTGGGTAGAAGTGCGATGATTTGGTCAACGAACTGTTGATGGTCAACAACTGGCTTAGAAATGTAGCCATCAGCACCGCTTTGCTTGAGAAAATTCTCGCGATCGCCTTCCATCGCGTGTGCTGTCACCAGAATCACAGGTAAGTTTGCTGTTTTTGGATCGGATTTTAACATTTGTGTAATCTTGATTCCATCAACGGACTTGCCTTGGTAAACACTTCTGGAGAGAGAAACATCCATCAAAATCAGATCGGCTTCTCCTGATTGGGCAATTTTGATGACTTCTTCCACATTTTCAGTGTGTTTTACACCCAAGCCACCACGCTTGGACAAAATTTTGGAAAAAACACGAGCATTAATTAGATCGTCTTCGACAATTAAAACAGTTTTCATGAGAATTTTAGTTATAGAGGTGAGGAGATTCAAGAATTCCAGAATACAAAATTAAAGATTTGCAATCATCATGAAAAGGAGTCAGAAAACAGAATGGGCTACGCCCCGCTGCGCTAACAGAATTCAGAATAACCTAGCAGTCAAGTCAGGAGTAACAATCACGGAAAGAATTTTTTTTTCTCCACGATTAAAAGAGCTTGCTCTAAACCTTAATTCTGTATCCAGTCCCGGAAAATCCATTCTGGATTCTGTCTCCTGAATTCTGAATTCTTCTTCGGTAAGTATCATAGCTATTAAGTTTATGTAGATTATACTCGTGTGCATCCTTTTTAATAGTCAATGTGCATCTTCGTCATCAAGGATGATACTACTGCTTTTTCTTCTGTGACTATCAAAATTTTGTTATGAATCTCATTTCATCCGTTATGCTGTGGTTGCCGCAGTGTTGAGTTCCATCGGCTTTTGTGTAGTTAAATTTCAGGGAAAAAACTCATGGCAAAACAGTTAAACCTTCTCTCAACGGGACAGGTAATTCCAACAGCCCTGCACACCGAGATGCAACGGTCTTATCTCGAATATGCCATGAGCGTGATTGTCGGGCGAGCGCTACCAGACGTGCGTGATGGCTTAAAACCAGTGCATCGGCGCATTTTGTATGCAATGCACGAACTCGGTTTAGTACCAGATAGACCCTATCGAAAATGTGCCCGTGTAGTGGGTGATGTGTTGGGTAAATACCATCCCCACGGCGACCAATCAGTTTACGATGCTTTAGTCAGACTGGTGCAGGATTTTTCTAGCCGCTATCCCTTGCTGGCAGGACATGGTAACTTTGGCAGTGTCGATAATGACCCACCAGCGGCGATGCGCTACACAGAAACGCGCCTTGCACCGATCAGCCATGAGGGAATGCTGACAGAAATTGGTGAAGAAACTGTGGAATTTGTCGGGAACTTCGATAATTCTCAGCAAGAACCAACGGTGCTACCTGCTCAGTTGCCGTTTCTATTACTTAATGGCTGTTCTGGGATTGCCGTGGGAATGGCGACAAACGTTCCACCCCATAACTTGGGGGAAGTTGTCGATGGGTTAATTGCCTTAATCGACAACCCAGATTTGCCAGATGAAAAATTATTTGAGCTAATTCCAGGGCCAGATTTTCCCACTGGTGGGGAAATAGTTGGTGAAGCTGGAATTCGGGAAGCATACACCACAGGTAAAGGTGGAATTCTAGTGCGGGGAGTCGCAACTCTGGAGGAGATTCCAGCCGCGAGGGGAAGCAAGCGACGGACGGCAATTATTATTACAGAATTGCCTTATCAAGTGAATAAAGCTGCCTGGATTGAGAAGGTAGCAGACTTAGTAAATCAAGGACGCTTGCAAGGAATTTCCGATCTTCGGGATGAGAGCGATCGCGAAGGAATGCGAGTAGTAATTGAACTCAAACGCGATACCAATCCTCAAGAAGTTCTCCAGCATTTATATCACCAAACTGCTTTACAAATGACTTTTGGGGCCATTCTCCTCGCAATCGTAGATGGACAACCCCGCCAGTTAAGTTTGCGTCAACTGTTGCAGGAGTTTTTGAAATTCCGAGAAGAGACACTGAACCGTCGCTACAATTACGAGTTGGGTAAGGCCCAAAGTCGCGTGCATTTGGTAGAAGGTTTGCTGAAAGCGCTGTCGAATTTGGATGAGGTAATTCAAATTTTGCGGCAAGCTCCCGATGGTAGTACGGCAAAAATTAATCTTTGTAGCCAACTGGATTTGAGTGAGGTACAAGGAGATGCAATTCTCGCTATGCCGTTGCGCCGCCTCACTAGTTTAGAACAGCAAAATTTGCAGCAGGAATTTGAGCAAATCAGCGAACAAATTAGTTTATTGGAGCAATTACTCAACGATCGCCGGGAATTATTGAAGGCGCTGAAAAAAGATTTGCGATCGCTCAAGCGCAAATATAACGATCCCCGGCGGACGAAAATTGGAGAGGAGCAGAAGTCTAAGGCAGAGGAGCAGAAGGGTAGAGGGGCAGAGGGGCAGAGG
>JADEXV010000229.1 GCA_015206945.1 Nostocales cyanobacterium LEGE 12452 | reverse complement strand
GGTAAATACAAAAAACCGAAAAGCAGAGCCATTACAGCTACTGCAATACAATAAATCAGTCCCGACAAGAATTGGAATAATTTCATTAGTAGGATTTTCTTGTGCAATATTTTCATTATTATTGCAATTTCTCAATTATGGAGCAATCAGAGGATTAAGTAAAAAGCAATTAGCTTTAGTACAGTTAGATGATGGCAAAACTATTACTGCTAAATCAGTAGACGAAAATCAACGTTCGCCAGAAGTAATCAAAAAATTTGTTGGCGATACGTTCACTAGAATGTTTAGCTGGGATGGGTTAGTTAAAATTTACAACGATTTGGGAGAACCAATTACCAAGCAAGACAAAGGAATAGATATTGACGCAGCAAGTGGAAAAAAGAAAGTTACAACTAAGGCTTATGAAGCTGCTTTTGCAATTAGTGAAAATCAGAACTTTCGAGTAGCGTTTTTACAAAAGCTGGCAGAACTTACCCCCAGCAGAATATTTGAAGGAAATATGCAAGCGTCTTTAATTCCTCGCTATATCGGAGAGCCGCGATTAATTAGAGATGGGGTATGGCAAGTAGATATCGTCGCAACTATTGTGACTTTTACAACCTCTGATAATACTGGACAAGGAATTACCTTCAATAAGACTGTGACTGTCGAAGCAGTAAATACGCCACAAGAAATTACTCATCTAACTGAACTTTCTCGGAAAATCTATGAAGCTCGTAGCGCTGGCTTAGAAATTACACAAATCAATGATTTAAAACCTTAATAATCATGTCACTAAAAAACGAACACCAGAATTTGACTATAGATCAAATATTGAGATTTTCAGAGGATACAAATGATGAACAAAGGAGAGAAAAGCCGGAGCCGGAAGACTCCGAAGAATTTCCATTGATTACCAAGCACACTGTCAGTACTTCTCCTTGGTCAAGATTAGGGATAATCGCTATTCCTTTTGGCTTAGGATTTTTAGCGATATTCTATTTTCTTAATGGCATTTTCAATCCTGGTAGAAGTCCAGAAGCGATAACGGCTAAAGCTGATAAAACATCCCCAGCTTTGGAGAAAGTCGAGCAAAAAGATGGTGATGTCTATGCCCAATTAGCCTTGAATAAACAAGAAGATGAATTAAATAAGATTAATCAGAGTCAGGAGGAAGTTAAAATTAATAATAAACCTGTAAGTGTTGCAGCTTCGCCATCAACAACAACAGCTAGACCTGTAGCACAAACACAAAGTTCTAGTCCTAGACGATATTACGTTCCGAGTAGAACTAACTCGACTATTTCATCACCACCTCGTAATCAAATATTGCCAAGAATTAGTAATCCTGTTAGGACTGTTACGCCGAAAACAGAAACGCCAACAGACGTGATAGCTGAATTTAATCGACTTCGCAGCTTAGGATCTTACGGAAAAATCGCTTATACACCTACTTCAAATAACCAGCAGATATCAACAGAGGCAACATCCTTTCAAACGCCGAATACAACACGAATTCAAGTACAACCAACCAATAGTGCTTATACAACACAGCAAACACGCCCTAACTTTTCTAACAGTACACCCACAGAAATTGAGAAAATTCGCCCTCGTTGGTCAGCCGATTCTAAATCTGATAAACAAATAGCAGATGGTAATTATTTGCCTCAAGAAAACCAAATTCTACAACAGCGTAAAACTCGCTATTTAGTTGTTGGGGAATTCGCAAATGGTATTTTAGTTACTTCAGTCGTCAAGCAGCAAAGCGAAAATCGCTTCCAACAACAGCAAAATCCAGATGATAGTAAACGCTATGTTGCTAGATTAACGGCTGATTTGCATGACAACTATGGAAATGTGGCAATTCATAAAGGCACTTTATTGGCCGTTGAACCCCTACAGGTTGATGGTGGCTCTTATGTAACTGTACAAGTCACCAGCATTATCAAAGATAACACCGAGTACCCAATCAGTAGCGGTGCAATTTCTGTATTAGGAGAAGGCGGGAAACCGTTACTAGCTAAACAGTTCCAAGATAAGAAAGGGGGAGGTTCTGACTTGACTGTGGGATTAGTCAGTGGTTTGGGTCAAGTAGGAGCAATCCTGAATCAATCTGATTCTAGTAGCAGTGTAGTTAACTCTGCTACAGGGACATTTAGCTCTAGCACGACTTCAAACAGCCAGCGCAATATTGGCGGGGCATTTTTACAAGGTGCTTTTGGCAAGCTTAGTGACATTATTACTCGTCGTGCAGAAGCTTCTAACCAACAAATCACTCCTCGTCCCAATGTTTGGTATATCCCACAAGGGACGAAGATTACCTTTTTGGTGAACCGTTCTCTGGAGTTGCCATGAAGAAGTTAAAACTCGTGACAGCGTTCCAGCTTGGGGTTGCTGCTTTTTTGGCAGTGTGTCTAGTTCCAGTCAAAACCTATGCTCAAAGTACAGTCCGCACTATAAAGCAATCTCAGGTTAGTGGCAGTACTGCCAAGCTGCAAAAAATTCAAGTCTGGAATGGCTCAGGCGTATCAATTTCATTTTATGAAGTCAATGAGATGGTGAAGCGGGTGTGGATTGACGATCCCTCGCAAGTTCTGATTGACACTGATGGTTGTTTAGAGGGAATCGACCAGAACTGTCAAAACAGTAGTGCTGGACTACTTCACTTACGCCGGATCAAAAAGGTTACGGTTCCAGGACTGCCGCAAACAAGTGCAACTTTGCTTACAGTGATTACTCAAACTGCTTCTGGCTCGCGCAAAGTTTACCACTTTCAAGTTACCCCATCTAATTCCCGTCCTGAATATAGTCAAGTGTCAATTATCTCGGATAAACCATCTTCAAGAGTTACTCGACCCTTATTATCGCCATTAGTACAAACTATCAACACCATAAAACAAATTAGAGCGGGGATGAGCGTAGCGATTAGTAATGGTTCGCTCTCCTCATCTGATGAACTTCACAATCGGATTGAGCAATTCTTGACTCATTTTCAAGCTGGAGAGCAAATGCCTATTGCTGCTCTTCAGGCTGGTGTCTCACTTAATTTAGTTAACAAATTAATCGAGCTTGGACAAAAAAACGGGACAGAGGGACAAATATGAAATCATCAAAGCGTTCGCCCAAAATTAGTTTTGACACGATTCGCTATTTAATATTGTTTGGATTGCTCGGAGGATTGTTTATTCACAGTTTTTGGAAATATGGAATTATGAATCAGGTAATTGGATTTATACTGCCCAAAGCCTCGGCACAAGTCCCATTTGTCAGTAGCAACAATGGCTTGATTCCAGACTGGTCAAAAATGAAGTTTCAAGACATGATTGTATCTGAATCTGGTCATGTGACTTACCCAACTGACCGAGGTAATCAGACTAGAACTTGGCAAGCTGGACAAAGTATCGGCGATTTTATGGAGCTTGGAGATTTTGAAGATGCTAATCTGAATATTGAAAAGCTTAACCTCAAGGCGATATCTCAGGCATTAGCTATTGATTTAGATGGTTTAAAACTTGACGATTTTGGAATCATCAAAACTCAAACCCTTAGCGATTTAGTCAAAGCTATACCTGAATTAGCTAATCAATCAGCCAGCAGTGTAGCACCAATAGCTGACTTTTTTCGCCAAATGGGTATCAGCACTAATCAAAGAATTGGTAATGTTGCTAACTATTACAATTTAGATAATATCCCTCTTGGCAATGAAATTGATTTGTCTAAATACAAGCTGACATCGATTCCGGGGATTGAAAACTCATCATTTGATGAATTTGCTAATTGGCAAGATACTCTCATTTCAGACATCCCCGGATTGAAGGATTTATCTTGGAATAATTTTCCTACTGTACCAGAGCCGGATCTGTCTTTCGTTGGGCAAGTAGATTTGCCATTGGGAGATATAGAAGCTAACCGGATTCGCAGCATTTCTGGCAGTTATCAAGAGGGGTTTAATGTCCCTTGCAATCAAAATAATTGCGCCCACTTTGAAGCTTCAGGTCTTGGTCAGACTACTGGAGCGCAATGGATTTCGGGTAAAGTCCAGAAAGTCAAAGGTGGCTATGGAATTTTAGCTGTAGCTAATGGTGGCCTTGAGCCAACTGGTCGTCATCCCTTTGGTAAATCATTTAAACAAGTTGTTTGGGATATAGATGAATCAAGCGGTTCCGTTAACACCGCTATGTTTTTCCGTTTCTGCAAGAATATTCCTTTTGTTGGTCGGACTTGTACCCCCTATTTTATCGGGCCAGTACCATTCATTACTTACCATGAAAAAGACCCAATTATTTTTGGTAGTCCTTCTAGCCTCCCCGATTGAATGGCACTAAGATTCATGTGAAACCTAGCCAGGAACATCAATAATTTACGCTTAACAAGAGTGCCATTCCGTCCCCAATTAACTATTGTTACTCCTGAATTGTTACGTTATGAGCAATAATTTGACTACTTCGCCAAGTAATCAACCCTTTCGATTTGAGCAGCTTCAAAATCCTCATGACAGCATTGGCAAGTATACCAATGCTTTGTTTACACCAAATGGACTGACAGTTTTAAGTTTAGTTGGTGCTTACATTTTAATGAGAGTCTTTTTGGGGGATGGCAGTAGTAAAAAGAAGATTGCTACTAGCTATTGGGGAGGCAGAAAGGAGAGCAGTACAGCTAAGAAAAAAGCATTGCAACAAATAGCCTATCCCCGATGTGATAGTGTCGCTTTGTATATTGGCAGACATCAATTCAAAGGTGCAAAAAAGCAAATTGGTAGTGGAGGAGTACCGATTTATGTACCAGAAGTACAAAGGGGAACTGCTGCCATTGGCGCACCCGGAAGTGGGAAAACTTTCAGTGCCATTAATCCCATGTTGTTTTCCGCAATTGACCAAGGCTTTCCTATTTTACTATATGACTTTAAGTATCCATCTCAGGCGAAAATTGCTGCTTATGCTAAAAGTCTTGGCTACGATGTTCATATTTTTGCCCCTGGATTTCCCGAATCTGAAGTTTGTAACCCTCTGGATTTTTTAAGAGATTCTTCTGACGCTGAAAACGCTCGGCAAATTGCAACGGTCATCAATAAAAACTTCCGCATTCTGAATAATTCTAATGAAGATGGATTTTTTGGCCCCTCCGGGGATCAGTTAACCCAAGCTGTATTGATGTTAACCAAAGAATTTGGAGATAGAGCTGATGTCATGACCAGTGCCGCCATCTTGTCTAGTGAGCAGATGATTGCGCGGTTAATGTCTGCTAATCTCAACCCTTGGGTAAAGATTGCCTTTGGTCAGTTGTTCAGTTCCGCCGCGAGTGAGAAAACCGTCGCCGGGATTGTTGCTACAGCTAGTATTATGTTTACCCGCTTCATGGCCAAGAACACATTGGGTTGCTTTATTGGTAAAACCACTTTACCACTGTCAATTAAAGGTAAACAAATGATTATCTTCGGTTTAGACAGAGAGCGACGAGATGCTGTTGCACCCTTGATGACTAGCGTTCTCCACATGACCATCGCCCGAAATATAGCCAAAAAACGCTCTGACCCTTTGATAGTTGCATTGGATGAATTACCTTCCTTGTATCTGCCCGATTTATTCAGATGGTTAAATGAATCACGAAGTGAGGGTTTCTGCGGCATCCTCGGCTGGCAGAATATGGGGCAGTTGGAAAAGAATTATGGTCGGGAAGTTGCTAAGACTATACTTGGTGCTTGCAGTACGAAATTTATTTTTAATCCTGGAGAGAACGAATCAGCACAATTGTTTTCTTCGTTTCTGGGAGATGAAGAAATTAGGTACAAGCATAAATCAAGATCCACGGGTGGTGGAAAGAGCAATAATACCATTAGCGACCAAGAGAAAACCAAAAAGCTATTTGAATCGGCAGAGTTTTTAAAACTACCAGCTGGGAAATGTGTTTTTATAAATCCTGCATACTCCAATAAGAAAGAGGGGTCAGTTCCTCAGTTAAAAAGCATAAATATTCCTCAAATTCTCCGGGACATCGACAGATACAACGAAAAAAAATGGAAACCAGTCGTCAGTAGATTAGCTCGGAAAAGTACACAGAGATATCCGACTCAGTACGATTTAGATTTGAGAGTTAATGATGTCAATAACCGTTTTCCTCCACCTGCAAAACAAGGCAACAATCCTAATAATAAACTCTTGAGCGTTGGAGAAATTAAATCAATCCTAGACGAAAATGCTCAGAGCCAAATTCCAAGGGTATTAAATAATGAGAATAATGATTAAGGAATATGCTCTCTCTGATTTTGAGATAATTAATCAACTAATGCAGACATTGACTATTAACTCTGGTAATCTCGTTAACATTCATGCTCCCGCTTGGGTCATTAATACTTTTCACGTTTTAAGTAAACAAAGACCAAGATTAAAAAAGGTCGGAATTTATGTTCAAATTACTTTGAAAGGTTTCCCGATTAATTTATCACCGGATGTTTCTGAACAAATTCTCAATGAATATATCCAAGGCATCGGCTGGGATGATTTGCAATATGTCACTTTCCTGAAATTTCATCAAGACTCTTTAGAATTCCATCTTATTTTTAATCGGGTGATGCCATCGGGGGAAGTGATTGACTTAAATTGCCTCGGTGCTACATCACAGCAATATGACGTTTTACAAAAGTCTTTAACCAATCTTATTAAAACCGAATCCAGCCGTGGGGTGACTTATGTTTGATGAACGGCATTCACAACTAATTTCTAATTACGCTAAAAGCAGTGATTATTTTGCCAGAAATATCATAGCACCTTTAATCAAATATGTTTGCGCTGACACCGTAGAACAATGGAATAAAAAAGCAAGATTTGAACTAGGAAAAGATACTTATGCTCTTAAACTTGATGGAGGTGGAGGTTATTCTTGGGCAAAAGTTGATCCCAAAACTAATAACTTTGTAACCGTAGAGCCAGAAGAAGCCAAAACAGTTGAAGAAATTGTCGAACAATCTTTAGCAAATACAAACGCTCATCAACAAAAACAAACTAATACTTCAAATGCTCGTTTTACTCACAGTAATAATAATTCTCGCTCCGAAATAGAGTTTTAAAATGGATGAATTCGTTAATTCGCGTCCAAATAATATTGAGCATAAACACTGGCATGAACTGGTAGTTAATAGCGCGATCCATCCTCTAATAGTATCTGCCAATTTTAAGTCTTTGTATTATGACTCCATAGAGCAGTGCCATGAGTCTTGGGAATACTTAATGTATAGTGACCAGATTGAGCGTAAAAATGCTGGTCGTTTAACTGATAAAACTCTCCAAGTTTACGCATATCTTGATTCTACTGATGGCTGGTGGTGTAATGGTGGTGTTGACCCCCGCACTTTCCTAGATTTACTACCTGGGGAGCAGCCTAAACAAAAACTTTGGGGCTGTTATAAACCTGATTTTCCTAGACCTGATGTCCAAAAACCTGGGAAATTTATCAAATATGAACATCCTTACAAAGATGAACTTAGTATCTTCTTACTAGAAGTACCGAAAGACATTGCTGAATTTATCTACTCCAAAGCTGGCGTTAATCCAAGCCAGTGCGATCGCCAATCAGGTTTTTGGTTTTCTGTGTGGAAACACAATATACCAGTAACCATTGTTGAAGGCGCTAAGAAAGCAGCAAGTATTTTGACTCAAGGAGATGCTGCCATCGGCTTGCCAGGGGTAAATGCTGCATATCGCTCTAAAGATGACCAAGGTAATCCAATTGAGAGCAAATTACGCTCAGAAATTGCGATGTTTGCGACTCCAGACAGAGAAGTGAGAATCTGCTTTGACCATGATTCCAAAAGTAAAACTCAAGTCAACGTCGGCAAAGCTTTGATTAAAACTAGTCAACTTTTGGTCAATCATGGGGCTGTTGTCAAAATAATCACTTTACCCGGGCCAGAAAAAGGTGTTGACGATTTGATTGCCACACAAGGGGCAGCCGTTTATGAAAAGCTCAAAGCCTTAGCGGTTTCTTTTGAAGATTGGCGGCAAAATAACCCTTTGCCTGACCTGCGACAATTTATTTTTCTCAAAAATGGACAAGAGTTAAAGCTTAAGAGTGTGGGAGGGGTGGGAAGAAGTGAGATTCTCCTCACACCTGCTACACCTGCTACACCTCTCACACTCCCCACCCCTCCCACACTCCCTGAATCTCTTACAACAAGTGATGAATCCAGATGCCCCAAAGCCTCTCTGACTCCTCTACCTCCTCTATCTCCCCTACCTCCTTTATCCCGTACTCACCCTCTGTATGCTGCTATCAAATCTATACAAATACAACAGGCATTATTAACCCAACAAACAGAGGAAAAAATTGCGCCTCTTCCACAAACTAATTCCCAAACAAATGACCGAGTAATTATTCCCGAAGCCTCTCTGACTTCCCTGCGTCCTTTATCTCCTTTATCCCATACTCGCCCTCTGTATGCTGCTATTATCAAATCCATACGAATACAACAAGCATTATTAACCCAACAAATAAAGGAAAAAATTGCGCCTTTTCCACAAACTAATTCTCAAAAAAATGCTCGATTAATTATTCCCGAAGCCTCTCAATCTCAAGTTAGTTCGCCTTCAGAAGAGAGCAGCACTCAGAACTCACAAAATACGGAACCAATATCAGTCGATGAATTAGACGAATTAGAAGAATTAGACATATTGAAACGCCGTCGTCGCCAATCCGAAATTATTTCTGACACAACAGAAAGCAACAACACTTTTGTAGAAACACCTTTTGTTACTAACAAGGATTCTTTTGAATCTAACAGCATACCTACTGGTAACAGTTGAGTCAATCTCAAACAGGTAACAGTTTATAAACAAACAATGCCTCGAAGGTTTTTAGAAGCTAAACAAAATCAAGACATTGCTTTTGCTGCTAGAGAGCTTGTGAAGAATTATGGCGTTCAACAAGATGATGGCTCTACAGTTTATCGTGCCGATGCTTTTCTAATTAAAAAGAATAAATCTACTTATAGTATTCATCGTCGTCAGGCAACAAACTTAGATAATCCAATTATGGAGTTTGAAGCCTCACAATATCATATTAATATTACTCAAAAACCTTTAAATAAGTTTTTACCCATAGAGCGGCAAGAGTTTTTAATGGTTGCAGATACCTTAAAGCAAGGTAAAGAGCTACCCTCCGTCGATGAAGACCCCAGGAAAATGGCTAACAGTCTTAGCTCCCTTTCTCCTGATGGCACTCATAAAATCCTTGAAAGTTTTAAATCTTTAGAAGTCTTAAAAATACTTACAAGTACCTTAGAAGCCTTTAACTCTCACGATTTAGAATTAGGCAATTATCGAATCAATTATACTCCCAATGATGAAACCAGTGGTGATATCAAGCTTTTAAAAACTGAACATAACGGAACTACTAGAGTTGCTGTACATTTAGAATTGAGCCGTACTGACGAACAAATGAAGCATCAAGTTCACTCTATGGCTATTACCTCCTTAGAAATTGACAAACTCCGGCTGCTGGCAACTAAACTTCAAATCCCAACAATTAATTCTGCTGCTAATACCCACGCAACTCGTGATATCCCTTTACCACTTCATCCAGCATTAGCTGAAATTTGGAACTTACTGGAGAGTTCTGTCAGATGGACATCTGGAGCGAACCAAGGTAATGAAGGTTTTCGTGAGCGATTTCAAAAAGACCCCAATGCTAAACTAACTTTGGGTGAGCAGTCACAACTTTATTTTAAAATTTTAATTCAAACTAAAGAAGAAATTATTATTAATGGGAAAACTGATATTATTTTGCCACCACTTAGCGAAATCACAGAGGATTTAAAATTGTTGCGCGAACAATCGATTAATAATTTTTATAGTCCGAAAATTTCCCAGAATGCCGAAACACAGAAGCCAACTCAAAACCAGCCTCGCAATCCAGAACCTCAGTTAAACAACTTGGAAGTTTAGTTATGCAATCCACAGATGTTAGAGAAACCATCGCTTCTATTAATCGCAACAGTGGGATCTCGAATAATATGATGGCTTATCGGCTGGCTCTAATGATAGAGAAAGCGCCACAGAGTACAGTACAATCCCCCATTGAGTTGGATTCACAATCGCGTCAAAATCTTGAAGATAAATTAAGAAATATTTTGACCAAAAGTACTCAAAATACTGAAGATTATGGCTAATAAACAGCATCAAGGCGATGACTTTAGCAAAAAGTCCCTGATTCCTGCCGTTGTTCAAACTATCATTGCTAAAGGTCAAGATACTAAAAATGAAGGCCGCGTTTATGAAGGCGTTCTTTATAGACTTCAATTGCTGATTAAAGAAGGTATACAGTTTATCAATGTTAACCGCAAAACTCAATCCAATCAAAAAGCTTTTGCTGCATATAAAGACCACACTAATGAGTTTACAATTACCTCAAATAACCTCTCAACTGAGGAAGCACAAAAAATAGTTGCTTTTAATCAGCAACGGATTACAAAACAACAAGCTCAACCTCCTATTCAAACTGATAAAACTCAGCAATTTTCATTTGATAAAGATGATCATTCCGAGCTAGGAGATTAGGCATATTTAACTAAAATACCCCATCACTAATCCAAATATAAATCCACTGATTAAGAGATACCGTCTTAATATTAGATTTATTTTCACAAAAGGAGCAATTATTGTTGCAAGAAATATATAAAATGTGGCTTCAAATATATCAGTACTGAATGTGATAACGGCAGCAATAAACAGCCCACCAAATATCAAACATCCAACGACATACTCTATCTTATCCCATAGCTTAGTGTCGTCCAGGTAGCACATGAGTTAATCTCGGCTTTTTCGGGATTGTAGCATCTACTCCATAAAAATTGTTTACTTGATAAGGAAATTTTATTGTAAATATCGTTCCCTTACCGACAACAGAATCTACAGACAGTTTCAGCCCATGAGAATAAGCTACCATCATTGCAATATACAATCCTAACCCGGAGCCAGGTGAAGAAATAGTCCCACGATAAAAAGGTAGAAAGATATTCGCCAAATCCTCTGATTCAATACCAATGCCCGTGTCTTCAATTAAAACTACCAAGTCATCACCCTGGTTCAACAATCGCAAGAATATATCACCTGTCTCTGTATATGAGAGGGCGTTTTGAAGTAGATTTGAACACATTCTGTAAAGATGTATTGCATCTCCTTTCACCCTGGTTCCATGCGGATATTCTGTACAAGTCTCGTAATGCAATCTTAAGCCCCGATTAATAACTTTTGGCATATACTCTTGATATAAATTATTTAGTAAGTCGCCAAAATCAAATTCATGAATCAAGGATGGATTTAAACCAATAAGTCTATCTCTTGATTGATGATTTCGATACATATCTATCAGTTGAATAACTCTGTTATTAGTCTGCCATAAGGATACTAGAATTGTTTTTATCTCTTGGAGATTGCTTCCGTACTCTCCATCTATGATTTGCTTCAAAACAATTGATTCATTAACCACTGCATTGGATACGTCATGTACCAAGGCAGAAATATTAATTTTATTTCTTAATTCTCTTTGGAACATATAAACACTCCTTATCAGGATATAAGTTATTCTATTAGACTGCTTTTTAGCAAAACTTATTATTTCTAATTATAGCGAATGTCTCTGATATATACCTTAATTACGCTTAGTTTAATCCAGTTATTTAGGAATGTTTTTATTCTCCTCTTTTGGGAATATATTAAAATATATATGCTTAGATTTTACTGCTTTTATTCTAACATTTATGGTATAAAAATAGGAGAAGTTAAAGATTAACTCTTGGTGCAAATATGAGTATCATGACAATTCGGGTAGTAGTAATTGAAGACCAAGAACTGTGTAGACTTGGCATTAGAACGGCGATCGCACAAGAATCAGACATGGAACTGTGCGGCGAGGCTAGCTGTGGATTGGAGGGATTAGAGTTAGTCAACTCAACAAATCCTGATATTGTCTTGCTTGATATTGGGCTACCAGATATCAACGGACTGGAGATGACAACCAGGATTAAGAAGGACACTTTATCCAAAGTTATTATCCTCAGCGCTTATTCTAGTCAAAATGTGATTAACGAAGCTTTTGCCTGTGGTGCTGATTCATATTTCTTAAAGACAACCAAGATCGAGTCGATTAAAAACGCTATCCGTAGTATCTATCGAAACGAAGAATATCTTGACCAAGCGATTATCAAGAGATTTCTGGAATTGAACCATCGTCAGAGTACAAAAATTAAAGGCAAAAGATATAATGAGTTGCCTACAACTCAAGAAATTGAAATTCTCAAATTAATTGCCAGTGGCTACTCCAATAAGGAAATCGCTAATCAACTTTTCATTAGTATTAGTACAGTTAAATCCCACACTGGCAACCTTTTTCTCAAGTTGGGAGCTAGAGATCGGGTCAATGCCATTCTTAAAGCTCAAAGTTTTGGCTACCTAGAACCTTCGCCGCAAGACTGGAGAGCTATTGGGTAGTTCATTATTTCTTGTTCTTTTGCATTTGAATCAAGCAATATCCTTTCAAGCGATTTTCTTCTTGACAAGCAGCCAGAGTTTGTTGATTCTCAACAAAGAGCTTATAAGTTTGCTTACCTTCGCTAGATTTTACCCATTGTAAAATCTTCAGGTCGTTGTTTGACAACATGACTGATTGGTTTGGGAGCAACGCGATTTGGTGAGATCGGACAAAAAGGTGCGATCGCTAAAATTATGATTTAAGTACAAAGTGACTTTAGTTTTCATTAACATACTGATTTGCAGGGAAATTTATCTTGATGAGATACC
>JADEXV010000228.1 GCA_015206945.1 Nostocales cyanobacterium LEGE 12452 | reverse complement strand
ATGTAACATTAAATTAACGATAAAGATAAAGGAATTCATTCATGCCCTATACCAATGAAGAAGGCGGTCTTCTGAATAATTTTGCCCGGGAACCAAAGGTTTATCAAGCAGAACCTCCCACGGAAGGGCAAAAGCGAACTTATCTCTTGCTAGGAATCGCTGCCACAGCTTTAGTTGTCGGCTTGATTCTAGTCGCCTTCTTTGTTTCTAAGAGCAGTTGATCGTAAAACATTTTAAGAAAACTTCATCTTTTTTATAGTTTTTCAGGTTCCCATTTTAAGAGGGGCCTGCTTTTTTATTTTTTGTTAAAATTGAACTAGGAATCAAAGTATATAATTATACTTTATTGTTCCTACTATAATTGAAGGCTCAATATATCCTGAGCAGCACAACATCTACTTATTAAAAATCATTTTTATTATGACATTAGCCCACTTGAACGCACCCAGAAAGGTGATATGTACTATGTTTTGGCTCTTTAGCCGCTATGAGCGTGAATGATACTGCACCCAACAATAATTCTACTTGGAATCGGCAAGTATACCACCGCCTGAAACTTGCCTTAAGTCTTGGCTTACGACGACAAATTCTTTTAGCGGTATGTGATGATCTATACTTGCGGAATCAGGTAGCAGCCCGTTTGCATTCTACATTGGCTTATCCTGTTGGACAAGTGCTATATCAATCATCAAATACTCAGGAAAATAGCACTCCAGCTTATCCGCGATTAGTCACGTTGCGTTTGAATTTAAACGATCCGAACCCCATAATCCAGATTAATCAATGGTTGACTAATTATCCACCGCCAATTGTTGGGGCATCAAAAGACACGCCTGGAAGACCTTTTCCAGTACCAGCATTTCAGATTGTCGGCGTGGAGCATCTCACTAAGCAACCAGTGACGACACAACGGTTATTTTTGCACTATCTTCGCTTAAGCGAACAATATTTCTCTACACAAGAATCCAGCCAATTCCTAGAATCTAATTTGCTGTTGTGGATATCTCGTCCTTGGTTATCAGCTATCAAGCAATCAGCACCACAGTTTTGGCGTTGTCGTACTGGCGTATTTGTGTTTGCTGGAGAACCCACACCAGCAACTCAGAATTTGGCCTATCCAGAACGTTTTTCTACATCCAGAAGCTTGGATTTAGAGAATATTGAGCAGTCGATTCTAGATGAATCAGCTAACCAAGCAGAACTCAGAACCGCAGCCACTGAGTTCAAATTTGAGAATAATTCTGATTTCCCAGTAGAGATACAAGGGAATCGCGTACACAAAACTGAGGAAGTTTCAACAGCAGATTTATTGAAGGCTACGCCACAACAGGAATCTACGAATCGTTCTGGTAGTGGGAGTAATAATCAATCGCTGTCATCTTTATCTTATATTAGCAGTGAGTTAATGGAGCTAGTATTAGCAACAATAAATACAAGGAATGCTCAAAATACAGAGGATTCCTTACAACCACAGCAGATTTTATTAGAGATTGAAGAATTACACGAAAAGCAAGCTTCAGAAGAGATACTGGCAGAGGCTTATCATCGCTTGGGTACTTTATACCGTCTTCGCATTGAGCAAGGAGAGGCAACTCTAGAAAACCTGATGGTGGCAATTATTGCCTATCAGGAGGCAATTAGCTATGACGAAAGCTCACCGCAACTCCCAGATATCTTGAATGATTTGGGTACACTCTACTGGATGCTATACCGTACACCACCTAATTCTGAAGAGGGACAAACTTATATAGAGCAGGCAATAGAATTTTATCAGTTGGCGTTAAAGATAATTTCGCCCCAGACACATTTGGAAACTTACGCTCGCGTACAAAATAATTTGGGGACAGCCTATGGTGATTTAGCTCGTTTCTCTCACCCATCGGAAAATTGGCAGCAAGCAATTTTCGCTTACAGTGAAGCACTCAGCTACCGTACAGCTGAAATGGATTCATTAAAGTATGCGGCTTGCCAAAATAATTTGGGTACTGCTTACTGGCATTTAGGGCAATACAACCAACCGATTGTGCATTTAAAGAAAGCGATCGCAGCTTACAATGAAGCGCTTGCACACTACAACCCTGAAGAGGAACCGCTCAAGTATGGCATGATTCAAAACAATATCGGTACTGCGTGTTGGAATCTGGCACAATACGAACAACCTGCTCAAAACCTCCAGCGAGCCATAGATGTTTATAGCGAAGCTCTCAAGTATCGCACTCCAGCTAATGTTCCCAGTGCCTGCGCCGCTACACAAAATAATCTGGGTACAGCTTACTGGCATCTAGCAAACCTATCTGAGACTACTAAAGAGGCACGGCAAAAGTATCTGCAACTATGTATCAGCGCTTACGAAGAAGCTATAGCTTTGGCTAACTCACTTAGCGGTACTTCTTTAAGTTTTGATTTGCTTGCCTCTCACAATAACCTGGGACTAGCACATTATCAGCTAGTAATAGATAAGTCTTTTAATGGCGACAAAGCAACACGCTCTCAACACTTAGAAGTAGCATTAGATAACCATTTGCAAGCCTTAAACGGATTAAGTAAACAACCAGAGGCTTATCAAACAACCTTTGCTTATGTGGTGAAAACTATTCGTGCTTTTCATAATGAGTTAGGGATACAGGGACAAAACCTGGCTTTGTCTAAAATTCCTAGCCAGTTGTTACCAGAGATTTTGTCAAAATTATGAATCCCATTGCTCTCCATAGTGCAGAGAATGTCAAAAAACTGTAACTTCATATCAGCTTGACAATTTACTGGGAACTCAAGTAAGGTAGCGATGTTTACGACGGACTACGACTACGTAATTACTAGACTTCTTGCATAAATCAAAAAAAGAACCCTACTCCGCCTTTGACTTATGTCAAAGTCTTCACTTTTGCTGGAAGTGGCGTGTTAGGGAAATTTTGCAAGAGGTTTACTGTTTTACTAGATACAAAATAGTGAAATATATTTTAACAAGCCGTGATCTTAACTTAATAAATATAAAGTATTCATTAAATTATTTTGAAATAAACATAAAGATTTTATAAAAAATACAAGAAGAAATGGGCGTATTTTCCGTAAATTTACTAAGGTAGACTGAATACCTACTTGAAAGAAGCTCCAGAATGAACGTTAAAACCTAGAATTATGAAACTAAGTTTTGTTTTGGCTACTGCTATATCTAGTTTTTTTGTGAGTTCGACCACAGGATTTGGTTTCTCTGGTCAAGCACAAGCTCTAACTTTTTCTGGCATCTCTAGTCCGACATGGGGAAATCCTACTCCAGCAAGCACCGATACTAATCCTATATATACAGGTGTGGGAAGTAACACATTTACTTGGGGTAAAGCTACTTCGTCGCCAGGGCTTCCAAATCAACTAACCTCTAATGGAACTTCATTTTCTGCGGACATTAACTCTGTATTCAAAATAGCTGATTTAACTTACTTTAATGGAAAGATAGTCCCCGATACAGGCATTGAATTTGTACCTTTAAATCTGAATGTATCTTTCAGTCCACCTGTAGGAACCAGCCAGGTTTTTGACTTCAACTTGCGTTTAGTAAATACACCTAACGACTCAAAAGATCCTGAAAAGAGTGCAGACTTAGTATTTTTAGACACAAATTTGAGTAATCGCAGTTTCACCTTTGGAAGTAATAAATATACCCTTGAATTAACTGGCTTTAATCTAGACGGTCGCCAAATAAGTATTAAGGCTCTTGAAGAAGCTACAACTACAACAGCTATTTATGCCAAAATCAAAACTATACCTGAGCCTGCATCAGTGCTGGGTCTATCCTTACTAGGGATATACCTGATATCTCGTAAAAATCCTTGGAAAAAAAATATTAAGAGCCGATAAATATGACGTATTCAGAACCCTTGCACAGAAGTAGCACTGCTATGTCTCTACATTCTTTTTCACCAGATGTCTAAATTTATAGAAATAGGGAATAGCAAAAAAGGAATGAGTAAGTACGAGTGTTGTTCAAAAATTAAATAGGAGTCCTAATAGAGTAATCCGATTTGATTTTTGAACTTATTTGCGTGGACAGCCAAGAAGCAATCGGAAAGAAAGCTCTTTTAAGTTGTACGCAATACAGTTCAGTTAAAGCTTTGCGCAACCCAACAAAGTCCTGCAAATGTTGGGCTTCGTTCCTCAAACGCCACTTGCTACTCTACGGGAACGCTAAAAGCGTAGCTTGCTTCTCCATAGGGGTACAAGTCGGGAAACCGCAAGGGCGCAGTGGCTCCCCAACCTACGTAGTTTAAGGTTTTTGGGGCTAACCCAAGCGTATTGAAGTTGTACGGAGTTTTTTCACGCAATCAAAAATTTGGGCGATAAAAATATAGAGACGCGATTTGTCACGTCTCTACAAGGTTTTAGCGTTTTTTGATAAGATGCGATGAATTGCGTCTTTATGCAGGGTTAGGTTGGGTTCGGCTTTGAAGTAGCTGGATAATTGCAGCTTTTTCTAAGATTCCAACTAGGACGCCATTCTCACGAATCACGGGAAGTACAGATAGCTTTTTTTGTTCGAGTAACTGCATAACTTCCAGCAGAGGTTGATCTGATTGGACTGTGGTAGATTCGGTAATTGGTCGCATGACTTCTTTAACTTGAGTTTCTGACCACAGCACTGTAGGGATGGTTCTTAAATTATCAACTGCGATCGCACCTACTAATTGTCCATCATCATCAGTCACTAAGAACCGATGCCAGTTTTGCCCACTGATAACTCGCTCATCGGCAAACTCTCTCAAGGTAAGATTAGCAGATACAATCGGGCTGTCATGAGTTACAGCATCTTCGGCTGTCAAACCAGTGAGTTTTTCTTGGACTCTGGCAAATTGAGCCGAATTACCAGCATTTTGCAATAAGAAGAAGCCAATTAACAAATTCCAGAAGTTACCGGCGTTGCCAAATAATAGTAGAGGAACTACACCAGAAAGAATTGCTACCCAACCAAATATTTGTCCCACTCGACTCGCAAAGGTTACACCTTTATAAGGATTACCTGTAATTTTCCAAACGATAGCTTTCAGTATATTTCCGCCATCTAAGGGCAAGCCAGGAATCAGGTTAAATAGCGCTAATGCCAAGTTAACAGAAGCGAGAACACCAAGAATTGCAGCTAATGGCCCTGATGCAGCAGTAGTAACACCAATAGTTGTAGCTATACCGCATAGTAGTAAGCTAACTAACGGCCCAGCGATCGCTACCCAGAAAGCCTCACCTGGAGTTTTCGACTCTTTTTCTAAGCTCGCCAAACCGCCAAATATAAACAGTGTGATGGATTTGACATCAATTCCCTGACCAATCGCAACAAAACTGTGGCCTAATTCATGGGCGACGACAGAGGCAAATAACATCAGCGCTGTCATCAATCCTAGTAGCAAAGCCAATCCCGCAGACAATTGGGGAAATTGCGCCGCCAGTCCACTGCTATAGCTCCAAGTTACTAAACCCAGAACTAAAAACCATGACGGATGGATATAGAAGGGAATTCCGAAGAGATTACCAACGCGAATTGTGCCATTCATGTCGTTCACCTTTGATTTCAGCTTCGAGAGGTTTGCTTTCGTCCTTCTCGATGTCTCTAGTGTAACGAAAGGTTAAGAGATTTTAATCTTGATGGCGGTAGTGGTGTCCGTCTGTAAAGGTGCGGTTATTGGGAATATTGGAAACATCTCAATTCAGGAGGCAGGAGAAACCCACGCTTACAGCTATTTTCAGGTAAATAGACCACGCGGTAGGGGCGTAAGAGGCCTTGTGCTCATATACTCCTGCCTTTCTTTACCTCTCGATCGCTACATCAGGCAAGCGACTCCACTCATTCCAAGAGCCATCATAATTCCGAACATTCGGATAGCCCAATAAATACTTCAAGACAAACCAGGTATATCCAGAACGTCCACCTATGGCACAGTAGGGAAACACTTCTTTTTCAACCGTAATGCCCTTACTCTCATAAAGATTTTTCAATTCGTTGAATGATTTAAAAGTTCCATCCTCATTGAGAGTTAAGATATGCTCCAGATGCACTGCACCTGGAATATGTCCAGTGAGTTGACCTTCTTGTTGTGGTCGATCGAAAAACCATTCACCAGAGTATTCTTGCAGTGTTCGGACATCTAACAACACGCGATCGCTTCGACCAATTGATGCCTGCACTTCATTATGTAATACTCGCAGATGAGTATCAATACCTCTGGCACGGTAATCAGTAGAAGCAAACGTAGATAGCTCAGTTGCCAGTGGACGACCTTCTGATTTCCATTTTTGGTAGCCGCCATTGAGAACTCGTATATTCTCATGCCCAAAGACTTTCAACAACCAGAAAATCCAGGCTCCCGTTCCCGGATAACTGCCATAAGCAATCACTGTGGTGTCATTGGTGATGCCTGAACGTGCCATTAGCTTTTCAAAAGCGATCGCATCCAAATTCATCTTCAAATCGGGCAAGAGTAAGTCTGTAAAGATGTTCCAGAAGACAGCACCAGGTATGTGAGCATTTTTGTACGGCTCTGGACTCACATCTACTTCAATAATGCGGATGTTTGGATCGTTAAGATGATTTGCAAGCCATTGGGTATCAACAAGAACAGATGGATCGGCGTATTGAGACACTTGTATTTCTCCTGTAATAGCGCGAAAAGAATTGAAACTTGTGTTTCCGCAACGATTTAGTCTTGGTTGTGGTTGGAAAATACGATGTGCGATGTCCGATGCACTAGGGTTGTGGAAATAGAGAATAAGGAAAAGCCGATAAGTGGATGGAACACTGCTATAGGAAAAGAAGTGTGTAAATGAATTGTGAGAAATTGCAGTCCCAGCAGCACTGGCATACTTGCTGTAAGGTTTCGGATTCTTCGAGGAAATGGAATTAAAAACACCCATATCAACAAAATTAGTGAAAGTCCGCCATATCCTCGCACGAGCCAAATATGTAGCTTCCACCAATCAGAGTTGTAAAAGTAAGCCAATCCAACACTGAATATTTGGATTATTAAACAGAGATTGAAAAGCACTGCTGCGCTCAAAAAACTGATTTGAATCCAGCGCCCGGATATCTGTGTGTCATCAATGCCAGAATTTACAGTCATGTAAAGTAATCCCAAAAACCAAACAAAGGATTTGAGTTGGTGTGACTAAAGCTAAGATAGGTCTGGTTGCGATACTGCGCCTAGACCTCGAACGAGTACACTTTGCAAATCATGGTTGCCTTACAAGCTCTATTTCATGGAATTGCTCAAGCTCAAGATGAACAGACTTTGCGATCGCACATATCCGCAGAAATGAGTGAGTATTTTTCAGCTACACGATGTGGGCTGTTTTTCTTTGCCCAAATTTCTTTAGTTGACAGCAAGATTCAAAAAGCACTCAAAATTGCATTATCACCTCAACACAATCCAGTTGCACGCTACTTGCTAGAACGCCATGCCCCTGTTCATGAAGCTTTGGTAGTAGAACCTAAAACATGGAAATTGATTTGCCCTCGTGCCGATCACTGGCACGTGATGGCAGGACCAATTGTCAGCAATGGTGAGTTGGTGGGTGTGGTAGGTTTGACGCGTCAGCAAGGAATGCCTGCATTTGATTCACAAAATCTTACAGATTTGAGTGCGCTTTGTCTGCACATTTCTACTTGGGTGGCAATGGCGAAATTGCAACAACCATTATTACAGACGAACCGTTTAACGCCTCGTGAAATGCAAATTGCTTCCTTGGTGGCTCAAGGACAAACCAATGCAGAAATTAGTGCTGAACTTTGGATTACTGAAAACTCTGTCAAGCAAGCTTTAAAAAGGATGTTTCGCAAGCTTGAAGTTTCATCTCGCGCTCACATGGTTGCAAAACTTTCTACAGTTTCAAAATAAATAACCTTTTATTGGCCTCATTAATCCTGGATTTCTCTGCTTATGTTATCGAAGAAAGGCAGAAGGCAGTGTTTCGACTACGCTCAACAATCGGGAAGGAGGCAGAAGGTTTTAGAAAAGAATTTTCTTTAAAGGCAAAATGGTCTGAGAGCAACTAAATTTATTTATGAAAAACAAAAAAATATGTATTTTATTAAGTAGGCGCAAGAAATACAGCGTCCTTGTTAAATCTATATTCGGCTGAGGCTCACGGCGTAAGTCTAAATTTATTTATGGGGATTCCTTCAGCATTACTGCCTCCTTAACCTGCCCCCTGATAACCATTTCTAGCAAAATCCAAGTGAAACGTTATCAGGGGTGTATTTTCTGGCTTAGGCATCCACTTATGCTGGAATTTTCTCCATCTGCTGAAAAGTTTTCTGCAACATTGGGGTAATTATATCAGCGGGCACAGGACAACTGAAGTAGTAACCCTGACCTTCATCACATCCATGCATTTTCAGGTAGTCAAGCTGTTCTTGGGTTTCCACACCCTCTGCTGTGATGTTCAACCGCAGGCTTTTTGCCAGGGCAATAATCGCATTCGTGACGGCGGCACTATCAGGATTAGATGTGACATCCTGTACAAATGAGCGATCGATCTTGAGCATGTTCACGGGAAAGCGCTTCAAGTAGTTAAGGGAAGAATAACCAGTACCGAAGTCATCTAGAGCCAAGCATATACCCAGTTCTCGTAATTGTTTTAAGGTTTTAATCGATCGCTCCATATCAGCCATCAAGAAGCTTTCTGTCACTTCCAGTTCCAGGTAAGATACTTGAAGTTCAGTCTCTTCAAGAATTTGGCTGACAACCTCAACTAGATTCGGTAGTTCAAACTGTCGGGCTGACAGATTTACAGATATCCGAATTGGGTTAAATCCAGCAAGCTGCCAAGCACGGTTTTGGGCACAAGCAGTTCGCAAGACCCATTCACCAATTGGTAGGATCAAACCATTGGCTTCAGCAATGGGAATAAACTTTACTGGAGAAACCAAACCTAATGTAGGATGCTGCCAGCGAACCAACGCTTCCATAGCTGTAATTTGTCCGCTGTGTAAATCAATCAGAGGTTGATAATAAACCAGCATTTCATTGCGCTCAAGTGCCCCATATAATTCATTTTCTAAAGTTATTCGCTCCTGCAACTGAGCATTAATTTCCGGTGAATAAAATTGGTATTTGCTACGCCCTTGCTGCTTGGCCTGGTACAGCGCTATATGAGCCTGCTGCAAAAGTTGATCTATGCTATTACGCTCATTTATTCCATTAATTGTGATGCCGATACTGGCGGTGATATGAATCAAGTTTCCTTTTATAGAAAAAGGTTTGCTCAAGGTGCTTAACAGCATCTGAGATAGCTTAATTACACTTTCAAAAGAAACAATATCTATGCGAGAAATGGCAAATTCATCTCCACTCAAATGGGCCAGAATATCTGTTTGTGTCATGCAGAGTGATACAGCACTTACGGCAGCTATGAGGTACATCCCCAAATCTGAAAGCTTTGATAGGAGAGGGCAAGGAGAAAAACTGTATTGCATAATAGCCGGAAGCGCTGTAATCTCTGAGCAACTGCTCTTAACAACAAATTTGTTGTTTCATGCTCCAAACCATGACTCATAGCAGTGAAATCATCAACACCTAGTAAAAAGACCGCTACAAAGCGCTGGTTATTTTCAGGTTGAGATAGAGTCTGATGGAGGCGATCGCAGAATAAATCACGATTGGGCAATCCAGTTAGATCGTCATAATTACTGATGTAGTGAATTAATTCATCTAATTTGTAAAGAGTTTGTGAGGTATCCGCCATCAATGTGCCGGCTTCATCAGCAAAATCTGTGGGCAATTCAGGTAAAGTTTTGGTGTTTAGATAATTTTGCAATGCCGCAGATGTCAAAATAACCGGTTTGAGCAGGTGGTGTAGTGCATAGAGGGTGGCGGCTGTACCCGCTAAGGTAGCCAACAGAGCAATAAGCATAACTCGAATCGCCATCTCCAATGAATAGGAGTTTGAGATAACGAAACTCAAGAGTAAGGTTAGAAGTGGTATGTGAGTACCCAAAAATGCCACCAACATGATTTTAGCGGTATAACTTTTTTTGAGTAATGGAAAACTAGCTAGGAACGAGTATAGATTGAGCTTGTAATTGAGCTTCATAAATTCTGTTTGATAGTTGGTAAATTAGTTCCGCGCTATTCTGGCAAAAGGGTATTTTTGATTTACAATTCAGTGCAATTAGCTCTCATGGAACCCAACCCTGATAAGGTTATATATTATGTTTCCCAATCTAGGTTTCTATTTATATGTTTAACCATAAAGTTTATGTAAAACTTATCCATCAACAATTTCATAATAAATACCTACATCATTTTTATTTTTATTAATTTTTCTTCAGTTGATGTAAGAGTAAAACATATATATAAATTCGATTCTATTAGTGAAAAATCATTTTTTCTAACTAATGGCAGAGACGCAGAGAATGCAAAGAGAGTAAAAAGATATTTTCACAAATGATTTGAAATTGCTATATTTTGTAAGGGCACAGCAAAGCTGTGCCCTTACCGCATGGTTATTTATCTAAAAATTGCTGTAAAGACGCAACAGATTATTTATTGCTAGAGCCTGAAAAAAGCAGATTTGTAACTTGCTCTAACACCTTTAATGCTGCTAATGAACCTCGAATCAACCGAGTAGCACCAAAGGGTTGTCGAAGCATTGCGATCGCTAACGGAAAAGGGTTTAGAGAGCCATCAGAGTTAATTGCTGGTGTGAGATCGGGGATATTATGCTGACAATCGTCGCTAACTACTCGCAGCATTGCCACAGACACCCCAGCGGCATTGAAAAATTCTAAAGCGGTAAATCCTTCCATATCAACAACATCAGCCGCCAAAGTCTCACCTAAACCGCGTTTTTCGGATGCAGACCAAATTACGCGATCGCTTGTCAGTGACTTGACCAAAGATACTTTTTCTGATAATGAAGAGTTCAATTGTGCTGTAAAAGTGCGATCGCATTCTTGCTGTTTCCCCTGATAAACACAATCTTGATACAGCACAAGATCGCCAACTGTATAGCGATCGCTCAAGCTACCACATATACCCATAATCAGCACTCTGGATTTTGGAGTCCGAAATTGTCCTTGTTGTAGGTATTTGAGTAAAGGCTTCATGCCAACAGGTATGGCTACTACTTTTGGGATGGAGGCAGTAATGCCGCTTAATCCGCGACACACAGCTTTATATTCTGCTCCTTGAGGCACCAGAATTGTGTTGATGGGCAAAAAATTAGGCACTAGTCTCAATAGTTTTAAGTTTTAACGGTCGATTAATGTTTGAAGTAGACGGGCGTGGCGCGATTCTTTTTTACATTGAAGAGCGATGTCTACAACGGGCTACGCCTACGCAGTTTGTAAAATAGGATTGCTCACCGGCGCGGATTAAAGATTGGGCGATATCTGAGTGACAATAAGTAATATTGCCGTTTAGTACTAACCAAAATTCGCAAACCGAAGATGATTGCTGTAGCATGACTAAATAATTGTGTCATCCACACGATAATTTTCCAAGATGGTAAAGCTTCATAACTCCAAATCCGCACGAGAACTCTTCAATATTTCCAAATTGGCGATTCAATTTTCGTGGCTGACGGTGAGTTTTTGGATTGCCGTAACGGTAGCTGGTGTTCTAGCTTTCAGTTCCCTTAAGTATGCCTTGTTTCCAGATATTACCTTTCCAGTGGTGGTTGTAAATGCTACAGCTCCCCTAACAACAGCCCTGGATACAGAAGCGAAGCTCACCAAACCCCTAGAAGAACGCCTCCGCTCTCTGGAAGGACTGGAGAATATCCGCTCATCAACCTATCCTAGTCAAACAGCTGTTGCCCTTTCTTTTGCGGTTGGGACGAATTTAGAAACATCGACTAAAAAGGTTGAAACTGCTCTAAAGCAGCTAACTTTGCCTCAAGGAGCGACTTCTAAAATTATTCCCCTGAATCTAAACGAGTCAGCAGCAATTAGTTATGCCATAGAGAGTCCTACACGGAATCTCAAAGATTTGACGAAGTTGGCGCAAGATGAGATTGTCAGTGCGATCGCTAAATTACCAGGAGTATTAAAAGTCTCATTACTAGGCGCTGCTACGGCAACTCCTCCGGTAAATCCAGCAAATGCGAGTGCAGCTGCTCTCCCCCAAGGTGGGGCGACATTAGTCCGGTTTAACGGTCAAGATGCGCTCGCATTTCAGGTAATCAAACGCGGTAGTGCTAATACTTTGGAAGTAGTGAGTCAAGTTGAGAAAGAAGTTCAAAGGCTACGCTCAACCCTAAAAGATGTCAAACTCACCTTAGCTGCCACCCAAGCAGAATACATCCGCCAAGCCACCCAGTCAACAATTGATGCTTTGCTGGAAGCAGTGTTGTTGTCTATCGTGGTGATTTTTCCTTTTTTGTGGAATTGGCGGGCAACTCTGATCTCTGCCTTGGCGATTCCTACATCTTTGCTGGCGACGTTTATCGTCATGGCGATTTTCGGCTTCAATCTGGAAACAATCACCCTGCTGGCTTTAGCTTTGGTGATTGGTAGCATTGTTGATGATGCGATTGTGGATGTGGAAAACATCATGCGACACGTTGACGATGGGGAAACTCCTCGCCAGGCAGCGCTTTTAGCTACAAATGAGATTGGGTTGACAGTTACCGCCGCCACTTTAACAGCAGTAGCAGTTTTTCTACCTATAGGTTTGATGGGTGGGGTAATTGGTCAGTTTTTCAAGCCTTTCGGCATCACTGTATCCGCGGCAATGCTTGCTTCTATGCTAGTTGCTCGGACTTTATCTCCAGTTCTAGCTATCTACTGGCTGAAACCTAAATCCTCACTCTCCCCGCGTCGAGAAGCAAAAATTTGGGTAGCTTTTACTCAATTTTACGGAAATTTACTGAGTTGGTCTTTAAATCACCGGAAAATAGTTATCGGGTTAGCTGTCTTCAGTTTCATCGCAGGTATAGTTCTGATTCCACTAATTCCCAAAGGATTTATTCCCAAACTCGATCGCGGCGAATTTAATAT